>JAZLIY010000087.1:0-66383 GCA_045617645.1 Bacteroidaceae bacterium | reverse complement strand
TTCAGGCGGCTATTGCGGCGGGGCTCCACCTCTTCCCATTCCGAACAGAGAAGTTAAGCCCGCCATCGCCGATGGTACTGCACACCCGTGGGAGAGTAGGTAGCTGCCGTTTTTTTTCAGGGCAGGGAGAATCAGATGGTTTTCCCTGCTCTTTTTTTATATTATATGGGAAAAAAGGAAACCCTTTTGGAACTTCCTTCATATCTTTCGTGTTTTCAAATGACTCGTGAATCAGCCCTTGAATATCAGTGCATTGCCGTCATATCCAAGTTCTTCGTTTCCTCGCATATACTCTATTACCCAGAACAATTTGTTCTCATCTATTCCGCTGATGTCCAGCTGTTCTGCTTTTACGGGGCCATTTTGTAACTGTTTAATCAGGTGATTCCTAATCTTGGTAAATTCATCTTTTGTGATTTCGTAGGCTTTTTCTTCCATACAAATATCACATATTCTGCAATTATTCTTTTGTTTTTCTCCAAAATAGTATAAGAGTTTTCTGCTTCTACAAATTTTATCTTCGCTTGTACAGTATTCATACATTTGTTTTATACGATCTGCATAGGTTTCCATTCTTCTGGCATAAACAGAATCAGGAAGATATATATCTTCTTTTTCAATTCGTCTTTGCCTGAACGTAATTCTTGGAATTCGTTTCCTGGGTATATAATGAATTAATCCACAGTTCGTCATTTCTTTTAGCTCGTTGTAAACAACATCTTTGCTTAATCCTGTTTCCTTGCATATCAAATCTTCGTCGAAATAAACGTAATCGACAAAGATACCGCAGAAATTACGTAACATGTTATTGGTAATAGTTTCCTTGTTTCCACTTACCTTATTAAATAGCTCGTTTCTTGTTGCACAAATTCTTACTCTACTATCTCCTTCTTCGGCATCTGTATATTCGATATATCCAGCCATATCAAGTATAGAAAGTGCATTTTTCGCCATCAATGGGTGAAATTTGAATGTTCGACAGAATTCTTCTATGTTGAATTCCCTGGTAACATTCATTCCGTCACCTAGTGCCATTTGGAAATAGAAACAGATTTTCTCATATACGTCTTTTATGTATTCGATTTTTGGGAACGTTTGTCCAACCCTTCTTTTCAATGATTCCAGTTCTTTTCCGTCGATGACGATGATTGCATACGATTTTTCTCCGTCTCGTCCAGCTCGTCCGGCTTCCTGAAAATATTCTTCAATAGAATCCGGGAGGTCAACATGGAGTACCAACCTGACGTCCGGTTTGTCAATTCCCATACCGAAAGCATTGGTGGCAACCATAATCCTGTATTCGTTGCATAGCCATTTTTTTTGTCGCTCGTCTCTTTCGGTATGTTCGACACCGGCGTGGTAATATGTGGCACTGAATCCCAGTGTGTTCAGATAGTCAGATATATCCTTGCAATGTTGTCTGTTTCTCGTATAAATGATACAAGAGCCAGGAATGCTTTTCAGTAAGTGAATCATTCCAATGGATTGTTCTTCTGCATGATAGACTTGATAGGCAAGGTTCTTTCTGAAAAAGCTCATCTTGAAAACCTGTCCATCCTTGAAAAGAAGTTTCTCTTGTATGTCTTGTACAACCTCAGGCGTGGCAGTTGCCGTCAGCGCAAGGAATGGTATGTATGGCTTTATTTTTCGTATTTCTGCTATTTTCAGGTAAGAAGGTCTGAAATCATATCCCCATTGGCAGATACAATGCGCTTCGTCTACTGTAATGAAACTGACGTTCATGTGTCTGAACTTCGTCTGAAAAAGTTCGGATGACAATCTTTCGGGGGAAACGTATAGAATCTTGTATCCTCCGAAGATGCAATTTTCCAAGGTCGTGATAATTTCATGCCGTTCCATTGCAGAATGAATGGCTGCTGCTTTTATGCCAAGTTTTTTCAGCTTAATGACTTGGTCTTTCATAAGTGCAATAAGAGGCGTGACGACAATACAAATTCCTGGCAGTGCCAAGGCTGGAACCTGGAAAGTTATGCTCTTCCCACCGCCTGTCGGCATCAGTCCAAGTGTGTCATGGCCTTCTCCAATACTTTCTATGATTTCGTGCTGTATTCCCCGAAAGTTGTCATATCCCCAGTATTGGCGTAAGATAGAAAGGTATTTTTCTTGAGGCATCAGACTTTCTCCATTGGACGTATGTCTTCGATCTGTAATTGGATCTCGTTGCGTTTGTGCGTGTTCTCCTCGATGGTGTACACGATATCAAAGGATTGCTTTGTCTTGATGTATCTGGCCTGTGAACTTTGGCCGAAAGCGATGCCATTCATGACATTGTTGCTTTTGTTGTCCACCAGTTCCAATTTGATATGTTCCTGCTCTCTTCCAACGACTTTGCTCGTACCATAGTCATATACATGTTGTGTGCAAAAAATCGGCTTTGGATTCTCTGGGCCGTATGGATTGAACTTCTTTAGGTCGTGGAACATTTTACGAGTTATATCATGGAAATCCAGAAAACCGTCTATTTTTATTATTGCATTTGTCTGATTGGGCAGAATATGGTTTTCTACATATTCTTCGAAGCGCTTCTTGAATTCAGGAACGTGCTCCACTTTCATGCTTAGACCTACTGCATACGTATGGCCACCGAAATTTTCCAGTAAATCCTTACAGCTTTCCACTGCCTTATAGACATCGAATCCTGAGACGGAGCGAGCTGAGCCTGTTGCCATATCATCCGTGCGTGTCAAAACGACAGATGGTCTGAAATATATTTCTGTGAGACGTGATGCTACGATGCCCACGACCCCTTTGTGCCATTCTTCGTTGTAGATGACGATGGCTTTGTGCTCGTGCTGATGATCCAGGCTTTCCACAATCTTGTTCGCCTGTTCAGTCATGCTTTTATCCAAGTCCTTTCGTTGGTCGTTGTAATGGTTGATAAGTGCAGCTTTTTTTCGGGCTGTTTCCTCGTCTTTCTCAACTAAGAGAGAGACTGCCTCTTTTCCGTTTTGCATACGTCCAGATGCATTGATTCGAGGCCCGATTTTGAAGACAATGTCCCCGATAGTGACTTCTTTGTCTTCCAATCCGCATGTCTCAATGATTGCCTTGATGCCAATGCGTGGGTTTGCGTTCAATTGGCGTAGCCCATGGTAGGCCAGTACTCGGTTTTCACCCATTATAGGGACGATGTCCGATGCAATACTTATGGCGCAAAAATCCAATAGGGGTATCAATGTCGAGAATTCTATGCCGTTGCTTATGGCAAAGGCTTGCATGAATTTGAATCCGACGCCGCATCCGGAAAGATGCTTGTATGGGTATGCCGCATCCTCGCGTTTTGCATTCAAGATGGCAACTGCGGGTGGCAGTATCTTGTCCGGCACATGATGGTCGCAGATGATAAAGTCAATACCTTTCTCCTTTGCATAGGCAATTTCTGCGTTTGCCTTGATTCCGCAGTCCAAAACGATTATCAGTTTGACATTGGAGTCGTAGGCGTAGTCAATTCCTTTGACCGATACCCCATATCCCTCGTCGTATCGGTCGGGTATATAGTAGTCGATACTGGAATAGAATTGTTGCAGGAAGGTATATACCAGAGCCACGGCTGTACATCCGTCCACGTCATAATCGCCATATACTAGAATCCTTTCCTTTCGGCCCATGGCCTCGTTCAGTCGTGCCACCGCCTTTTCCATATCCCGGAATAAAAATGGATCCAGCAATTCGTTCAGTTGTGGACGAAAGAATCTTTTTGCTTCCGTTGCGTTTTCGATGCCGCGATCAAGAAGCAATTTCCCAAATATCGGAATCATTCCCAGCTCCTTAGCTAATTCAGTAGCTTTTTCTTGTTGTTCGGCAGTGGGAACATCGTATTTCCATTCATAATTCATAGCCGTAAAGGTACGAAA
This sequence comes from Bacteroidaceae bacterium, assembly GCA_045617645.1. GTDB lineage: Bacteria > Bacteroidota > Bacteroidia > Bacteroidales > Bacteroidaceae > Physcousia. The sequence goes on along the minus strand of JAZLIY010000087.1, from coordinate 62,508 downwards.
AAAAACGCAAATTACATTAAAATCTGTAGTAAATTGCGTTTTTTTAACAGAAATGACGGCTGGAGTTTTATTGTTTACTCAAAAATTCCAGCATTTGACGTCGTATCTCGTTGAAATGTTTTATATCTATCTGGTATTTGTCGGGACCTTGGATGATGCTGTCGCACCATTCCTTTGCCTTCAATGGACTGATGGCTTCCACCATGCATAGCAAGTCGTAATCCCTGATGCCGTCCCTCATGCTGCAAAGGCGGATGCTGGGATAAACTTTTTCCTTGCCAGGGTAGATTATGAAGCAATCACCTCCTGGCCATGTTTGTCCTTGGGGCGTTGCATCGTGCATAGGATCCTTTGACAGATTCCAGTAGTTGTAGCCCCAGTGCAGGTATCCGGCTTCCCCGTATTTGTAGTTTATCCAATGCAGGATGCGCGTCTTTATCAAAGGCAACTGTATGAAACGGTTGGCAAAGTTGCCTTGTGGGCCGCAGCATGTGTACATCCATCGTTCGCTTCCAGCCGGAACAGCCGGCATAGTCTCGATATTGTTGCCCAACACAACAACGCTAACGTCCTGGTTTTCTATGATTTCATAGCTTGCATCAATGGTCTTTAACTGCGGAGCGGACTTTTTTATCATGGCAGCAACTGCACTCCATGATTTCTGACTTTCGGTTCCCATATTGTCGGGCTCGTCGGCAATGTGCTGGTAACACATGTTCAACCACCCCTTTTCGCGGAAATGTTCTTCTATTTGCGTGTAATAATGCTTTATGAAGGTCTCCAGACGTGGATCGGTATAGGGAACATAGTCATGTACTAACGCCTTGTCCTTCACTGTGTAAATATTAAAACGCATTCCATCGCACCATTGAGCATCCTTGGCTCTTCCGCCCATGTGTGAGTTGCAGAAATATTTCAGGTTCCCATGTTTGATGAACATTTCCACCACTTTGTCGAAGAACGTGAAGTCGAGGTAGAAATCCGTGCTGTCCTTGTTGAGCTTCATTTCCGGCTTTTCGGAAATCAGCCAACAGTTCTGTCCATATTTGGCCCCTGTTTCGGCAACCAACTGAAGCAGTTCCAGGTAGCGATCAGGACTGATGCTCGTTCCGCCATTGCCGTTTAATAGCTTGACACCTCCAGAAGAATACCAGTTTACCACTTTCAGTTTCTGTTCTTCCGGGAGAGTGACGGGATATACCTGAATGCAGAACGGCTTTTTCATCTTGATGGTCTTGCCGCCTTTGTTTCCTGTTACGGTCAAGGTTACTTTGTGCAAGCCGGGTTTTGCATCCCTTGGGATGGCTATATCAACCCAAAGGGTTCTGTGACTTCCGGAAGTCAGCTGTTCCTCTTCATCGTCGATGATGGGATCCGGGTACATATTGTCGGGCGCCGATATCATGTCGTCTGCACCTGATGTAGAGTTCGTGTTGAGCACATCGTGTACCCATCCCGTTTTGATTTCGCCAAGCCCTTTTTGCTTGACACAGGCTTGCAGGCCGGTAAGATGGTTGCTGCTTGTCAATACGAATTGTACCGTAGCATTCTCACCACGGGCCACCCTTATGGTATCCCGCATGTCGGTAAAATGTTTTTCGCTTGGCAAGACTTTCGTCAGGGATGATACCTGAAAGATTTCCATAGGAGCATTTTTCGCACTAATTGACAGTGCGGATAATGTCAGGACGATTGACAAGAGTTTTTTCATAACTGTTTTTTATTGCAGTTTTCGAGTCGGTTCTGTTGTATCAAATACCCAGTTTCTGACGAATGTCTGCCGGAATGGCGTTCTTGTTTATCACGATGTTCATGGTCTTGTATGCCATATACGGTTTCGATACATACCAGAAGCCCTTGTAGGGACCACTTTCTCCCCAGGAGTTCTTCATCATGAAATATTCCTTTCCGTGCTGGTCTTTGGCGAGGCCGTAGATTAGCATACCATGGTCGTCGGTCGTTTCCCAGTTGTCGTATGCCAGTTGTCGCATTTCCTGTGTGATGACTTTTTCTCCTGCACCATCGGCATCGGCCATTTTTACTCCTTCTTTCTCACCTGTCCATCTGCTTTGGTCGCTTCCCACTTCAGCCACCTTTTTCGTGTCGGGAACGGTAGCCACGCATTTGTTCCTGTTCGTCGAGTTGCGTCGGTTGAAACCGTCTTCGCTCACATCGGCTCCCCATGCAAAGGTCCACCCGTTTTTGATGCTTTCTTCCATCACGCGCATCAGCTCGTCCAAAGGCAGGTTGTAGCTGCTTGCCCAACGCCAGTTGTCCTGGATTTCCAGGATGAAGCTGCTGTAGAAAGGATGGTGTGTATAGCTGGTCAGTGACACGTAGTCGTTGGGGTCCAGGGTCAGGTAATCCGTTACGAAGGACTGTGGTGTGTATTTTTTCCCCTTATAGTCGAATTCCGTAGGGCATACGCCGAAGTAGCTGTCCAACATCCCTTGTAGCGTGTTTTTCCATGTGGGATTTATTTTCTTTGCATTTGATTCTGCAATGGCTTTCAGATAAGCCTCCATCGGTGGAAAGAATGCCTGGAAATTAAAGAGAGAATCGCCATAGAGGGTGATGGGGTAGGGCATGATGCCTTCTGGGATCAGACCGTAGTTCTGCATACAGTAGATGGCATCGTAGAAACTACCGCCTTGCGAGAAGCTGGCATCTCCGTGTGTCCTTACGTTCCTGTCTGCCCGGTCGGTGTAGGTCTTGCTTACCAGGAACGATTCGCACAAATCCAGATCCTTGATATCGGGATGCTTCTTCATTACTTCGCTCTCAAAGAACGCCAGGGATGAGTAACTCCAGCACGTTCCCGAGTGGTTCTGGTTCTTGATGCTCGTTACGGGCTGTTCTGTTATGGTTGTAAAGATCAGGGTGTCTTTTGGCATTTCCTCTGTCTTCTTTTTTGCGCTGACCGGCATCAGTAGGGTTGCCGTAGCCAACATAAGGATTGTTCTCTTCATGATTGTCCGAATTTTATTTTATGCGTTGTTTTCCTTCATAAAATCTTCTACGTCGTTTAAATGGTATGGAATACGATTCTCTCCCAGATAACGGCATCCTTCTTTTGTTATCAGAATGTCATCTTCTATGCGTATGCCCCCGAAATCCTTATAGGTTTCCAGTAACGGGAAGTTGATGAATTCTGCACAGTATCCGTTCGCTTTCCAGTTGTCTATCAGGGCCGGGATGAAGTAGATACCCGGCTCGTCCGTCATCACCCATCCCTCCTGCAATCTGCGACCGCAACGCAGACAGTTGGTGCCGAACTGGTCCAGGCGTGGGCGGACTTCCTCGTCGAATCCCACGTATATTTGTCCCAGACCTTCCATGTCGTGGACATCCATACCCATCATGTGTCCCAGTCCGTGAGGCATGAACATGGCATGTGCTCCAGCTTCCAGGGCTTCCTCCGTATCTCCTTTCATCAGCCCCACCTCTTTCAGGCGGTCAATCATCCTGCGGCACACGTTCATGTGAACGTCCCACCATTTTACGTTGGGCTTGGCTATTTCCAGGGTGTAGTCGTGACATTCTTCCACGATACCGTAAATGTCCCGTTGACGTTGGTCGAATGTTCCGCTGATGGGAGCCGTGCGTGTGTTGTCGCTACAATAGTTCTCGTTTGTCTCAGCCCCCGCATCACATAGCATCAGTCGTCCTGCCAACAGAGGATTTGGACTTGGGTTTCCGTGCATGATTTCTCCGTGCATGCTTAGGATGGACGGGAAACTCACGTTGCAACCGTAACTAGAGGCAATGCCGCTTATGACACCGGCAATATATTGTTCCGAAACGCCTGGCTTGCATAGTTTCATGGCCGTAGTATGCATCTTGTATCCGATGGCGCATGCCCGTTCAATCTCGGCCACTTCCTCGGCACTCTTCACGGCACGTTGATTAACGACGGCCAGAATAAGTGCCAGCGACGCTTCCTCGCGCTGCTTGTCGGGGTGGATTCCGAGCAAGTCCATCAGCTGAATCATCAGGTCGTGACGATAGGGGGGCAGAAAATGAATGCGTTGTCCACGTTCCTTGGCCTTGCCCGTCAGTTCCTGTAACCGTTTCATAGGACCGTGGTTTTCTACCCCACATTGTGCTGCCATATCGGCCACGCTCTCCACGCTTCCGTACCACACGATATCCTCTATGTCTATGTCGTCGCCAATCAAATATTCTTGGTTATTGTCTATGTCCAAGACCCCGACGAGTCCATCTCTTTGTAAACCGAAATAATAAAGGAACGAACTGTCCTGGCGGAATTTGTAGGCATTGGAAGGATAGTTGGCCGGTGATTCATTGTTGCCGAACAGCAAAACCAGTCCGCTTCCCACTGTTTCTTTCAGAACGTTTCTCCTATTGATGTAGGTATTCTTGTCGAAAAGCATTTTTCCTGTAATTTATGTATTATTTGCTGCAAAGTTAACCAAATTATCCCGAAAATCATTACCTTTGTGGTTAAAATAACAGAATAGCGTATGGCATCGGAAACATTTTTCAAACCGCAGTATGAAAAAGAGGAAATACAGGAACTTATTGCGTGGTTCGAGAATTGCAAGAAGGAATTTCCGCAAACATTACGGATAAATGACTGTACGGTAGCAGAGAATCTTCCTTCTGCCATAAAGTCTCTTTTGGTCATCGCCAGGACGCGAACGGGCCAATCGGTATTCTCCGGTTATATTGCCCATCTTATGCTCATCCGGCATCTGCTTCAGGAGCAGGGCTTCTGACAATGCATAATGCATAATGCGAAATGTAGGAGGCGTTACTACTCCGTATTTCCCCATCCGGTAGCTTTGTACCATTCCGTCAGTCGGAACGTTTCGTTCCACCCGTAGGGATTATATTTCGGATCGGGAACGAAGACCGATATGCCGCTGTAATGTTCCTCGTCTGTCAACTTGTTGTGGTTATCATCGATACGGTAAACGGTATCCCACGAAGGTGTTGTCTTACATTCCACCAGGGCATCCGTCAAGATTCTGTTCCATTGTTGATAGTCTTTTTCGGGCAGGAACTGATACATACATCCGCGTAGGTCGAACGGTTCAGGACTATAGCTGTTCCCACTATAAAACGGGCCATATCGCTGAATGTCTTTCGTGTCTTTCTTTTGCGTGTCTGACCAGATGGGCTTGACGTAGGAGCGTGTCGCATTGGCCAGTGCCTCCAGTTTCTTGCAATTGATGGCAGAAAGTGCTACTCCGTTTCTGTTCACGTATGCATTGTAGTAATTGTTTACAATGCCTGCGATGTCCGATTTGCAAAGTTCCGTCATTATCTGGTCGTACGGAGCACCTGTTCCCGGGATTTCAGCCGGTGAGCCGATCATGTAGTCCGTCACGTTCCTCAGTTCGTAAGCCACTTCTATGCTCTGCATAAAACAGGCATCGAAGAGTACATAGTCGAAATGGGGCAGTTGCTCCAATGTCCATCTCAATTCGCTGATGTTCATCTGTCTGCCCACATTGGTCGTAGAGTTATTGTTGTTGTCTATCCCAATCCAGCGTTTTCTTGTATTCCGTACTTGTGGAACCCAACCACCTCCGTGCGACCACAGGACCAGACCGTAATGATCCGCAGGGAATGTGGCAACAATGTCTCTCAGCGTATTTCTCATCGTCAGGGAGTCCGTGCTGATCTGATCTTTCGCGTATTGTTTCCATTTTTGAACTCCATACTTCCTGGATAGGGCGTAGATTACGGGCAGATGTATGTCATCCTTATAGAGCACGAAATTCACGTTGTCCGGGATTCGTTGGACGGCATAGGCCATTTCCGACGAATCGCTTCTGACGAAGTCGTTGAGCGAGTTTTCCGCCATCATGTACACGATAACGGTACGTTCGGCCTTCGTGGGCGTAGGGTCGGGGATATGGTCGTTGCAGGCCACCATCCACATCGTACAAACGAACAATATAAAATGATAAATTCGTTTCATGCTGCAAAGATACGATTAAGCAAGCGCAAAGCAAAAGAAAAGCCAATTTTTTTGCTTTGCCGAGCGTGAGTATCTTCGACCAAATGGTCAAAGATACGATTATGCGAGAGATTTGCCAAATTTTGCGCAAACCGAATGCAGAAAAACATTTTCTATGCTGAGGTGTTGTATATCTCGTGAATATTTTCTAAATTTGCCTTCATAACAGATTATGGATTGAGGTCGTGGTTGGTCTTTTTCGACAGTTGCTAATTTAATTAAGAAAGAAAATGAATATTGCTTTTTTATTGAAACAGTATTTTCCGGAAACAAACAATATCTCGATAGATGTATTCGATTCACATTCGCTGAATGATGTGTATCAGCAAGTCCTGCAGACGCTTACTTCACATTTTGAGATAGAAGTGAGTGTTTTGCAAGCATTGAGCTATTGTTTCTATGAGATAATAGATAATGTGCATATTCACTCAGGCAAACCTTTGGGCACAGCTATAACGCATTTTGATGCCGTCAATGAGGTTCTGCGCATCCTCGTTGCTGATGATGGCATAGGTATCAGGAATTCCCTTGCTGAAAATGAGAAATTCCGCGATATTACGGAAGCCGAGGCAATCCGCATGTGCATAGAGGATTCCGTTACTGATGGTAAAGGCATGGGCTTCGGTCTTTATGCTACATCGCGCCTGATGAAAGACGTTGGCCTGCAGTTTATCTTACACTCAGGTAATCACAAACTGATTCACAAGGGCGATAGTACAGAAGTCATAGAGAACGGCTACTGGCAAGGCACCATTGTTTATATGGAGATAACGACATCAAAGGAGATCGACCCTAACGAGGTCGTTGACCATCGTACAGATGCTGATGTTCAATACAATGAAACTTTCGTTGAGACAGAAGAGTTAGAGACTTTATGGAAAAACGGTAGATCTACAGCCGAGTTCAAGTTCTCACAGTTCGCCACCGACTTCGGCACTCGCGAGATGGGAGCGAAGATACGTGAGCAATTGCGTTCATTATTCACAGAAGATTCACGCATTGCCCTTGATTTCACGGGAGTAAATGTTGTTTCCAACTCTTTTGCAGATGAGTGTATCGCTAAGTTGTTGCTTGAAATGCCATTGGACGTACTGAAACAGCATATCACCTTCCGAGGTCTCAACCCTATGGCAGAACGCAGTATCCTCGTGGCTTTACAGAGACGTAATAAGGTATTGCAGTAGTTTGCTTATAATTTGCATGCGAATGAGAATGTCTGCCATTATACGGATTTTCGCCCAAGGAGACGATATCTCTCAATCGTGTTGAAAAACAATCGGTTGTGCGGAGATACGAGATTTGCTTCGGCTCGTTGCCAAAAGTTTGTAGTTACAGCTCGAAAAGTTTGTAGTTACAGAGCTAGAAGTTTGTAGTTACAGCACAAAAAGTTTGTAGTTACAAGCTTCCCGACGTGTAGTTACAAAGATTTCGGCGTGTAGTTACAAATATTTGCAAATTCTTCGATGCAATTTTGTTTTCATCGAGGTTTGAACTGTTTTTTAGTTCAGAATAGTTCTCTTTTCAGTTTGAGGGGCTATTATTATATATAAGGTATATATGTTCGCAGCAACTTTTAATCGTATCTTTGACCATTTGGTCGAAGATACTCACGCTCGGCAATGAAAAAAAACAGGTTTTCTTTTGCGTTGCGCTCGCTTAATCGTATCTTTGAGCTAACACTCTAAGATACTCACGCTCGGATTTGTTCAAATAAATTTAACTGTCGTTGAATTTTGGTTGCACCTCAGCATAGAAAATGTTTTTCTGCATTCGGTTTGCGCAAAATTTGGCAAATCTCTTGCTTAATCGTATCTTTGCAATCGGAAAAGATAACAATAATAGAAACATACTGTTGGAAAGGAACTTTGCGATAACGTCTGACGTGGGATGGCTTACGCTTCTGCACATGCTGGTTGATGCCGTATGTGCATGTGGCGTCTTTATGCTGATGCCGGATTTGCAGGTAACTTCTGTGACGATGCTTTTTATCGTGTACAATGCGTTAGCCTTCCTGACACAGCCCTTTATGGGGGCGTGGCTGGACAGGATGACCATGACGGCATTTCCCTACCTGCCGGTTGCAGCTGGATTGTTGCTTTGTGGTACCCTGCTGGGATTCGGGATAGTGACTTCCGTCCTTCCGGCACCTCCGCTCCTGGTGGCATTGCTGATGGGGCTGGGAAATTCCCTCTTTCATGTCTATGGGGGAAAATTCGTGACAGAGCACACAGGGAATGATGCCCGTACACTAGGCATATTTGTCTCTACGGGTGCTTTGGGCGTCACTATGGGAAGTCTGTTTCCGTCCTTGTGGTTATGGGGAGCGGTAATGGCTTGTATTGCTGTCTTGACACTCTTCTTTTGGAAGAAAACAAAAGACGTAAGTGATATGACTATATCGGTACAGCCCCTTTCCATAGGAAAAGAATCCCTGGTGGTGGCACTGGTCTTTGTTCTGCTGGTGGTCTTTATCCGCTCGTTCTTCGGGCAAATGATACCAGGGCTGGGACACGGATCCATCTTCTATCCTATCCTGCTGTGTCTTTTGAGCTTTTTCGGCAAGGCCTCAGGCGGATTTGTGGCTTGTCGGTTCGGTATGGGACGCACTTTGTCGACCAGCTTGATATTGGCCGGTGTGTGTTTTCTGCTTGGCGCTCGTCATGCGGTATTCTTCCTGCCTATGGCGTTTTTGCTTAACTTGTCGATGCCAGTGACGTTATATTGGGCCAATGGTATGCTGAACAACCATGTGGGGTTGGCTTTCGGGCTGCTTGCTGCCATGCTGGTTCCCGGACATGCATTGGGAATGTACGGGGCAGATAGCGAAACGGTACGTTTCCTGCTGATTCCCCTTGTGGCCACCGTTATATTGGAACTGTTGGTACTCTATGGCCTGTCTGAACGACGATGGCAGGTGCTGGCCATGAGTGTGGCGATGAATGTCCTGACGAACGTTCCTTTGAACCTGTTTGTGGCGCATGCCCCGATTTGTTACACGTCTTTACCCTGGATTCTGGCTTTTGAGTGTCTGGTTGTGGTGGTGGAATCTCTTTTGTTCTATCTGGTCACCAGGGATATTCGAAAGGCTGTCACGTATGGTATTCTGTGTAATGTCGTGAGCTATCTTGCAGGCGTGCTTTTCCAGTCGATAATGTTGTAACTTGATATCGTATTATATAATAAAAAGATGTAAAATGAAGTGCATTATTCTTGCCGTAGTCCTTATCCTGATGGATGTGGTGGATCCAAAGGGCTGTCTCGGAAATGGTAATTTGTCTTTGCCCTGGATTTTGGCACTTGGGTGCCTGCTTATGGTGGTGGTAACTCTTTTGTCCTATTCGGTCAATCGTGAAATTCAAAATAATAAAAAAAGTGTAAAATGAAGTATTTTATTCTTACCGTAGCCCTTATCCTGATGGATGTGGTTTCTACAAAGGGCTGTCACAGAAATGGTGATGAGGAAGAAACTCCTCAGACAGAACAGGTCGAAGCAGCAGCGGAAATTCCTGCGGAGTCCCTGTCTGCCCAATAGGAAGCATTAATGCAATGGATTAATCGAATACGTCAGGTAAAGATTGCCCTGGTGGTGGCAGCCGTACTTTTGAGTGTGGCTTCGCTTGTCGTGTCTCATTTCCTGGTCAAGGACCTCAAGACGGAGGAACAACAGAAAATGTCGACATGGGCCGAAGCTATGCGCTTTGTGAACAAGGCCGACGAAACGACCGACCTGTCCCTGGTGCTGAAAGTCCTGAATACGAACAATACAATTCCGGTCATTGTAACGGACAAGGACGGAGACGTACAGGATTATCGAAACCTGATTATTCATGCCAAGACGGCAGCAGACACATTGGCGGTCGTTGAGCGCGAATCGGAATCCATGCATAGGGCCGGGCATGTTATACGCATCGACCTGTCCGACACGGACTATATGGAAATTTGCTACGACGACAGTCGGCTTCTGCGCAGGTTGGCCTTGTGGCCCTATGTGCAGTTGGGCGTAGTGTTAGTCTTTGTGGTGGTGGCCGTCTTTGCCCTGCTCAGCAGTAAAAAGGCGGAACAGAACAAGGTGTGGGTAGGACTGAGCAAGGAAACGGCCCATCAACTGGGTACGCCCATCAGCAGTCTGATGGCATGGGTGGAGGTGCTGAAGGAAAGCTATCCCGAGGACTCACTGATTCCCGAAATGGACAAGGACGTGAAGCGGTTGCAACGAATAGCCGAACGTTTCAGCAAGATCGGCTCAATGCCGGAACCCAACCCGGAAAACCTGAACGAGGTACTGGAACAGGTGGTGCAATACATCAGCAGACGTACCAGCAACCGTGTGGAGATGACGTGCCAGATTCCCGACCATCCATTGATCGTGCGTATGAGTGCTCCCCTGTTCGAATGGGTGATAGAGAATCTCTGCAAGAATGCCATAGATGCCATGGGAGGTTCCGGTTCCATCCTGCTGAAGGCCTACGAGAGCAAGAGCTGTTTCGTAGTGGAAGTCTCGGACACCGGTAAGGGCATCCCCAAGAGTCAGTTCAAGACGGTCTTTACTCCGGGTTTCACCACAAAAAAACGCGGATGGGGCCTGGGCTTGTCCTTGGCCAAGCGTATCGTGGAAGAATACCATAAAGGCCGCATTTTCGTGAAAAAATCGGAAATAGGACGGGGTACGACATTCCGCATTGAGCTGAAAAAGCATTAAAGATGTAATTTTTCGGATAAAAAGCGTGTCCGTATCTATTTTTTTTGTAATTTTGCACCCCGATGGAGAAACTGAACAGCTATAAAGTGGAATTGAAAGCTATGCCGGGCGATACTGTGTCGTATCAGTGGCATGTGGACGATGACTTCTTCTCCGCTGTTCAGGGTCCTGAGATTCAGCAAGGTCAGCTCGATGTCGCGCTACGGGTGAAGCAGACGGCAGAAGTCTATGTCCTTGACTTCCGGTTTAGCGGAACGGTAAAGGTGGAATGTGACCGTTGTCTGGAGCTCTTCGATTTCCCCATCCAGGCCGAGCGAACACTTCGTGTGAAACTCGGAGACAAATTCGAGGATGACGGTGATATGGTAACCGTTCCATCTGATGACGGGACATTCTGTGTGGCATGGAACCTGTACGAGTTCATCGCCCTGGAGATTCCCATGCGACATGTTCATCCGGAAGGTGAATGTCTGTACGATGAATCGGTGTTGGAACAAAAAAACATGGATCCGCGATGGAGTGAATTGAAAAAAATATTAGATAACACAAAAAAATAAAAGAAAATGGCACATCCTAAAAGAAGACAGTCCAAAACAAGGACACTGAAGAGAAGAACCCATGACAAGGCCGTAGCACCTGCATTGGCAGTATGCCCGAATTGTGGTGCATTCCACGTATATCATACGGTATGCCCTGCTTGCGGATATTATCGCGGCAAGGTTGCAATCGAAAAGGAGGCCTAATCTCATCAGATGCAGAAATTAGCCGCGAGAGCCTACAGGCTTTCTGCGGCTTTTTTGTTACATATAAACGTTGATTTATGGGACATAAGGCTGGATTCGTGAACATCGTGGGTAATCCCAACGTGGGAAAGTCCACTCTGATGAATCTTTTGGTTGGCGAACGCATTTCCATTGCCACCTTCAAGGCACAGACCACGCGCCATCGCATCATGGGTATCCTGAATACTCCTGATATGCAAATCTGTTTCAGCGATACCCCGGGCGTGCTGAAACCGAACTATCGGTTACAGGAGCAAATGCTTCAGTTCAGCGAGAGTGCCCTTCAGGATGCCGATGTGCTGCTGTATGTGACGGATATGGTGGAAACCCCGGACAAGAACAGTGAATTCCTGGAAAAAGTGGCCAAGATGAACGTTCCTGTCTTGGTTCTGATCAATAAGATAGACCTCAGCAATCAGACGGAACTGACCGCCAAGGTGGAACTGTGGCACAATGCTCTTCCCGGAGCGGAAATCTTCCCGATCAGCGCTCTCCATCGTTTCAACGTGGACAATGTACTTCATCGCATTCAGGATTTGTTGCCCGAATCGCCTGCCTATTTCGACAAGGACCAATGGACCGATAAACCGGCCCGCTTTTTCGTAACAGAGATCATCCGCGAGAAGATTCTGCTTTATTACGACAAGGAAATACCTTATAGCGTAGAGGTTGCCGTAGAGCAATTCAAGGAAAGTGCCAAGAATATCCACATCAATGCCGTTGTTTATGTGGAGCGCGACAGCCAGAAGGGTATCATTATCGGGCATCAGGGAGTGGCGTTGAAGAAAGTAAGCACCGAAGCACGCAAGAGTCTGGAACGTTTCTTCGGGAAAAGTATCTATCTGGAAGTCTTTGTGAAGGTAGATAAGGATTGGCGCAGCAGCGAACGTGCCATGAAAGTATACGGATATAAACTGGATTAAAAAAGAAGAAAAGAACATGCCGAATATAGTAGCTATTGTCGGACGGCCGAACGTGGGTAAATCCACTTTGTTCAACAGACTTACGCAAACGAGACATGCCATAGTGAGTGATGAGGCCGGAACAACCCGTGACCGTCAATATGGAAAATGTGAATGGACGGGGCGCGAGTTTTCTGTCATAGACACTGGGGGATGGGTGGTGAATTCCGATGATATTTTCGAGGAGGAAATCCGCAAACAGGTAACATTGGCCACGGATGAGGCCGATGTCATCCTGTTTTTGGTGGACATAGAAAACGGCATCACGGATTTGGACGAGGAAGTGGCTTCCATCCTGCGTCGAAGTAAAAAACCAGTTCTTTTGGTTGCCAACAAGACGGACAACAACGAGTTGCAGTATCAGGCAGCTGAATTCTACAAGTTAGGTCTGGGTGACCCCTTCTGTATCTCTGCCATGACAGGAAGCGGAACGGGCGATCTGCTGGATATGGTGTTGAGTAAGTTCCCCAAAACGGACAACGACGTGCCTGAGGAAAACATTCCCCGTTTTGCTGTTGTTGGTCGCCCCAATGCCGGAAAGAGCAGTCTGGTGAATGCCTTTATCGGGGAAGAACGGAATATCGTCACCGACATTGCCGGTACCACTCGCGACAGTATATATACGCGATACGACAAGTTCGGATTTGATTTTTATCTGGTTGATACGGCAGGTATCCGAAAGAAGAACAAGGTGTCCGAAGACTTGGAGTTTTATAGCGTCATGCGCAGTATACGCAGCATAGAAAACAGCGATGTATGCATTCTGATGATTGATGCTACACGTGGGATCGAGGGACAGGACCTAAACATATTCCAACTGATTCAGCGCAACCAGAAGAGTCTGGTGGTGGTGGTGAACAAGTGGGATTTGGTGGAAGACAAGTCCACCGTTGTGATGAAGACGATGGAGGATGCTATCCGCAATCGTATGGCCCCCTTTACGGATTTCCCCATCGTGTTTGGTTCAGCCTTGACAAAGCAACGTATTTTCAAGGTGTTGGAAACGGCCAAAGAAGTGTACCTGAACCGCCGTCGCAGAGTGGCTACCGCCAAGCTAAACGAAGAGATGCTGCCTCTGATAGAAGCCTTTCCACCACCATCCATGAAGGGTAAGTACATAAAGATCAAGTACTGTATGCAGTTGCCAGACACCCATGTGCCCAGTTTCGTATTCTATGCCAATCTGCCTCAGTATGTCAAGGAACCCTATCGCCGTTTCCTGGAAAACAAGATTCGCGAGCGCTGGTCGTTTTCTGGAACACCCATCAATATCTTTATCCGTCAGAAGTAAATCACTATGCGTCGTTTGTCATTTCTCTTCCTGAGCGTAGTCTTGTTGGTGTCGGCCTCGTGCCACAGACCTTCCTTGGATGATCTGAGCGACGAATCGGCCCGGTATGCAGCAGAGTTCTATTATGCCATGCTGGTGGAAGGACGGTTCGACGAGTATGTGGCTGCCATGGAACACTCGGGTGAGATGAGGCCAGAGATGCGTAGCCAGATGGTTGCCCTGATGGCCCAGTTCGTCGATGACATAAAGATGAACAAGGGCGGGCTGGTAAGTGCTAAGGCCACTTCCGATTCATTGTCGGGCAACGAGGCCTGTGTGTTCCTAGACGTCCTCTATGCCGACAGTACTCAGGAGCGTGTGGCATTCCCTATGGTGTTTCAGCAACAATGGAAAATACGATAACAATGCACATTGACAAACAAAATTAATTCAAATACAATGAAGAGAATTCTTTCTTTTTTCGTTTTGGCTTTTATGCTCCTGAATGCCTCGTATGCTCAGGAGATGCCAGCTGTGCCTATGGATCCGGCTGTCCGTGTGGGACAACTGCCCAATGGCCTGACGTATTACATCCGACATAACGGATGGCCCGAAAAGCGTGTGGATTTCTACATCGCCCAGAAGGTCGGTTCTATGCAGGAAGAGGAAGACCAGCGCGGACTGGCTCATTTCCTGGAACACATGTGCTTCAACGGTACGAAGAATTTCCCCGGCAACGGGCTGATACAATATCTGGAACGTAACGGTGTGAAGTTCGGTGCCGACCTGAATGCCTATACCTCTTTCGACGAGACGGTGTATAACATCAACAATGCGAACGTGGAAATCACGGGAATCGTCGATTCATGTCTCTACATCCTTCACGACTGGAGTCATGATCTGTTGCTCGAAGGCAAGGAGATAGACAAGGAGCGTGGTGTCATCAACGAGGAGTGGCGTATGCGCCGTACTGCAATGATGCGTATGCAGGAGGCTGCTTTCCGCGATCTATATAAGGGGAGCAAGTATGCCGAGCGTATGCCCATCGGTACGATGGAGGTCGTTATGAATTTCCCCTACGATGCTATCCGTTCCTATTATCGTCGCTGGTATCGTCCCGACCTCCAGGGCATCGTTGTCGTAGGTGATGTGGATGTTGACCAGATGGAGCAGAAGATAAAGACTGTTTTTGCCGACATTGACCCAGTGGGAACCGATGCACCTAAGCGTGAATTCTTCCCCGTTCCCGACAACGAGCAGCCTCTCATCAGCATCCAGAAGGACAAAGAGCAGACCCGCTCTATCGGATACCTTATGTTTAAGACTGATCCCGTTCCATGGGAAGTGAAGGGCACCATGGCCTATATGGTCATGAATTATGTGCAGAATGCCATCAGCAGTATGTTCAACGAGCGTATCAGTGAACTCATCCGTCAGGCCAATCCTCCTTTTGTGGCTGGCAATCTGGACTTCGACGATTATCTGGTAGCCAAGACAAAGGAGGCCGTGAACGCTGTCGTTGTATTCAAGGATGGAGAGTACCTGTCTGGCTTGGCCACCATGTACCGCGAGATGCTTCGCGCCCAGCGGTTCGGTTTCACGGAGAGCGAGTATACTCGTTTCCAGGAGGAATATAAGTCGCAGTTGGAAAAGGCATTCAATCAGCGTGACAAGGTAAAGAATACGAATTATGCTCAGGAATATGTCCGTCATTTTCTAGACAACGAGCCAGTTCCCGGTATCGAGTGGGAGTACGAGAAGATGGTCAAGCTCATTCCTATGATTCCCCTCCAGGCCATTAACCAGACTATTGCCCAGTTGCCGCAGAACAACCGTGCCATTGCCTTCTTCTTGCCGGAGAAGGAAGGCATCCAGTATCCCACGGAGGAGGAGATCATGCAGACCTTGCAGGGCGTGGATGCCGAGAACATCGAAGGCTATGTGGAAGAGGTGAACACCGATCCCCTGGTTAGCAATCTGGCCGAGGGTGCCCAGGTCAAGAGTATCCGCGACGATGTCTATGGAGCTAAGCTCGTGACGCTGTCCAATGGGATAAAGATTCACGTCCTTCAGACCGACTATGAACCGAACCAGATACATATGACGGCAACTAGCTGGGGCGGCACATCGCTCTATTCCAACGATGAGTATCTCTGTTCCAGTAATGCTGAACTCGTTCAACTTGGCGGTTGGGGCCAGTTCAACGCCATAGAGCTGCAGAAGAAACTGGCTGGTATTCAGGCAAGTGTCAATCCGTCGGTTTCCGACAATTCAGAAAGCCTGTCTGGTCAGTGTGTGAAGAAGGATTTGGAGACGATGCTCCAACTTACCTACCTCTGCTTCACACAGCCCCATCGCGACGACGACACCTTCAAGAGTATGATGGAGCGCTACCGTTCCGTTCTGGTCAACCAGGATATGGATCCCAAGTCTGCCCTCCAGGATTCCGTGGCCAGCATCTTGTATGGTGGTAACGTACGCGCCCAGCGACTCCGCAGTACCGATCTGGATCACTTCGACTATGACCGCATTACCCAGATTTACAAGGAACGTTTTGCCAATGCCGGCGATTTCGAGTTCTATTTCGTGGGCGACCTCTGTGTCGACAGCGTGGCACCCCTCTTAGCCAAGTACATCGGAGCTTTGCCGGTTGCCAAGGGACACGAGAAGTACAAGAAAATTGACCTGCGTTTGACACGCGGTGAGAGCACCTGCATCTTCGATAAGGAGCAGGATACCCCCAATGCACTGGTCAACTTCTTCTATCATGCGCCCTTGAAAGAGAACCTACGCAACGAGATTCTCGTCTCCATGCTAAAACAGTGCCTGGATATGCTCTTTACGGAAACCGTCAGGGAAGAGGAAGGCGGAGCCTACGGCGTACCCGTTAGGGCAACGCTGAATACCTACCCCCAGCAGAATGCCCTCGTACAGATACAGTTGCCCACAGCTCCCGACAAGGTGGAGCGTATGACGCAGGTCATCTACGATGGTCTGGACAAGCTCTGCAACGAAGGACCGAGCCAGGATTATTTGACCAAGATACGCGAGTATATGCTTCGTTCTCATGCCGAGAAATTGAAGAACAACCAGTACTGGATGGGACGCCTTACCGACAAGACCCGCGAGGGCTATGAGTTCGTGAAGGGCTACGACGAGACGGTACAGAAGATAACCGCCGCCGACATCCAGAAGCTTGCCCGCCGCATCTTCCGCAGCGGTAACCGTACTGTCGTAGGTATGAAAACGCCAGACGGAAAATAATTAGTTCTAAACAGGGATAAAAAAGTAGCCAGCCACCGAGATTTTCTGTGGCTGGCTACTTTATTACCGCTTTGCTGCGCCCTTTCTTTCACGGCTGAAGGAGTAGGGTGCAGCCTCCTGACCTGTGCCTCGGTGTCTGTCTGGTTCTGTCGCCATAGTGAAATCCAGCGTTCCTCCTTTTAACAGATCGGTATGGTTCAGGTAGTTAACGTGATGTTCTTTGCCGTTCATCTTCAACTTCTGCACGTAGCAGTTGACATCGTTATTCTTGGGAGCTCGTATGGTGACGTCCTTGCCGTTCTCTAAGTGCAGGACAGCATGACGGAAATACGGCGTGCCCAGCACGTATTCACCCGAACCGGGGCAGACGGGGTAGAAACCTAGGGCGGAGAAGACGTACCAAGCGCTGGTCTGTCCATTGTCCTCGTCACCGCAATAGCCATCGGGGTGGGCATTGTACAGGCGGTTCATCACCTCCCGCACCCAGTATTGTGCCTTCCAAGGCTGACCGCTGTAATTGTAGAGGTATATCATGTGCTGGACGGGCTGGTTGCCATGGGCGTAGTTTCCCATGTTCATCACCTGCATCTCGCGGATTTCGTGGATGGTGCGATGGTAGTAGCTGTCGTCAAATATGGGGGGTAGGGTGAACACGCTGTCCAGCATCCGGTTGAATGTGTCGCTTCCACCCATCAGGTCAATCAGTCCTTGGGGGTCGTGGAACACACTCCACGTATAGTGCCAGCTGTTTCCCTCGGTAAATGCGTCCCCCCACTTGAAGGGGTTGAAGTCCGGTGCGAACTGGCCGTTTTCCAGCTTGCCCCTCATCAGGTTGTACTCCTTGTCGAAAAGGTTCCTGTAATTTAGGGCTCGCTCAGCATAAATCTCTATCTCGTCGGTCGGTTTGCCCAGGGCTTTTCCCAGTTGGTAGATGCTCCAATCGTCGAAAGCGTATTCCAGCGTGCGGGCTGCACTTTCGCGTATTTTGTCGCATGGCACATAGCCCAGCCGGTTGTAGGAATCCCATTCGCGGCGACCGCTGGCGGTGTTCTCCAATTGTGCATTGGCACCATGCGTGACTGCCGACCAAAGGCTCTGTATGTCGTAGCCGCGTATGCCTTTCAGATAGGCATCGGCCACCACGGATGCGCTGTTATTGCCCACCATGCAGTCGCGATGCCCGGGCGAAGACCATTCGGGCAGGAAACCGCTTTCCTTGTATGCGTTGACCCAGCCGGCTTGCATCTTTTGGCTCATGGAGGGGTACATTAGGTTCACAAAGGGGAAAAGGGCCCGGAACGTGTCCCAAAAGCCCGTGTCGCCAAAGAGATAGCCGGGCAGCACCTGGCCGTTGTATGGACTGTAATGGACGGGATTGCCCTCGGCGTCTATTTCATAGAGACTGCGTGGAAACAGGACGGAGCGGTAGAGACAACTGTAAAAAGTACGCAGGTGGTCGGGGTGGTCCTGGTCCTGTATCTCTATCCGTCCCAGCACCTGGTTCCACTCCTTATGGGCCTCCTCTGCCACTTGTTCCAGTGTGCCTGTGCCCAGTTCCTGTAAGTTCCGCTCGGCCTGTTCCGGACTGATGAAGGAGGAGGCCACCCTGACGTTCACTTCCTCGCCTCGACGGGTGCTAAATCCGATAATCCCTACGGCATGAGTACTCTGTGATTCCAGGATGTTGGCACTCAGCGTTTTTTCGTCTGCTGTGGCCGTGTAGGTAAACGGTTTGTCAAACGTCAAGACAAAATAATTGCGGAAGTTAGGGGTAACGCCTCCGGCATTACAGGTGGTGAATCCCACGATCTTGTTCTCCGACGGGATAATCTTAACGTATGATCCGTGGTCGAAGGCATCCACTACTACATAGCTGTGCTCGTTCTCGGGGAAAGTGAAACGGAACAAGGCGGCTCGACTGGTGGGTGCTATCTCCGTCGATACATCATAGTCTGCCAGATATACCTTGTAATAATAGGGGGTAGAGACCTCTGCCTTGTGGGAGAACCAACTGGCACGTTCGTTCTCGTCGAAAACCGGATTCCCCACAACGGGCATGATGTTGAATGTGCCATAGTCGTTTATCCAGGGACTGGGCTGGTGAATTTGCTTGAAGCCCCGTATCTTGTCGGCATCGTATGTATAGCACCACCCGTCACCCATGCAGCCTGTCTGCGGCGTCCAGAAGTTCATTCCCCATGGAAGGGCTATGGCAGGGTAGGTGTTGCCTGTACTCAGATCGTGGGTGGAATGTGAGCCGACCAGCGGATTGACGTAGCTGACAGGGTCGTTCACGGCCTGCAATCCGATGACTGTAAACAGGAGACCCCAAGATAAAAGTGTCCTTTTCATATCGATGTCAAAAAGGAGGGATAGCCTCACCCCTTCTCTTTCTTATGATTCGTAATCTACCTTATAACCAATTTTATGGGCCAGAGCCACGGCCTCCTGGGCAAAGTCGCCCAGGAAGGTGACTCTGTGCCATCCGAAATGTCCCCAGTCCCACGTATGGTACATCTTCTCGTAGTCACCCGTCACCTCTGCTACGATCTTTGTACGGCAGGCGCGGTCATCGGGGTCGTTGCCGGTCGTCACAGCCGTGTGGATGGACATAGCACTATTCATGATGTTGAATTTTAGCGTGGTGACGGGATAGCCCTCCGGTGCTATGGTACGGACGGAAGCTCCTTGCCTGTCTTCGGAATGCGTAAGGATTTCGTAGGGGGATTGCTTGCTTTTCTTTCCGAAATATTTTCTGGTGGAAACGCAATGGGCATAGACGATACGGCGGTTGGTGATGTCCAGGGCTGGGTCGGAAACGTATCCCATGCGTCCCTGGGTCAGGATGTGGAACACCATCATCGTGACGGTGGAGTCGATGTCGTCCTCGCAGACACCGAAAAGACCGTTGTCCTGCAACTGCATGAAGCCCAGACAAGGGTAGTTCTTCAATTTTCCCGAATAGCAACCGCCCAGACAATCGATGGTGATGGCCTGTGCCTGGTGCTCTTTCAGGATTTGCTCCATACCGTAATACATCTTGGCGCAGCCGAACAGCACGTCATCGCTTACAGCCTCCACGGAACGAGCCTCGTTCTTCCATTTGTTGGCCAGTTTCCAGGCTTTCTTCTCGTTTACTTGATCGGCTTTGGCATCCACATCGGTGAAGGACACCACTTCTATCTGGATACCGAGGTCCTTTTCTATCTTTTGGAAGAGATCGGGATTGCTGTTTTGTACGGACAGGATTTTCATCCCTTTCAACTTGGCCAGTGCCTTTTCCGTAGGTAAGCACTTTACGTGGTCTGCCTTTGCCACCGCTTGGCATGTCTTGGGCGTATGTGCTATGCGCCAAGCTTTGGCCTTCTGCTTAAAGTCCATGGGCGTCCCGTCCTTTAATACGGCAAAGGCCTGGGCCATACCCACGACATCCTCGAAACGGAAGGCTGTCATCATCTCAAATGGACGGTCGTCCCTTTGGAAGAGAGAAACGGACAACAGCCATCCTCCGTCTCCTCCATAGGTAAGCGGAACGTACAGGACGGGCTTTCCGGCTTCGGCCACGGCAGCAATGGCACTGTTCCAGCAGTTCATCTGGCAGACAACGTACCCTACGATGTCGCCCTTCTGGTCGTCTTCAATAATCTTCTTGGCATCCTCCGACGAGTTCGTCTTTGTGGGAATGAATTCCACGTCCTTCACTCCGGCATTCAGCGCATCGGTGATGCGTGACATGAACGGGCGGAAGTCATAACCGATGTTGGGCCAGTCGGGACGGTCTTGCACATCGGCTCCGTGATAGGAGAAGAGAATTCTTACCTTTACGGCTCCGTTCTTGTCGGGCATGGCGTTGGTCGGCACCGGCATTGGCAACGTGGCAAGTAGTTCGCCGGGTATCATGGAAGCCCCCGTCAGGGCTGCCAGTTTGAACAGAAAATTCCTGCGTCCGCACATATGGCAGGAGTCAGGTTTTTGGTCTTGTCTTTTTTCCATGTTGAGTAAATATTATAGGGTTTAATGCGTCTTGTGTATCTTTTCGGGGACTAAGTTACGTATTTCAATTTATAATTCATAATTCATAATGGATGATTTTTGTCAGCGGTCAACGTTTTTATATATAATTATGCATTATGCATTATGCATTATAAATTAATATTGTATCTTTGTCCTTGAATTCGTGCTCTAATCAGGCGAATTGAGATATTTTTGCTTAGAAACGTAATTAATTATGAGTTATGCATTGTGAACGGAGAATTATACATTATGCATTATGCATTATGCATTTTTGTTTGGTGCTTTCTTGTGGACATCAAGGCACGGACAGTAATGTCACCGAGGAGAAACAGTTTTGTGACTATGAGTCCAGTTCGGACGGTATTCGTTCCTTGCAGGTGTATGATCATAAGGATACGGCCAAGATGGGCAATCATACGTTTGTCTGCTCTATTCATAGGGCTCCCGATGATTCTCTGGCTATGGTACGGGATGAATTGGGTGACCTGTATAAGGATAATTTCTATCAGTTGAAGATAACGAAGGACGGGGCTCCGTTCTTTTCGCATCGCTATACGAAAAAGGATGTGACCCATCTGCTGAACAAGTCTTTTATAAAATACGGCATACTGGATGGCTTCCGGTTCGTGCGTGCTGAGGGCGGAAACTTGTATTTCGGTATGTGTGTAAGCTATCCGGAGAGCGATATGTTCACTCCTTTCATGCTGACAGTGGATCCTGCGGGCGGTTATGCCATACAGGTCGATGAGTCACCCTTGGAGACTGAGGAAGAAGGCGTTTAGGGCTTTCATATCGGGCAACACTTTGTCGGCCCCGGCTTTCCACAACACATCATCCGGCAAAGGACCGGTATTCACTCCTATCGTAAAGATGCCAGCCGCATGGCCGGATTCTATTCCCAGCGGAGCGTTTTCTACTACGATGGCTTCGTCGGCATTTACTCCTGCTTTTTTCAGCCCGATGAGATAGGGCTCGGGATGTGGTTTCCCGTAGTGGACATCGTATCCCGTTACCATGCGTTCTTTCGCGAAGATGCCGGGATAACTCTCATTCAGCCGGTTTAGAAGGGAGTCGGTTGCGCTGCCCGTAACCAGTACGATGGTGTATCCGAGTTCCTGGACGGTGGACAGAACCACGTCGGCACCGTTGATAGGCTGTGGCTTGGAGAGTTGGGCGAACAAAGTACTTTTGGCTGCGTATATCTTCCGGATCTCTTCCTCTGTGGCATCCCTGCCCCAGAAGCGTTGTGCCAAAAGATTTACGGTACTGCTTCCGGTTCGCCCTTCGTGCATATACACTTCCTCACGTGTCATGGCCAGACCGAATTGCGTCATGGCATGACTCCAGGCATAGGCATGGTTTGGCATGCTGTCGAACAGCACGCCATCCATGTCAAATAATATAGCTTTTATCACAAGCGGGCCTTGATGGCTTCGCTCTCCTTCTCGTAGCCGGGTTTGCCGAGAAGGGCGAACATGTTCTTCTTGTATGCTTCAACACCAGGTTGGTTGAACGGATTGACGTTCAGCATCAGACCGCTGATACCACAAGCTTTTTCGAAGAAGTAAATCATCTGTCCCAGATAATATTCATTCAGACGAGGTACGGCAATGCGGATGTTGGGAACGCCGCCATCTACGTGTGCCAACTGAGTACCCAGTTCTGCCATCTTGTTGACCTCGTCTATGCGCTTGCCGGCCAGAAAATTCAGGCCGTCTAGATTCTCCTCGTCGCTGGGGAACAGAAGCTTGTGCTCGGGCTCCTCGATGCTGATGACAGTTTCGAAGATTGTGCGCTCGCCCTCTTGTATCCATTGTCCCATGGAATGCAAGTCGGTGGTGAAGTCAACGGCTGCGGGGAATATGCCTTTCTGCTCTTTACCCTCGGATTCACCGTATAGTTGTTTCCACCATTCGTTCATATAGTGCAATTTGGGCTGGAAGTTGGCCATGATCTCGATTGTCTTGCCTTTCTGCTGGTAAAGGACATTGCGGGCTGCTGCATACTGGGCGCATGGGTTCTGGTCGAAGGGAACGCTGAGGTCAGCGGCCTTTTCCATGTCGGCAGCTCCTTGGATGAGCTTAGCGATGTCGAATCCGGCGATGGCGATGGGCAGCAGGCCTACGGGGGTGAGTACGCTGAAACGGCCGCCCACGTTATCGGGAATAATAAATGAGGTATAACCCTCCTTGTCTGCCGTGGTACGTGCGGCGCCTTTCTTGGCATCCGTGATGGCAACGATAACCTTGCGAGCCATGTCGCGACCGCGCTGGTCCTCGCATTGTTTCTTCAACAGGCGGAAGGCTAGAGCCGTTTCGGTAGTAGTTCCGCTTTTGCTGATGTTGATGACGCCGAACTTTTTGTCTTTCAGGTAGGTCGTCATCTCGTAGAGGTAATCCTCTCCGATGTTGTTGCCGGCAAACAGGATGTCGGGATTCTCGCCCTTGTTCGTAAGCCATTGGAAACTGTTGCCCAGAGCCTCGATAGCAGCACGTGCTCCCAGATAGGAACCACCGATGCCGGCCACCACCACGGTGTCGCAGTTGTCGCGCATAATCTGTGCACATTCCTGTATCTCTGTCATGAATTCTGCTGTGATGCTGCTGGGCAGATGAAGCCATCCCAGAAAATCGTTGCCGGCACATGTGCCGTTCTCCAGTGCTTCCTGTGCAGCTGCCACCTGAGATGCCATTGCTGCTACTTCCTGTGCGCTGATGAGCGCTTTGCTAATGTCAAGTTTAATCATTTTTTCCTATTTGTTATTTGTTAGTTATCTAAATTGAATCGTTTTGTTCTTATTTGAATGTATTGGCCAGCAGTCGGATTTCGGTGCTTGGCGAGGTCTGCTCGTACAGGATGTTGTATGCGGCATCCAGTATGGGCATGTTTACGTGGAACTGTCGGCATATTTTTTTTAGGCACTTGACGCCGAAGTATCCTTCTGCCACCATTTCCATTTCCAATATGGCGCTCTTCACGCTGTATCCACGGCCTATCATAGAACCGAATACACGGTTGCGGCTGAAATTGCTGTATCCCGTTACCAATAGGTCACCTACGTAGGCCGAGTCCGTGATGTCCCGGTCATCGGGGTGTACGATATCCAGAAAACGGCGGATTTCCTGTATGGCGTTGCTGATGAGTACAGCCTGGAAATTGTCGCCCATCTTCATTCCGTGGCAGATGCCGGCAACTACGGCATACACGTTTTTCAGCACTCCCACATATTCCAACCCTATGACGTCGGTACTTGTCTTCATCTTTATGTACTCGCTTGTCATCATGTTGGAAAAGAGTCGTGCTTTTTCCTCGCAGGAGCATCCCATCGTCAGGTAGGTCAGCCTGCCCTCCGCCACCTCTTCGGCATGGCTGGGGCCTGTGATTACCGCCAGGTTTTCATCGGGCACGTTATATACAGAATGGAAAAATTCGGTACAGGTAAGGTTCTCGTCGGGTACGATACCCTTGATGGCCGTGATGATGAATTTGTCCCTGAGTCGCACTTTCAGCTTTTTCAGGTGGTCTTTCAGATAGGGAGAGGGAGTGACGAAAATCAGTGTGTCGCAAGTCTCTGCCACTTTGTTTATGTCGCTGGAAAAATGGATGCGATTCACGTCGAATTGCACGCTTGACAGGTATGCCGGATTATGCCCCATGTGGATGAAGTCGCGTATGCGGTCATCCCGGCGCAGGTACCACCAGATTTCCTCGTATTGTTCCAACAACATCTTGGCGATGGCTGTGGCCCAACTACCGCCGCCCATTACTGCTATTTTTCCTATTCCTGTCCTGTCCATTGTGCAATGGTTTCCTGGCTGGGCTTCTCTACTTCCAGTTTGTATTTCTTTGCAATCTCTATGATTTGTTGTTGTATCTTGGCGGGATTCACGCCTTTTAGGGTACTCACTAGGTTATATCCGGCTTTTTGCAGGATGGGAACGATGTCCTCGGGTACGCCCAGTGCCATATAGGCCTCTTTCTTGTCCTTCGGAGCCTTCACTTCCGGTTTCATGGTGGGGAAGAGCAGCACTTCCTGTATGGTAGGCTGTCCCGTCATGAGCAGGGCCAGGCGGTCGATGCCGATGCCGATGCCGCTCGTTGGTGGCATTCCGTACTGCAAGGCACGCAGGAAGTCGTGGTCGATGACCATCGCTTCGTCGTCTCCCTTGTCGGCTAGGGCCATCTGGTCCAGGAACCGTTCCTCCTGGTCTATTGGGTCGTTCAGCTCGGAGTAGGCATTTGCCAGTTCCTTGCCGTTCACCATCAGTTCAAAGCGTTCTGTCAGCCCTGCTTTGCTGCGGTGCATCTTTGTCAGGGGCGACATTTCCACGGGGTAGTCCGTGATGAAGGTCGGCTGAATGAAGGTCCCTTCGGCTGTCTCGCCGAAAATCTCGTCAATCAGTTTGCCCTTGCCCATGGTCTCGGTGTCTTCAACACCCACCTTCTTGGCAATCTCCCGCAGTTCGTCCTCGGATTTCCCTTCCAGGTCGTAACCGCTTTTCTCGCGTATGGCTTCCAGTATTGGTAGCCGGCGATAGGGGGCCTTGAAGGAAACGATGTTCTCGCCGATCTTCACCTCTGTGCTGCCGTTCACGGCTATGCATATCTTTTCCAGGAGCTGCTCCGTGAAGTTCATCATCCAGTTGTAGTCCTTGTATGCCACATACAGTTCCATGCAGGTGAATTCCGGGTTGTGGGAACGGTCCATTCCCTCGTTGCGGAAGTTACGCCCAATCTCGTAAACACCTTCGAATCCGCCTACGATCAGACGTTTCAGGTAGAGCTCCGTAGCAATGCGTAGGTACATGTCCGTATTCAGCGTGTTGTGGTGCGTGATGAACGGACGGGCAGAAGCACCTCCTGCTATCTGCTGCAGAATGGGTGTCTCTACTTCTGTGAATCCAGCCTCGTCAAATACTTGCCGCATGGTGCGCAAGATGGTGGCACGTTTCAGGAAGGTGTCTTTCACACCATCGTTCACAATCAGATCCACGTACCGCTGTCTATAGCGTAGTTCCGGGTCATCGAAACTGTCATAAACCTGTCCGTTGGCATCGGTCTTCACGATGGGCAGTGGCTTCAGACTCTTGCTCAGCACTGTCAGTTCTTGTGCATGAACGCTTATCTCGCCCGTTTGCGTACGGAAAACATAACCCTTCACGCCGATGAAGTCGCCCAAATCCAGGCATTTCTTGAAAACAATGTTGTATAGGTCCTTGTTCTCATCGGGGCACAGGGCGTCTCGCTGGATGTACACCTGGATGCGGCCCTTCGAGTCCATCAGCTCGGCAAAGCTGGCTTTGCCCATCACACGTTTACTCATCAGTCGGCCTGCCACACACACGTTGCGGCTGTTCTCCGGCGTAGCCTTTACTCGAACAGGGTTGCCCTGTTCGTCCGTCATGTCGTTCCCCTGCTCGTCTTTTTCCACTGGCAGGTCCACGAATGTTTCGCGTATCTCCGTACTGTATGCATTCGTCGGGTATTCAGCAGCAGGGTAGGGGTTGATGCCCATGTCGCGCAGCTGCTGCATATTGTTTCTGCGAACGATTTCCTGTTCGCTCAGTTCTAGGATATTCATTGCTGTAAATCTGTTTTATGGGTTTACTTATATTTATCGCGTGCAAAGGTACGAATAAGCGAGGGAAAAAACAAATTTATTTGATTTTTCCGAGCGTGAGTGTTTTCGACTGATAGGTCGAATGAACGAATAGATATTGATTGTCGGTCAGAGGACTGCCGTTTCGTACAATTAAAGAATCTCTATCCATGATTCATCAAAGCCGATGTTTTTGAGTGCAGTCTCTTGAGTCAAAAGAGGTGGACGCCTTACACGAAACTTTATGGCATCATCGGGTACTACAGAATGGATTGTAAACTGCGAACCATGAGGTTGCCATGTAAAGAATTTCTCACCTGTACGTTTATGGAATCCTTCCAGATTACCTCGTTC
Organism: Bacteroidaceae bacterium; assembly: GCA_045617645.1. GTDB lineage: Bacteria > Bacteroidota > Bacteroidia > Bacteroidales > Bacteroidaceae > Physcousia. The sequence goes on along the minus strand of JAZLIY010000087.1, from coordinate 35,575 downwards.
GTTTTCACGCCATTCATAGTCGCTGATACGGAAATGTTCAAGATACTCTTCGTACATGACAAATTCTGTTAACTCGTAATTTCGTACCAGTACATTAACACGAATGCGTGAATGGTGTGCTTGTGCAATGTCAACACGACCATTCCAAATGCCAAGAACAGCATCCCCCGTTTTTTGTACATCATCATGTGGGTCTTCAATTCCGTATGAGAAGTCAGGAGAGTTGCGCCCGCTTATCAGTCTAACATTAGCCGATGTAAAGGGATTATTAGTCTTTACGGTTTTTGCGGACCATGCAGTTGTATTGGTTGCGACATCAGTTATTCCAACCGGTTTTGCATAATGAATACCATCAACTGCATCTGCGAGAATGTCGCCCCAGTCATCACCGGTGATGTCCTTACGACCTGTATGAGCACGATAAACGATTCCTTTTGCGATTTTGGTTATTATGTTTTGGGGAACCTGCCCAAGAGGGTATAATTCTGAAATGAGATTGCGTGAATCTCTTAACCTGGGTTGTTTCATATTAATTCCACTATTTTATTTGCGACTGCTCTAATCATTGGTACGGCCACGGAATTGCCTGTTTGTCTTCTAATCTCGGTATGAGAAACTACGATGTTGTAATTGTCGGGAAAGCCTTGCAATCTCAGCAATTCTCTAGACGACGGCCGACGATAGCCATTAACGAGTAAGTAGTTATAAGAAGCTCCTGTACGAAGAGCACATGCGTAGGGGAGGACGGAAATATTACCACTCTTATTTTCGTGCCAGATAGATGGGTAAAAGACATTCTTGCCCTCAACTCTTTTTTGGCGCTTTGCCTGAATTTCATCGGAGGCAATAAGTGAACCTTCTATCTTTTCTTCAGGCTCTAAGATACCCTCTAAACTATAGGGGATTTTTTCAAAGTCAAAGTTAAACCTATCTGCGGCTTCCTTGTCCATGAATCCAACAATGATGACACGCTCACGCTTCTGGGGTAATCCAAAATCGAGGGCATTAAGGACTTTCCACTTTACGTGATATCCCAATTTACCCAATGTCTCTAATATGACTCGGAAGGTCTTGCCGCCATCATGGGATACGAGTTGCTTTACATTCTCAAGAAGTATCGCCTTCGGATGATGGTAATCGAGTATCCTCGCAACCTCAAAGAACATAGTACCACGTGTGTCGTCAAATCCTTTCATTTTCCCCATAATGGAGAAAGCCTGACAGGGGAATCCGGCAAGGAGAATGTCGTGGCGAGGTATAAAGTCGGCTTTTATCTTGGTAATATCACCAAAAGGAATTTCTCCAAAATTACTGGTATAGGTTGTTTGTGCTGCTTTGTCCCATTCCGATGAAAAGACACACTTTCCATCCAACTCGCTGAATGGAATACGAATACCTCCAATTCCTGCAAACAAATCTATGAATGTGAACCTTGGGTTCTTGGGCGCAGGAAACGGAACGTCGAACAAGTCTTGGAAAAGGTCAAGCTGCAAGGCATTCTCACATACCTTGCTCATATACTCCTCGTCGTATTCTGGATGGATAGCCGAAACGTAATCACGCATATACCTGATTGCCATTTCTCGGTCATCGCCTGTCAGCAAATCTGTATTATGAAGATAATGAGAAATCATGGCCATACGGTTATAGATGGATTCTTCACCATAGACCTTAATTTCAACAACCTTGTTATCTACGATTGCCGTATTTGTTTTTTCCGGGTAATTGAGTAAACTTAATATCTTATTTTTGGTAAGCATTGATTGGCGGCTACACAACCATAATCTGTTTTCTTTTCTGCAAAAATAATCATAAATATTATAACTTCCAAAGGGCAAAGCAAAAAAACGCCGACAAAATGAATGCATTATGTATTATGCCTTGAACATGTCATTGCCAAACAAGCAGGTTTCCATCGGCTTATTCCGACACTTGTAACGGCTTGTTAAAGAACTTGTTCTGAGATGTTTGCGTTTTTCTTCTTCGTCGTTGGCAAAAGTTTGTAGTTACATGCCTGAAAGTTTGTAGTTACGCGTCGAAAAGTTTGTAGTTACATCTTTTTTCTCGTGTAGTTACAGTTTTTTCATCGTGTAGTTACATCTTTTTCACCGTGTAGTTACAAATTTTCATCAATAGTTCGATGCAAATATGAAAAAGATTTCGTACCTTTGTGCAAGCAGTACGAAAGAGATGGACGGAAAGGCCAAAGCGGTGGTATTCCCGAAGAAAGTATTCTAACTTTTAATAATGGTATATATTATGTCAAAATTAGTACTCAAATCAAAGCAACAGCCTATCAAGGTGGGTGTACACAAGGGGGAGGATATGTATGTAATGAAAGTGGATCATTACAGCACTATGTCGGCAGAGGACGTGCTGGTGTATGCTGCTCAGATGAGCGGTATCCAGGAGGGACATCTGAAACCGGCATGGGGAGCCATCGGGGATGCCTTGTTGTATTTTGCGCTGCAGGGCCATATCGTGGAGATTCCAGGGCTTGGGAACATTCGTGCTGAAATCCACGCACATGCCCGCAAACTGCCGTCGGAAGTCTCTACAAAGGACGTTTACCGACGCAAGTTCCTGCTTATGCCAAACAAGAAACTCAAGAAACAATTGGATAGTGCAAGGCTAGAGATAACGTGTTACGACAAGACTGGCCGTGAGGTGAAGCGTGTCAAGGACTCGGACGAAGAGAAGAAAGAATAAAGCGGGAGAGAATGTCATTTTGCCGGTTGCGGATGAAGAGAAATGTACGATACGTCCTTGCACTCCTATTGCTGATCACTTCACGCATTCATTAAAGTTGACTGAATCTGTCAACAAATGATCAAATTTATTTGGTGTTTTGAGATTTTCTCTGTAATTTTGTTGCCGAAAATAGTCAACAAGATAAAATCATGCAATTCAGAGAAAAGATAAAAGAGCTTCGTGAGCAACATGGAATGACACAGCGACAACTTGCCGCATTGTTGGAAATAGATGTCGCGCTTTACAATCGTTTTGAAAAAGGTGAACGTAAGATGAAGCGTGAGATGGTTGAGAAATTAGCTTGTATCTACAATTTGCCCTCGGACGAACTTATTAAATACTGGTTGGCAGGACAAGTTTACTCGATTCTCATGGAAGAAGAGTTAGCAAGCGAGGCAATCAGTATCGTTGCAGAAGATATTACAGAATATGGTTATGGCTCAACAAGACATAGTGTAACAAATTAGCAACTAACGACAATGGCAAAGAAAACAGTAAAGAAAGAAGCACTTTCTGTAGCACGCCTTATCACAGAGGTGCTGATTAACCAATTGGGTATTCCTGCTCGACAGATTGTTAATGATACAACGTTTGTTGAGTTTACAGGTTCCAAACGTCCAGACTTGCTCATTTCAAACGTAGAATATGACGGAAACAACCATGAGTTTGTTAAGAATTTACTCTGCTATGTTGAGGCGAAGGATGAAACCTGCAATGTCGGTGACCGTGATTGGCAGGATGCCTACAATCAAGGTAGGGAAAAGGCTCCCAAATTAGGCATTCCGTTCTTTGGAGTTACCAATTGCAGAACTACTTATTTCTATAATACTCAAAACGGAGAGCGTATTACCCTCAATGGCAAACTCGTCTCTGAATTCCAAACGCTTGACGTTTTCCGTATTATCAAGAATAAGCTTGACGCATCTCCATCTGACACGAATATCAAGATGGGTGTTGACTCGCTTTCTTCTGTATCAGAAGCTGTCTTCAACAAGAAACTATGGGAGTTGCAGGAAGAGTATCGAGCCATTAACATTGCCAATGACGAAAAGATAAACCTTGCTATTGGTCTCATAGCATTGGAGTATTACGAAGAGAAAACGGAAATAGACAAGACGAGGAAAGAGGAATATGAATATTGGTCAGATGGTAGAGAGTACTTGCCTTCCAATGGTGAAGAGGATACGGTCAAAGCCAACAAACTTCGTAATCTGCTCATCACCTATATCGACCGCCTGACAGAAGAAGGGTCGGGATTTGAAGAGTTCCGTACTATGCTTGGAATTGTGAAGGGGCTTATCTCGGGTGCAGATGCTAAAGTTAAGCCTACGGTTCTTCAGTCAATTTATAGTATCGTGGATTCCATGCGTCCTATGCATGGCGCAGGATTCGACTTGTTTGGTGCTGTTTATGAGCAGTTCGCAAGTAGTAAGGAAAAGAAGGATTTCGGTCAGTATTTTACTCGCCGCCACTATGCACATGTTCTTGCGGAGTTGCTCCTCAAAGATGAAGACGTATATGATGGTACTCGCAAAATAAAGGTAGCTGACCCAACATGTGGAACTGGTGGTATGCTGACAGAAAGTTTCAAAGTTCTACGTGCCAACTATGATGCCTCGGGAACTTTGAGCGACGACGCACAGAAATTTCTCAGCCAGGACTGCTTCTATGGGCTTGACATTAAAGGTGAGAACATTTCAAGAACGAAATTGAATATGTTCCTTGTTGGCGACGGACACACCAACATGTTCTGCGACAACTCACTCGTGCCGGAGAAGCCACGTGGCAAAGAAATGCTTAAGAACGGTCAATACGACTACATCATAACCAATCCTCCATACGGAGCAGGAACCATTCTTGCATCTACAGATGTACTCAATTCCTATCGAATGGAGGTCGCTTTCTTGTGCAAGAATATCGACCTGTTGAAGGTGAATGGTAAAGCATGCATCATCACTCCTGATGGCATACTCGAAAACCCTTCATTCAAGAAACTGCGTGAGGAAATCATGTCTGTATGTACTATTGATGCAATCATCTCGCTGCCAAAATTCGCCTTCGCCCCTTACACAAAGGAGAAGACATACGCGATATTCCTTACCAAGAAGCATAATCGCAACTATGGTGGGGGCGTGATTGAGAACCGTGCGACAGGCAAGTTCCAGACCAACCCTGTGTGGATGTACATCATTGATAATGATGGATACGCCAACAGCGATAAACGTTTTCCTACACGTTTGAGAAACGAGAACCAGCAGTGGCTTCACGATGAAGTGTCTGGTTACTCTGACAACAAGGGTGTGGAACGTAAGAGTCTACTCGTACAACGTTGGATGAACTATGACGACTCACTTGCTTGTGGTACGGAATGGATGACAGATAAAGGTGAAACCGTCAAGTTGCGCAAAGGTGGCTTCATTCAGTTTGACGAGATTACGAACGATACGTATTTCACATTATTACCGGAGAAGTATTTGCGTCCGTATGAACCGCATTTCATCGATGAAAAATCATTTAATGATGAATTATCAGAAGTAGAAGCTGCTCTAAAGTTGTTATTATCATGAAATTCTTAGATTTGTTCAACCCCATCGAGAAAGGGTCTCACGGATTTACCGATGAGGCTATTTACGCTGCCATCAATAATGGTGACGGAGTAATACCTATGTATGGAGGCAATAACCAGCATTCTGCGACGGACAGGTATGTATCGCCTTCCACACAAACAGTAGATGGAAATACTATCAAAGTATTCTCTGGTGAAGGTATTATAATAAGTCTTGATGGTAGTGCAGGAAGCATGACCTACAAAAACGGTGAAACATTCACGCTAAACCATCATGCAGGGTTTATGACCTTGACAGATAAAGGAAAGAAAAAGGTGAACCTGATATTCTTTTCGTACTTCATGCAGAGCCACTACAAGTCTTTATCTGTTAGTGATGGGACGAAGACATTGTCCCTTGGTCAGATCTATTCGGATGATTTCGATTTGCCGGATAAAAAAGTACAAGACAGAGTGATTGAGCGACTACTTCCTGTGTTAGACAAAAACAAGCAGTTGTCAACGATAAACAAACGCTTGGCAGAACTATTAGATAAAGATTATTGGGGTGCATACTCTACCTATCAGGCAAATGATGTGAACATCTCCACGTGTATCGATTATATCAGTGGTAATTCTGGATTGACAGAAGAATTCCTATATAATAATATTGAATTACCTGGCGAACGATACACCATTTTGTCAAGTGCAACATTGGACGAAAACATGTTAGGAGAAGTTCCTATGTGTAAAATAGAAGGACGCGATCTTAAGGTGTTTGAAGACAAACCTGGGTTACTTGTTATAAGAAAAGGGAAGGCTGGTACTACACAGTTTCTAAAACCTGGTAAATATACTCTTAATGATGACGCATACATACTCTACGTAAAAGATGATTGTCCTTATGAGATAGATTTGAAATGGCTTGCTATACAATATAAGATGGAATTCCTGAATTATGCTTCATCCTCGGATAACGGAACATGGAATATGACAGGGTTCTTCAAAAATGTTGTTATCGACATTCCTTCCATTGAGGATCAGAGATCGTTGGTAGAATTGTTTGATAGAGCAGAAATCTACAAAAACAGAATTCATTCCATACAGAGTAAAATACAAAATCTTCTCAATAAAGAAATACAAGCATAATGGTACTATACATTCTTAATGAACTAATCTAATCGGAAGGCGAACAGCCAGAGGTGGTGAACTACGTGTCCATGCCCTCTTGGATGACGTGTTGGGCGGTCGTGAACAAGCCTTCAGGATGGAACTGAAACGATATGACACCAACCTTTTTTCAGTTATTTGAGATGAATAAAACGCCTCGATATCTTCTATTCTTTCTCCTGCTTCTATTGGTCGTGTCAATGCATGGCATTGACAGAAAAACAGTTCCTCAGCGCGTTGTTTGTTGGAACGTGGAGAACCTGTTTGATTGCCAGGATGATAAGGAGAAGGATGACGAGGAGTTCCTTCCCGATGCCGAACGGCACTGGAATCCCCGACGTTATTGGCATAAGCTGGACGATGTGGCACGGACGATAGCCGGTGCATCGGACGAGTATGACTGGCCCTTGCTCGTAGGACTATGCGAGGTGGAAAATGACAGCGTCCTGTCCGACCTCACACGCCGAAGCCCCCTGCGTGAGGCCCGTTACAGCTATGTCATGACGCAGAGCCCCGATGTGCGTGGCATAGATGTGGCTCTTCTCTATCAGCCCTCTCGCTTTCGTTTGCTTCAGCACCATGGCATCCGTGTCCCCTCTGCAGAGCATGGCCTTTCTCCTACGCGCGACATCCTGTATGTCAGCGGCCTCGTACCGAATGGCGATACCCTTTATGTTTTTGTCGTACACTTGCCCAGCAAGGCGGGACACAATGGCAACCGTAAGCACAGACAATTGGCTGTGCGTACCCTGTCACAGGCCCTCGACAGTATAGGAAAGGGAAATGTCTTGGTAATGGGCGACTTCAATACGACACAAAACGATCCGCTGTTCCGCCAGTTGCCATCCATGATGCATTGCCTGACACCCAAGGGCGGAAAACAGGGCAAACACGGTTGCGGAACGTATTTCTACAAATCGCTATGGGAGTATCTGGATCATTTTCTGGTAAGTGATGCCCTACTGCCCCAGAGTCAGCGTACATCAAACGTGCTGAAACTGCCGTTCCTTCTGGAAAAAGACGGCAGACCCCACAGAACGTATCTGGGTCCCTCCTATCATGGAGGCATTTCAGATCACTTGCCTATCTGGGTGGATTTGTTCAATAGATAATGATCCAGAAGCACGATGGCTGCCATGGCCTCTACGATGGGAACAGCCCTTGGCAGAACGCATGCATCGTGTCTGCCCCGTGGCTTTAGCACGGTCGCATTTCCATGGGTATCTACGGTCATCTGTTCCTGCATCAGCGTAGCCACCGGCTTGAATGCCACGCGGAAATAGATGTCCTGGCCATTGGAGATGCCTCCTTGTATGCCTCCGCTGTTATTTGAAGCCGTAGTGATGCCTCCATTCTTGTCCGGAACGAAACGGTCGTTCTCTTGTGAGCCCCTGCGGACGGCTCCCTGGAATCCGGACCCGTATTCAAATCCCTTGGCTGCATTGATGCCAAGCATGGCACTTGCCAAAGAGGCCTCCAGCTTCCCAAAGACTGGTTCGCCCAGCCCTGCAGGACATCCCGTGATGACGCAGGAAATGATTCCTCCTATGGTGTCCCCTGCCTGACGGACTTTTTGTATGAGTGCCTCCATCCGTTCTGCCGTTTCCCGGTGAGGGCAACGGACTGGATTGTCTTCAATTGCATTTAAGTCATAGTCCTGATAGCAACCTGGCAGGGCAATGTCTCCCACCTGCCGTACGTATGCGCGTACTTGGATGCCTAGTTGGGTAAGCACCATTTTTGCCAGCGCACCGGCCACTACACGGTTCACGGTTTCGCGTGCCGAACTGCGTCCTCCGCCACGGGGATCCCGGAATCCGTATTTCTGGTCGTATGTGTAATCGGCATGGCTGGGACGGTAGAGGTCTGCCATGGCATCGTAGTCGGCAGACCGCATATCCGTGTTGCGGACGATGAATCCGATGGGTGTACCAGTAGTCTTTCCCTGGTAGATGCCCGAAAGAAATTCTACTTCGTCAGCCTCCTCGCGAGCTGTGGTAAGAGGACTCTGTCCAGGCCTTCTGCGTCGCATCTCGCTTTGGATAAATTCCATATTCATCTGGATGCCAGCAGGCATCCCTTCGATGACACCGCCCATGGACAGACCATGACTTTCGCCGAAAGATGTAAGCCGGAATAATGTGCCGATGGTGTTCATGTCTGAGATAACTATTTGCAATTTCCGCAGCCGTCCTGGCAACCGCCTCCACCACATCTGCCTTCGCAGTCACCGCCACAATGACCTCCACAGCAGCCCTCGCCGCTGAGGAACTTTATGGTGTCCTGGATTTCTTCCGGAGTGGCTTCTCTGCTTTCTGTGACAACTCCCTGGAATGTAAGGGGCTTTCCTGCCAGAGGATGATTCAGATCCACGGTAATCTGACTATCCGTAATCTGGGAAATGGTTCCGTTGAACCGCTCTCCATCGGGATTGGTTAGGGGTACGACTGCACCTTCGTAGATGTATTTGCTATCTATGCGTCCGTTAATTTCGAATGTCTTTTTGGGAAGGGTAACAACACGCTCCTCTTCGAAAGGACCGTATGCCTCGTCGATGCTGAGGGTGAAGTCAAATTTGTCACCCTTTTGTAGGGGCAGAAGAATCTCCTCAAAACGGTCGAGCGTCATCTTCAATCCGGTTACAAACTGAAAAGGATATTCCTCGGTAGCTTCTTCGATAAGTTCTTTCTCGTTTCCCTCCATGGGAGCATACAATCTGTATGCAACGGTGATGTATTTACTTGGTGTCATATTGTTAAATTAATTCATAATGCAGAATGCATGATTATTTTCAAAATTCAAATTCAATAGGCAATCTTGTCCTCTTTCTGCTCCCAGATCCGGAATGCCGACAAGGCTTCGTCCCTCATCAACTGGGTGATGGGCAAGGACCGCTCTTCCAGTGGCTTGCCTATCTCGGTATAGATGAAATCATCTCCAAAACCAATGTCATCGGCATCTGTTCGCGTGTTGCCGTAAAAGATACGTTCGACTCCCGCCCAGTACAGGGCACTTAGGCACATGGGGCATGGCTCGCAACTTGTGTAGCAGATGCACCCCGTCAATTTGAAGTCATTTACTTGCTGGCAAGCCGCCCGTATGGCACTTACTTCGGCATGAGCCGTAGGATCCAGGAGGGAGGTCACACGATTGGTGCCCGTAGCCACCAATTTCCCGTTCCGTACGATGACTGCACCGAACGGTCCGCCACCCTTTTCCACGTTCTCCACGCTGAGCTGAATAGCCATCTGCATGAAATGTCTGTCTTCTTCGGTAATCCGATATTCCATAACGTTTCAGTTAATTCCCGTGGCAAATATACACAATTTTTATTCTCTAACCATAAATAAGTGGCAGTTTGTTGCAAAATCAATGCGAAATACTTAATTTTGCAACCAATTTAAGAATAAGGTATAAAGATAAGAAAACAAGGACACCACTCGAAGTATGTGGCTATCGGTAGGGTGCACAATCTGAGAGGTAGAAAGAAAGGAAAAATAAAATGAAGAACCAATTAAGGAGTGCTGTTTGTACCGAAGGGCGTCGTATGGCAGGAGCCAGAGCCCTGTGGGTGGCAAACGGAATGAAACGTGAACAGTTCGGCAAGCCGATTTTTGCCATTGTAAATAGTTTTACGCAATTCGTGCCGGGACATACCCATCTGCACGAGGCAGGACAGATAGTAAAACAGGAGATAGAAAAGCTGGGATGCTATGCTGCTGAATTCAACACCATAGCCATAGACGACGGCATAGCCATGGGACACGATGGTATGCTCTACTCGTTGCCGAGCAGGGATATTATTGCCGATTCTGTAGAATATATGTGCAATGCCCACAAGGTGGATGCCATGATCTGTATCAGTAATTGCGACAAGATAACTCCCGGAATGCTCATGGCTGCCATGCGTCTGAATATTCCCGCCATTTTCGTAAGTGGTGGACCTATGGAGGCCGGGAAATACAAGGGGGAGAACTTGGATTTGGTAACCGCCATGATCAAGGGTGGCGACCCTACTGTGAGTGATGAGGAACTGGCAGAGGTGGAAAACCGTGCCTGTCCAGGATGTGGCTGTTGTTCGGGTATGTTCACGGCAAACAGTATGAACAACCTGACAGAGGCCATCGGATTGTCTCTGCCTGGAAACGGAACGATTCTGGCTACTCACGTCAACCGTATCGAACTGATGAAAGAGGCTGCCAGACAAATCGTGAAGAACGCCTATGCGTATTACGAGGATGGGGATGAGAGCGTGCTGCCACGCAGTATCGCCAACCGTAGGGCATTCCTAAACGCTATGACGCTGGACATTGCAATGGGTGCCTCTACCAATACGGTTCTTCATTTGTTGGCTGTTGCCCAGGAAGCAGGAGTGGACTTCTCTATGACAGATATTGATGCATTAAGCCGGAAGACGCCATTCCTCTGCAAGTTGGCTCCGAACAGTCAGAGGTACAGTGTGCAGGAATGCGGACGCGCTGGCGGTATGCTGAACTTGCTTGGCGAACTTGCAAAGGGTGGACTCATCGATACCACAGTGAAACGTGTGAACGGTCAGACTTTGGCGCAGGACATCGAGAAATACAGCATTCTGAAAACAGAGGTGGATGCCGAGGCAAAACGCATTTACAGCAGTGCTCCGGCAGGAAAGTTCTGCAACCAACTGGGCGTACAGAATGCCACATACGAGACCTTGGACACCGACCGTGCCAATGGTTGTATACGCGATATAGAGCACGCCTATACAAAGGACGGCGGTATGGCCATTCTTTTCGGGAATATTGCCCAGGACGGCTGTGTCGTGAAGACCGCTGGAGTGGATGAAAGTATCTGGAAATTTTCTGGACCTGCCGTTGTTTTTGACAGTCAGGAGGAAGCCTGTGAGGGTATCCTTAACGGAAGGGTAAAAAGTGGCGATGTGGTTGTCATCACGCACGAGGGACCGAAGGGCGGTCCCGGTATGCAGGAAATGCTTTACCCCACGTCCTACATCAAGTCCATGCATTTGGGCAAGGAATGTGCTTTGATTACGGATGGACGTTTCTCCGGTGGTACCAGTGGATTGAGCATCGGACATATCAGCCCCGAGGCTGCCAGTGGCGGCAATATCGGTAAGATAGTGGACGGAGACATCATAGAGATAGATATTCCACAGCGTAGCATCAATGTACGTCTGTCGAAGGAGGAACTTGCATCACGCCCCATGCGTCCGCTTACCCGGAAACGTGTGGTCAGCAAGGCGCTTCGTGCGTATGCTCAAAGTGTGGCCAGTGCCGATAAGGGTGGAATACGAATAATTGACTAAGTAGATATAAAAATAATGAACGGTAAACAGATTTCCGGAGCAGAAGCATTGATGCGAAGCTTGGAGCACGAGGGGGTTGAAACACTCTTCGGCTATCCGGGCGGCAGCATTATGCCTACATACGATGCATTATACGACCATAAAACGACATTGAACCATATTCTGGTTCGTCATGAACAAGGGGCTGTCCATGCAGCACAGGGATATGCCCGTGTCAGCGGAAAGGTAGGATGCGCCATTGTAACAAGCGGTCCTGGTGCCATGAATACCCTGACCGGGGTGGCAGATGCCATGATTGACAGTACGCCCATTGTGGTAATTTGTGGTCAGGTGGGTACGGCCATGCTGGGTACGGATGCGTTTCAGGAAGTGGATGTGATAGGCGTAACACAGCCAATTACCAAATGGACGTATCAGATACGTCGGGCCGAAGATGTAGCATGGGCTGTAAGTCGTGCCTTTTATATTGCCCGTACCGGACGCCCAGGGCCTGTTGTACTGGATTTTACCAAGAATGCTCAGACGGCTCTGACCGAATATGTGCCGCAGCGTGTAGATTTCATTCGCAGTTACAAGCCTGTACCCACTCCGTCCCAGGAGGACATAAGGGTGGCTGCTGAGATGATAAACAAATCGGAGAAACCTTTTGTCTTGGTAGGACAAGGAGTGGAATTAGGTGATGCTCGTCAGGAATTACTTGCTTTTCTGGAAAAGGCACAGATGCCAGCAGGATGCACGTTGCTTGGTTTATCGGCTCTTCCCACCCATCACCCATTGAACAAGGGTATGTTGGGTATGCATGGCAATTTGGGTCCCAACGTCATGACCAATCAATGCGACCTACTTATAGCCGTGGGTATGCGTTTTGATGACCGTGTGACAGGTAATCTGAAAACCTATGCTAAACAGGCAAAAATCATCCATTTCGACATTGACCCGAGTGAGATAAACAAGAATGTAAAAGTTGATTTGGCTGTTTTAGGCGATTGTAAGCAGACGTTGGCACAAGTAACAGCCTTGATGGAAGAAAAACGTCATCAGGCATGGGTGGATGGTTTTGCTCCGTATGCAGAAAAGGAATATGGCAAGGTGATAGAACCGGCGATTCATCCTAAAAAGGGACCGCTACTTATGGCGGAAGTCATTCGTAAAGTGAGTGAAGCCAGTGAAAATCGTGCAGTTTTGGTTACCGATGTCGGACAGAATCAGATGTTCGGATGCCGTTATTTCCAGTTTACGCAAGGACGTAGTGTCGTAACCAGTGGTGGTTGCGGTACTATGGGATTTGGACTTCCAGCAGCATTGGGAGCTACGTTCGGTGCGCCAGAACGTACCGTGTGCTTGTTCTGTGGTGATGGCGGTTTGCAGATGACTATACAGGAACTGGGTACCATCATGGAACAGAAAGCCCCTGTGAAGATTATTCTGCTCAATAATAATTTCTTGGGCAATGTGCGTCAGTGGCAATATATGTTCTTCCAGAAACGCTATTCCTTTACACCAATGATGAATCCCGACTACGAGAAGATTTCAGAGGGGTATCGTATACCATGTCGCACCGTAGTGGAGCGTGACGATCTGGATGGGGCTATACGCGAGATGCTGGATACAGACGGACCTTTCCTGTTGCAATGTGCAGTAAAAGAGGAGGACAATGTATTGCCGATGACCCCTCCGGGAGCCAATGTTGATGAAATGTTACTTGAAGTAAAATAGAACGCATGGAAGCTAATAATAAATCAACTGTATCACAGTGTGGCGATTGCAGTATATGCAAACGCTGTGGAACGGCGGAATGTCCAGAAGGACTTACGTTCTATACAATTATTATATATAGCGAGAACTTTGCCGGTATCCTGAATCAGATAACGGCAGTCTTCACTCGCCGTCAGGTGAATATCGAGAGCCTGACGGTATGTGCCAGCAGTACGCCCGGTGTGCATAAATATACGATAACGTGTTATTGTACTTCCGAGATGGTCATCATGCTCACCAAGCAGATAGAGAAGAAGATAGACGTGTTGCAGGCACATTACTTTACGGACGATGAAATTTTCATCATGGAATGTGCCATGTTGAAGGTAAGTACGCCCATGATGTTGGAAAATCCGGATGCCAGCCGTATCGTGCGTCAGTACGGTGCCCGTATCGTGGAAATGAATCCCACGTACAGTATCATAGAAAAGAAAGGCAATACGGATGATATTATAAATTTATTCCAGCAATTGGACACCTTGGGCATCGTGTTGCAGTTTACCCGTAGTGGGCGTATCGCTGTGACCAAGAGCCCAGTGGAACAGTTAGACCGTTATTTGGCGGAACGAGAGAAAACGAGGTCTGAATGGAACGGATAGACACATTTCCTTTCTATGTAGAGAATTTCCATGTCGACTTTTCCGGTCGCCTTTTCCCGAGTCTTTTGGGGAACTGCCTGTTGAATGCGGCTGGTCGTCATGCAGAACGTCGTGGGTGGGGTGTCACGGAGTTGTGTCGCGAGCATCGTACCTGGGTGTTAAGCCGTCTTTGTCTGGAGATGGAGGAAATGCCGCAGCGTTTCGAAACCGTGGAAATCCGCACATGGGTGGAAAGTGTTTTCAAAATGTTTACCAACCGCAATTTCGCCATCCTGCGTAGTGACGGGACAGCCTACGGATATGCTCGCAGCGTGTGGGCCGTCATTGATATGGAGACGCGTCGGCCGTGTGACCTGCAAACACTTTATGGTGGCGGCTTGCAACAATACGTAGTGCTTGAAGAGGAAAATCTGTGTCCCATAGCCGGACATGGACATTTCCGTTTCCGTAATCCGCGGCAGGTACGTACATTGGAGGCCTGTTATAGTGATGTGGATGTGAATGGGCACGTGAACAGTGTAAAATATATTGAGCACATCCTGAACCTTTTTCCAGGCGAAAGATTCCGCAACTGTCGGCTTCATCGATTCGAAATCGCCTATAAGGCGGAATCATATCTGGGAGATGTCTTGGACTTTTGGCTTCAACAACCGGAAGAGCATAAATTCGAGGTGGAGGTACGTAGGAACGGAACGGATATCGTTTGTCAGGCACGAGTGGAATTTGTTCCTATCTCAAAGTAAAAAATGTTTAATTAGTACTATTTATATTTAAAAAGAAAACAAAATGGCAAAAATGAATTTTGGCGGTGTCATCGAAGAAGTTATGACACGCGAGGAGTTTCCTTTGGAGAAAGCACGTGAGATTCTGAAAGACGAAACTATTGCGGTTATCGGTTATGGTGTTCAGGGTCCTGGCCAGGCATGTAATCTGCGTGACAACGGTTTCAATGTGATTGTTGGTCAGCGTCAGGGTAAGACCTTTGAGAAGGCCATCAACGATGGTTGGGTTCCAGGTGAAACACTTTTTTCTATCGAGGAAGCAGCCCAGAAGGGAAGCATCGTTATGTGCCTGCTCTCTGATGCAGCCGTGATGAGCGTATGGCCTACGTTGAAGCAGTATCTGACTCCTGGCAAGGCTCTCTATTTCTCTCATGGCTTTGCTATTACATGGAACGACCGTACAGGGTGCGTTCCTGCCAAGGACATTGATGTTATCATGGTTGCTCCCAAGGGTAGTGGCACGTCTCTGCGTACGATGTTCCTGGAAGGCCGTGGCTTGAACAGTTCTTATGCAGTATATCAGGATGCAACGGGCAAGGCATTGGATCGTACACTTGCATTGGGCATCGGTATTGGTTCCGGTTATCTGTTCGAGACAACTTTCCAGCGTGAAGCAACATCTGACCTGACAGGCGAACGTGGCTCACTGATGGGTGCTATTCAGGGTCTTCTTCTGGCTCAATACGAAGTGCTTCGCGAGAATGGCCATACTCCCTCCGAGGCTTTCAATGAAACTGTTGAGGAACTCACTCAGAGCCTTATGCCCCTCTTTGCGGCAAAAGGTATGGATTGGATGTATGCCAACTGCTCTACTACGGCACAGCGTGGTGCACTTGATTGGTATCCCCGTTTCCATGATGCTATCAAACCGGTAGTGGAACAACTTTATGCCAGTGTGAAATGTGGCAATGAGGCACAGATTTCTATCGATGCCAATTCAAAGCCCGACTATCGCGTAGGTCTGGAAAAGGAGCTGGCAGCTCTCCGCGAGAGTGAGATGTGGCGTACTGCCGAAGTCGTACGTCAGCTTCGTCCCGAAAATAACTAATATTTTTTGCTGCATCGCGATGTAACACTTTTTGCATCGTGATGCAGCATTTATTTTCTCATCTTATTCAGTAAATCAAAATGTATTCATTTGTCATCAGTGTTTGCTTGCTTGTCTTAGGTTATTTGTTCTATGGTGCTTTGGTAGAACGAGTTTTTGCACCCGATTCGAATCGTCTTACGCCAGCCGTAGCGATAAACGATGGCGTGGATTACCTGCCCATGTCCACATGGAAGGTCTTTTTGATTCAATTTCTGAATATTGCAGGCACAGGTCCCATTTTCGGTGCCATTTTGGGCATTTTGTTCGGACCTGCCGCCTATTTCTGGATTGTACTCGGTTGCATCTTCGGTGGTGCAGTACACGACTATTTGTCGGGAACCATTTCCTTACGTAAGAACGGAGCGTCCTTGCCGGAAATCGTGGGCGATGAACTAGGTGATAAAGTTCGTTTGCTTTTGCGTGCATTGTCATTACTCCTCATGGTGCTGGTTGGCGCTGTTTTCACCAGTACGCCAGCGGGTCTTTTGGCAAATATGACAACAGGATGGGGCTGGTTCGGTAGTATCTCTTTCTGGACGATTGTCATTATCCTGTATTATGCATTGGCCACACTTCTGCCTATCGACAAGATAATTGGTCGGATTTATCCTATTTTTGGCTTTGTCCTGCTTTTTATGGCTGTTGCTTTGTTCATGGGCATTTTTACCCAGGTCGGGACTTTGCCGGAAATAACGGACGCATTCAGCAATCATCATCCAGTTCCCACTTTGCCTATTTTCCCGGGTCTTTGCATCACGATAGCATGTGGTGCCGTGAGTGGCTTCCATGCGACTCAAAGTCCTCTTATGGCCAGGTGCCTGAAAAACGAACGACTGGCTCGCCCTGTATTCTATGGTTCCATGATAACGGAGGGATTCGTTGCACTTGTATGGGCGGCCGCCGCCATAAAGTTTGCCAGTTCAACGGGAGCCGAGGGAGCTACTCCGTATGAGCAACTATGGAATCTGATGACGGAGAATGGGGCACATGGAGCCAATCCAGCCATCATAGTGAATGCCCTTTGTCATACATGGTTTGGGGCTGCCGGATCAATCCTTGCTATTCTTGGCGTGGTCTTTGCACCTATTACGTCTGGTGATACGGCTCTTCGTGGAGCACGTCTTATTGCCGCAGACTTTCTGCACATGCGTCAGGATAAGGTAGCCAATCGTCTGTTGCTGAGTATTCCCATTTTTACCGTGTCAATTGTTCTCATAAACGTCGATTTCCAAATTTTGTGGCGTTATTTTGCATGGTTCAACCAGACATTGGCTGCCATCACTTTCTGGGCAATAACCGTTTGGCTCGTAAAAGAAAGAAAATGCTTTTGGGTGTCTCTGGTGCCAGGCCTATGGATGACACTGGTATGCAGTACTTACATCCTGATAGCTCCCGAAGGATTCCATCTGCCGTCGTTGTGGGCCAATCTTCTGGGTAGCTGTTGTACGCTCGTTATTCTTTGTTTATTCCTTGCCTGGTACAGGAAACAAAAATAGTTTAACAGATTTTTTTCCTGTTTTATTTGGCTGTTACAAAAAAATAACCTACCTTTGCAGTCGCAAATACGGAGCGGGATGTAGCGCAGTTGGTAGCGCACACGTCTGGGGGGCGCGAGGTCGCAAGTTCGAGTCTTGTCATCCCGACCGAAGAAAAGCAGAGCAGCAATGTTCTGCTTTTTCTTTTTCTGGCGTTCGTTTAATCGTACTTTGAGCTATGCACTAAGAGACTTCTGCTCAGAAAAATGCGAATATATTTGCCTTTTCCCTCACTTAATCGTATCTTTGTAGGGTAAAGTATATAATAGGGTATATAATGAATACATTTTTCTACAAAATCTGGAATTTGGCAATATTCGTGAGCGTGGTTTTTGCCATCTCCAGTTGTACGGAAAGAATAGACGAATCCAGTCGTTATGTTTATAACAATAAGACGATAGCAGATTACTTGTCCTCACACGAGGAATATAGTGAATATTTCCGATTGCTTGGTGAAGTTCCGGTGAGTATCGTCAGCCAAACGACTCCCCGACAGTTGTTGGGCGCCAGAGGAAATTATACCGTCTTTGCCCCGACCAACGATGCCATCCAGGTCTATCTGGATACACTTTGCAGCAAGGGCATCATCAGCGAACCCAACTGGAATGGTTTTCAAAAAGTGGAAACATTGGATTCTATTCGCAAGGTCATCGTGATGAACAGCATCATAGACGGGGGCGATGTACTGCAATACCAAACCAACCAATTTCCCACGACCCAGGATGCTGAGATACCTCTCTCCAATATGATGAACAACAAGATGACGGTACATTACGGTCAGGACAACCCCGAGGATATTAGCGTATGTGGTTGTCCCATTGATGCCAAGAACCGCGATATCTTGTTGCATAATGGCGTGATACACAGGATGAATGCTGTGGTGTCTCCGGGAGTGAATACACTTGGGATATTCCTACATAGGCAGTTGAATTCGGTCGCAGATGGCTTCCATGTGACCGCCATGCTGATAGATGCCGTAGGATTGTTGGATACCCTGAGCCTGATTAACGATGAGGCCTACGAGAAACTGTATCTGGAGAATAAGGTTCCCGACTATACGGCGGCTGCCGGATATGGTTACGATACCGATGCCTATGCGCCCGAGCACAGGAAATACGGCTTTACCCTGTTTGCTGAGACAGACGAGTTCTGGTGTAAGACATTGGGAAAGACGGTAGAGGAAATCACCATAGGTGACGTGGTGGCCTACCTGGAAAATGCCGGGTTCTATCCGAATGCCAAGGTGGATGCCAATTATACCTCGGTGGATAACCTGCTGAATCTGTTTGTCACCTATCACTTGATTACGGCCCGTCTGACACCCGATCGCTTGCTCTATCATTACAACGAGAAAGGGTACGATCCCAAGACGCAGACGTTGGGAGTGGCCATGGCAGAATATTATGTGAGCATGGGAAAACGCCGGTTGCTGAAAATCTACGAGAGTGCCGAGAGCAATGGAGTTTATCTGAACCGCTTTGCCAAGTTGGACAACGGCAGACACGGCACCTATCACGAACTATATTGCGACCCGGACAAGGAAGGTGTTCTGGTTGGACAGACGAACAGGGAAGGGGAGAACGACCTCTCCAATGCGTTGGTCTATCCCATAGAAAGGGCCCTCGTGTTCGACGAGAGTGTTCGACAGAACATGGGAAGCGAACGCATACGCTGGGACTTCTGTGCCATCTGGACGGAGATGACGAACAACGACATCCGTTGCTCTGAAATCATGGACGGAAAGCATCAGATGTGTGCTTTGCCCTCCGACCCCGTATATCGTTACCTGGATGATGTGTGGATGGATAAGAGTACCTATTTCTATTACAGTGTAGGTCGTGGGAATGGCGGTTGGCATAATTACGAGGGTGACGAGACGCGTGTTCATGGTCAACTGGATATGCTCATGCGGCTACCTCCCGTTCCCCGGAGTGGAGTTTACGAGTTGCGTTACTCCGTGACCAGTGGAAGTTCTTTGCGTAGTATCGTGCAGTTCTATTGGGGTGACAACAGGGACAAGCTGGCCCCCACGGGCATTCCTATGGACCTGCGCATTGGCGGTAGGGAAAAGAGGACTTCGAACGGCACATTCCCCAGTTCTATGGGATGGGAGTCGGATACAGACGATGACGATTATAATGCCGAGGTGGATAAAAGGCTGAGAACGAACGGCTATATGAAAGGCCCCAACCAGTATGTGGCCGGACTTCCAGGAGGATCGACGATGGCCCGTGCCGATGAGTACAGCTCAAGGCGTATAGTGCTACGAGCACAGATGGATGCCGACAAAACATATTATATCCGTTGCAAACAAGTGGTGGATGACCCAACCCTCCAGTTCTATATGGACTATATGGAGTTTTGCCCCAAGGATGTATATGATAATCCATATGAACCGGAAGATATTTGGTAATGCATAATTATTTGCCCATCCACAAGGAAAATAAACCAAAAACAATATAATAAGATGACTAGAACGTTACGTTTCGCACTCCTTTGTCCGGTGCTGGCCATGGTGTGCTTTTCTTCTTGCAAGGAGAAAGTAGTAGAACAGCCCTACAAAGGCTATCCGTCCAGGACGGGGGAGATAGACATCCGCAAGGGATTCGTAAATCCCCCCAAAGGTTATGGCAATGTACCATTCTATTGGTGGATGGGCGACAGCTTGAACATGGATCGCCTGAACGAACAGCTTGATACCTTGTCCACTGCTTCAACAGACGGATTGTGTATCAGTTACATCCATACCCATGCCGAGGTGGAGGTCGAGCTAAACGCAGCAGGCTATGGTCAGTGTGGTCGTGTGGAAAGGGGAATACCCGGTGTCCTGTCGGATGAATGGTACGCTGTGTGGAACGAGTTTTCGGCCCGTTGTGCCAGGAAGGGCATCGGCTTGGGTATGGACGACTATGTGATTGCCCCTCCCGGAAACAAGGAATATGTGGATGATGTCCGTGCTCTACCCGAGATGGCCAACTATCAGGGTCGCCTGCACATGTCCCTTCTGCCCAAGGATGTCGAACAGCCGGAACACGTGGTGTCTGTCGTACCCAAGGAGGGAACGGACAGCATCTATTGTGTCTATACCACACCCACTCCCGAGCTACACCCCGAATACGGAAACAAGATAGTGGAAGCCTACTTCCATCAGTTCGAAACACATATGGACGAGGAAGGATTGAAGGGCATGAACTATTTTTTTCAGGACGAACTGGTTTACGACTTGAATCTGCATTCCTGGTGCGAGGATATGCCCGAACAGTTCAAGCAGAGAAAGGGATATGACATCCTGCCCCTGTTGCCCGGCCTTTTCGAGGAGTATGGCGACCTGTATATAAAGACGAGACTCGACTATGCCGAGGTGGCAACCCAGTTGGCAGAAGAACGCTATTTCGGTCCTATCTATCAATGGAATGCCGACAAGGGTCTCATCTATGGTAGCGACAACCAAGGCCGTGGCTTGACCCCCACCCAATACCTCGACTATTTCCGTGCCGAGAAATGGCTTACGGCTCCCGGCAACGATGCTCCTGCCCGTGGAAGTAGTTTTTTGCAGACCAAGGTGTCCAGCAGTGTCACCCATCTCTACCAGCGTCCTCGTACCTGGCTCGAAGCCTTCCATAGCATGGGATGGGATGCCAATGGAGCATTGCTTACCTATCAGCTGAACCATCATATCATAGCCGGTGGCAACCTGTTGTGTATGCACGGATTATACTATTCAACCCACGGAGGTTGGTGGGAGTGGGCTCCCCCTTCGTTCCATTTCCGTATGCCCTATTGGCCTCACATGAAGGTATGGCTGAAATATGCCGAGCGCTTGTGCTTTCTGCTTAGTCAGGGTGTGCATGTGGCTGATGTGGCCATTCTCTATCCTACGGAAACGATGCAGGCCTTCCCCAATGCTAATCCTGATTCCACGTTTGGTGTGGCAGATGAACTGAGCCCCCATGGTGTGGACTTTGATTTTATCGACTATGCTTCTTTGCAGTCGGCAGAAGTGACAGACGGTATGCTGAACGTATCCGACGAGCATTATCGTGTTCTCGTACTGGCCGATACCAAGGCCTTGCATGAGGAGACGTTGGCCAAGATAGAAGAATTTGCCGCTGGTGGTGGTATCGTCGTTGCCCTGGGCGACCTGATGGAACCCTTGCAACAGAACGCAAACATCACCAAGGTGGACTCTTCCCAGGAGGTTTTGTCCCTGGTGCGCAAGGATGTCAAATGCGACTTCACGCCGAAATCTGCCGAGGGTAGGGTACTGCATCGCAAGATTGGCAAGTCCGATGTGTATATGGTAATGGATGTACCAGAGGGCGATGAACTCCATTTCCGTTCAGCGGGTAAGCTGGAGGTCTGGGATGCACAGCACGGTACTATGACGGAAAAGCCTGTCCTCCGTACGGACGAGGATGGCGTATGGGTGCGTCACGACTGCGCTCAATCCTCAGCCTGTCTCTATGTATTCTCTCCCGGCAAACCGAAGTTAGAAAAGGCTGATGACAAAAAGGACGAACAGATGGAAACCTTGCCCGTAGAGGGTGACTGGGACTTGACCATTGTGCCTACGATGAATAACAAGTGGGGCGATTTCCGCCTACCTGCAACCAATAGTTTCATCGGTGTCGAGGCGCGTCAGATGGATTGTGCTTTCCTGCCTGGCGATGCTACTCCCGATCTGAATATTATGCAATCTCTCAAATTCGAGCCTTATTATCAGGGATATGCCCCCTATATGAGTACATGTAATTTCGATTCATCCAAGCCGATTGACAAGGTCATCTCCGAAGTATTGGCTGCCGGGGAAGAAGGACTGAAAACATGGAAACCCTACGACTTCTCTTGGCAGTATGGCGTGTTTGATTCTCCGGGCAGTCAGGGCTACCATGGTTTGAAGGCCTACGTAGAAAGCCGCTATCTGATTTTGGATCAGGGAGCACACCAGCTGTTTACCACTCAGGTGTTCATTCCTCGGTATAGTGCCTATAAACTGGTGATAGAAGGCGAAGAGCCCTATAAAATTCTGTGTGATGGAGAGCCCGTAACAGCCGGTGAAAGGACCTACATGCAAGGTTGGCACCGTTTGATTGTGGCCTACAAGGATACCCCGAAGGCCGACTATTCGCTGGAGGGTATGCGTTGTTTTAGCATTGACCATCGTCAGCGTTCTATGGTCGTATTCTTGCCGAATGACGCACCGGAGCCACAGCCTCACGGAAAGTACGAACATATCGTGGCTTCCAAATGGTACGATGCCCCCCATCTGGTTTACGACATAAACGGAGAGCAGCGGGGTGCCTGGGTCTATCGTTTCCAGACGGCTCCCGGTACGACTGCCATGCATTTCGATGTCAAGGGACAGGTAAAGGGCGTCTGGGTAGATGGCAAGCAGGTAAGCAAGTCGTTCAATTCTTCATCCAACGTTACGTTGAAAGAACCCAACAGTGGTGTAAGCGAAGTCTATGTGCTGGCTTTGCCCGAACAAGGATATACCGGAGCAGCCTTCTTTACACAGCCCGTGGCAATGACCTGTCAGGGCGGAAAGGCCTCTGTGGGCGACTGGACGGAACTGGGAGCCATGCGTTTCTATTCCGGAGGTGTGAAGTATGCCAAGGATATAGAGATAAAGAAGGGGAAGGGACAGAAGGTAAGGATAGATATGGGAGAGGTTGATGCAACGTGCGATGTTCGTGTCAACGGCAAGCCTGTGGACGTACTCATCAACAAACCCTACATACTCGACATTACGGACTTTGTGAAGAACGGTACAAACCACCTCGAGGTTATGGTGTACAGTTCCCTCGCCAACCACTATCAGACGATTCCTTCACCCTACAAGGGCAGTCCTCATGCAGGTCTTATTGGTCCCGTACAGATTCAGCTCATAAAATGATGAACAAGCGACCTTGTATTATTGCTTTGGTCTTTGCCCTGCTGTTATCTGTTTCTGTCCTTTCCAGTATCGGCAGTTACCAGACAACGGTCTGGCATATCGACCAGGATCTGCATCATGCCTTGGAGGCAACTCTGATGGAAAAGGGCGATGCCACGATCAGTACCGATACCGTTCGTTCTTTCCGCTACCACCTGTCCACACCGGACCTTCGTGATACGGCCTACTTGGCCATGGAAGTACGACAGAAAGAGGAAAAGGCCGTTGTAACGGCTCATTCGGGTAAGTCCGTCTATTCCGTATGGAAGATGAGTGATCAGCGGGCATCGGGCCTGTTCCTGTCGTTGGCCTTGGTTTGGGTATTGGTCTCCCCCTGGTTTCTGCGCCATACTCCGTTTTGCCAACACGTGTTGCGTATGGGTACATTGACATTCTGTGAGGAAAATAACCGTTTCTATGCCGATGGACAGCCGGTTCATTTTACTCCTATGCAGTTTCAGTTGATGGAGATGTTTTTCCATGCTCCGGGTCATACTTTGTCGCAAACGCAGATATGTGATAGGCTTTGGCCCAGAAAACCAGATGCCCGAGATACACTCTATACGCTTATCCGTCGTCTGAAACCCATTGTGGAAGAACTGGGCCATTTACGGATAGAGTGCGAACGTGGTGTTTCTTACGTACTGAGAGATAGGTAGGTAGATTTTTGTCAGCATAATGTCAGACAAATGTCAGTAAGCCTTTT
The DNA here is from genome assembly GCA_045617645.1 of Bacteroidaceae bacterium. Classification (GTDB taxonomy): domain Bacteria; phylum Bacteroidota; class Bacteroidia; order Bacteroidales; family Bacteroidaceae; genus Physcousia. The sequence goes on along the minus strand of JAZLIY010000087.1, from coordinate 11,402 downwards.
GTGCCAGGCATGATGTTTTCTGTACCTTTGCAATAAAAAATGTAAGGGTTATGAAAACACGAATGGTCTTTTTGAACTTTTTCGTCCTGATCGTAGGGGCTGTAGTCGTTTTGGGGTTGTTGCCTTCAGAGCCAGACGAACCCTTGTTGGAATTGCTGATAAAGAACTCCATCTGCACGTCGGAGACCAGAACCTACGAAAATGAAACGTTCGGCTTTCGGATGCGGTATCCTAAGTGTTTCCATTTGGAGGCCGATTCACAATCGCCTTATCAGGATTATGCCAAGGCCTTTCTGTGGGTTCACGATGTGCGTATCATGATGGAATGCTATGCCACGTTTCATGATCCAGTCAGGAAAAAGGACGGATTTGTCATGGCAGAACCGATGGGAAAGGGCGATACGGCCATCCACTTGTCCTCCTATATGCAACCTACGGATAAGTTTGGCGTCACGGCTCCCTATCCGAACGAGAGCGGGGAATTCACGGATTACCTCTATCACGCCCTATATATAAGAAGACAGCACGTGTGGTTCGTGCTGTCTCTTATCTATCCTCGTGAATACGACAATGCCGTGCGGCGACTGACGAAATGGATCGACGAAGGGCCTTTCTTTATGCCGTAAGAATCTCTACCAGTTTCTCCACGGCCGACAGGATTCCTTCGGGATTCTTGCCACCGGCCGTAGCAAAGTGTGGCTGGCCGCCACCGCCGCCCTGTATGAGCTGGGCAGCTTCGCGTATGTTCTTGCCTATGTTCACACCCATGGCCACCGTGCTGTCGGCAGCGGCAGCAGTAAGCAGAGGCTTGCCGTCGAAGACGGAACCGATGACCACAAGGGCGTTGTCCACCTCGGCACGTAGTTGGAAGGCTATGTCGCGCACATATTCGGCAGGTAGCGGAGCCACGGCGCTCATCACGCGTATGCCCCCCTTCTCCTTGGCATTGGCCATCAACGCCTTTTTCAGCTCGGCAGCTTTCTCACGCATCACGTTCTCTATCTGTTCTTTCAAGACAGCGTTCTCGGCCAGCGATTTCTGGACGGCCACTTTCAGGTCGGGGGCATTGTTCAGTATGCCACGTATCTCCCGGCTCATGTCGATGAGAGAGTAGAGCATTTCCTCTACCTTGGCACCTGTGATGGCTTCTATACGGCGAACTCCGGCAGCCACGCTGCTCTCGCTCAGAATCTTTACCATACCGATGCGACCGGTGCTGGAAGCGTGGCAACCGCCACAGAACTCCACACTGTTGCCGAACTGCACCACGCGGACACGGTCACCGTATTTCTCGCCGAACAGCGCCATAGCACCCAGTTGGCGCGCCTCCTCTATGGGCACGTCGCGATGATCTTGCAGGGGAATGTCCTCACGGATGCGTTCGTTCACGATACGCTCCACCTGGCGCAGTTCCTCGTCGGTCACTTTCTGGAAATGCGAGAAGTCGAAACGCAAGTATTCCGGTGTTACCAGTGAGCCTCTCTGCTCCACATGTGTGCCCAGTACTTCGCGCAGAGCCTGATCCAGCAGGTGCGTACAGCTATGGTTGGCTTCGCTGGCATGGCGCATATCCGTATCCACGCAAGCCATGAAGGGAACTTCGGGGTGCTGCGGCATGGTCTTGGCAATGTGTACGGGCAATCCGTTCTCGTTTTTTGTGTCTATGATGTCGATGGTTTCAAATTCGCTTACTATGGCACCCTGGTCGCCAACCTGTCCACCCTTCTCGGCATAGAACGGAGTCTTGTCCAGGACAATCTGGTAGTAGGTTTGCTTCTTCTGTGTCACCTGACGGTAGCGCAGGATGCGGCATTCGTATTCCGTGAAGTCCCATCCCACGAATTCCGTTTCGCCCTGGGCCACTTCCACCCAGTCGCCGTTCTCCACCTGAGCCGCATTGCGGGCGCGGGCCTTCTGCTTCTCCATCTCGGCATTGAAGCCCTTTTCGTCCACGGTCAGTCCGTTCTCGCGACAGATCAGTTCCGTCAGGTCCAACGGGAATCCGTAGGTGTCGAACAGCGTGAAGGCCTTTTCGCCGGCAATCTCCGTCTGTCCGGCCTCTTTCGTCTCTTTCATCACGCCGTCCAGCAGACGGATACCTGTTTCCAGGGTACGCAGGAAGGAATCCTCCTCCTCTTTCATCACCTTGGAAATCAGTTCGCGCTGTCCCTCCAGTTCGGGATAGGTAGCCCCCATCTCGTGGATCAGTACCGGCAGCAACTTATACATGAAAGCCTCCTTCTGGCCCAGGAACGTGTAGGCATAGCGAACGGCACGGCGCAGGATACGGCGAATCACATAGCCCGCCTTGGCATTTCCCGGCAACTGACCGTCGGCAATGCTGAATGCAATGGTACGCAGGTGGTCGGCTACCACGCGCATGGCCACGTCCGTATCCTCCTTCTCCCCATAGCGCATACCGCTCAGGTCGCCTATGGCACGTATGATGGGTTGGAAGACATCCGTGTCGTAGTTCGAGTGCTTACCCTGGATGGCACGCACCAGACGCTCGAAGCCCATGCCCGTGTCTATCACGTTCATGCTCAGGTTCTCCAGGTGACCGTCAGCCTTACGCTCGAATTGCATGAAGACGATGTTCCATATCTCTATCACCTGAGGGTCATCCTTGTTCACCAGTTCCCGTCCGGGTACTTTGGCCTTTTCTTCAGGGCTACGGCTGTCCAGATGGATTTCCGAGCAAGGTCCGCATGGCCCTGTGTCGCCCATCTCCCAGAAGTTGTCGTGCTTGTTGCCGTCGATGATATGGTCGGCAGGCACGTGCTTCAGCCAGAAGCCGGCAGCCTCGTCATCGCGTTCCAGGTTCTCCTCCTTGCTGCCCTCGAATACGGTAACGTATAGGTCGGCAGGATCCAGTTTCAGCACGTCCACCAGATATTCCCAGGCCATGTCTATGGCCCCCTCCTTGAAGTAATCTCCGAAAGACCAGTTACCCAGCATCTCGAACATCGTATGGTGGTAGGTGTCGTGTCCCACTTCTTCCAGGTCGTTGTGCTTGCCACTCACGCGTAGGCACTTCTGGCTGTCGGCACGCCGACGTGGTTCCGGGTCGCGTGTACCCAGGATGATATCTTTCCACTGGTTCATGCCGGCATTTGTGAACATCAGTGTAGGGTCGTCTTTTACGACCATGGGGGCAGAGGGCACTATCAGGTGTCCTTTCGACTCAAAGAATTTTTTGAAAGAGTCGCGGATTTCGTTAGCAGTCATATTATTTATATTGCAAATAGAATTTGAACCAAAAATTATGCGTTAGGCATTGAGCATTATGAATTGAATCAAATGTTTTCCCGAAAATTTTTGCAAAGATAATTTGTTTTGCGTACTTTTGCAAGAGATTAAGAAAAAAGGGTATAGAAACAGAACTATAAATTATGCATTATGCGTTAAGCATTATGAATTAAGATACCATGCCGCTGAAATTAAACAAGAATCTGAAGAAATACTACTCCATAGGTGAGGTCGCAGCCCAGTTTGACGTGGCAGAGTCGCTCCTCCGTTTTTGGGAGAAGGAATTCCCCGCCCTTGTTCCACACAAGGACCGTACGGGGAAACGCGTCTATACGGACGAAGATATCGAACGTGTACGTACCGTTTATAGCCTTGTCAAGGTACGTGGCCTGAAATTGTCCGCTGCCCGTAAGGTTCTCAGCACCAATGGTCAAAAGGCCACCGATACTGCCAACATGCTGAATCTGTTGCAGGACATCCGTGCCCAGTTGGTAGAGGTACGGGATGCCTTGTCCGAATAATAGAAACACGAAGAATCAAAAAATACCCATCACCCATCACCTTGCACACGTATATTACTGAAAACATGATACATATATGGGTGATGGGTTGGTGATGGGTTGAAAAGCACCCATCACCCATATATAATACTGAATCTAAAAGCGTTAAAGGCTAAAGGTGACGGGTGATGGGTAAATGACGATATTCGTATCATCCGACAACGTTCCGCTATGCCACAATCCAACCCTCCCTTGTGCCTGCGTTGGTTCCAGCTTATAGAACTGTAGTTTCATCCCAATGGAACTGGAGTTTCATCACCTGGCACCAAGGCGGGGATCGGGGAGGCAATTCTACAGGATTATGTTTTTTTTCGTTGTCTGTTAAACTATTTCGTTGTCTGTTACTTTATATTGCCTCAATATGTAAATTGGCAGAAAGAAATGAATCTGTTCTATCTTTACCTCTTTGAATTACCCAAATTCAGGATGATGGCGATAGGCGTACCCGGTACCGATAGGCACATGCGAAAGTTGAGTCAATATAAAAATGAAAATAACATCATATTTTAGAATTAAATCTTGTTAATTCTCGTATTATTTGATCTGGTATGATATTTTTTTGTATATTTGCACTCATAATATATATAATGTATGGCAAATAAAAATCTGAATCGGATAAAGGTAATGTTGGCTGAACGTAATCAGACAAACAAATGGCTGGCAGAACAAGTCGGAAAGGATCCTGCAACCGTCTCAAAGTGGGTGACTAATGCTTCTCAGCCCTCACTTGAGATGTTTTTTAAGATTGCTCAAGCTCTTGAATGTAAGTACACAGAATTAATCCGTGAACAGGAATAATCATGGCAGACAAAATAAATATCCGTAAACTTGAAGCTGACCTTTGGGAGTCGGCTGATCTTCTTCGCGCTGGCTCAAAACTAACCAGTAGCCAATATTGTATGCCTGTGTTGGCATTACTTTTCTTGCGTTACGCTTATAGTCGCTTCAAGATGGTTGAAGCTGAGTTGCTGAAAAACCGACCAAGTCGTGGTGGGCGTGTGATGCCAGTTGAGCCAAGCGACTTTGCCGCAAAGAGTGCCCTGTTCCTGCCTCGTGAGGCTCAGTTTGACTATCTGGTGAATCTTTCGGATGATCAGCCTTTGGGCGAAGCTGTCAACCATGCCATGACATTGGTCGAAGAACAAAGCGAACAATTGACAGGTATTTTGCCTAAGTCATATACCATGTTCAGCGATGAACTGTTGCGTGAACTCCTGCGAATCTTCAACAACAAAACACTTGACGAGATTGGCGGCGATGTAATTGGTCGTATCTATGAGTACTTCCTCAGTAAGTTTGCCAAGGCTGTAGCATCTGATGACGGAGTGTTCTTCACTCCAAAGTCATTGGTTAAGATGCTTGTCAATGTACTGGAACCGGAACAAGGCGTGATGCTTGATCCAGCCTGTGGTTCGGGCGGTATGTTCGTGCAGACGGGTGACTTTGTGAATGCTGGGGGAATGAATGCCAACACTCAGATGACATTCTTTGGTCAGGAGAAGGTTGAATATAATGCTCAGCTCTGTCTGATGAACATGGCAGTTCATGGATTGAACGGTCGTATCATAAGTGGTGACGAAGCCAACTCTTTCTATCACGATGCTCACAACCTTGCAGGAAAGTGCGACTATGTAATGGCAAATCCTCCTTTCAACGTGGATAAGGTCAAATCGGAATCCGCCTCTGCTGCTGGTCGTTTGCCATTTGGCTTGCCAGGTGTTAATGCCAAGACAAAGGAGATTGGCAATGCTAACTACCTTTGGATTTCTTACTTCTATGCCTATCTCAATGACCATGGTCGTGCAGGCTTTGTAATGGCATCGTCGGCAACAGATAGCGCAAACAAGGATCGTGACATCCGAGAGAAACTTGTACTGACTGGCGATGTTGACGTGATGGTCAGTGTAGGTAATAATTTCTTCTACACCCTCTCACTCCCTTGTTCTCTGTGGTTTTTCGATAAAGCAAAGCGTCTGGAGAACAAAAATCGTGTGCTCTTCATCGATGCTCGAAACTATTACACAGTCGTTGACCGCACTTTGAATGAGTGGTCTGAATGGCAATTGAAGAATCTGCAAGCCATTGTTCACCTCTATCGTGGAGAACAAGACAAATACAAGTCTCTTATCAAAGAGTATTGGAATGCTCTCAGCGAACATGCCGAAAGACATGATAATGCTGCATGGCAAGATCGTGAAATGACCTTCGAGAAGGCTCTTGGTGTACTTGATTCTGAAGAGGCATCATACAAAAAGTACATCAAAGAACAGCAAGATACTCTCAAAAAGACGACAGGGAAAAAGGATAAGGATGAATTGAAGGCTGTCATTGCAGCCAATGAAGCAGAACTCGCCTATACCATCGAAACCAAAGATATGGTCAATGAAGCCATCTGGCTGACTTCTAAATTCGGACTTGATGGCGAGTATCAGGACGTATTGGGTCTTTGCAAGATTGCTACTATCGACGAAATTAGCGAGAAGAACTACAGCCTCACTCCTGGTGCCTACGTAGGAGTGGCAGAAGTTGAGGACGATGGTGTTGATTTCAATGAGCGTATGAGCGAGATCCACGCAGAACTCTCACAACTCAATGCAGAAGCCAATGTGCTTATGAGTGAGATAATGAAAGAATGGGAAACTCTTAACACGAAGTAAGTCATGGCAAACGATATAAAACCAATAACATCAACCGATATTTTACCAACTGATGCAGTAGTCGGAAACTTGATGTCTGACCTTCGCCAAATCATTGACGAAGCGCGAATCCATGTGGCATCTACTGCCAACTATGAACTTACCATGATGTACTGGCATATTGGCGAACGAATCAACCGTGATGTGCTTGGTAATGAACGTGCTGAATATGGAAAGCAGATTGTCGCGACAGTGTCACGACAATTACAGAATATCTATGGTCATAAAGGTTTTGATGTGAAAAGCCTGTATCGCCACATGCAGTTTGCGACTCTTTTTCCTGATGCTCAGATTGTCTCGACAGCGTCGCGACAATTATCGTGGTCGCATTTCGTGGAGTTACTTCCATTGAAGGATGAACTGCAACGTGATTATTATTTCACGCTGGCATCTGTCAATAGATGGAGCGTTCGTCAACTCCGCAAGGAAATTGATGGTATGCTCTATGAGCGTACTGCATTAGCCTCCAAACCTGAGGAGGTTGTAAAACAGGAACTTGCCAACGTGCGAGAAAACAAACTCGTTTCTCCGGATGTAGTATTCAAGAGCCCTTATTTCCTTGAATTTACTGGTCTGAATGGCATGTACAGCGAGAAGGACTTGGAAGATAGTCTTGTTGCACATTTAGAACAATTCATTCTTGAACTCGGAAATGGATTCTGCTTTGCTGAGCGACAGAAACGTATGATTATTGACGGTGAGGATTTTTATCTTGACCTACTCTTCTATCACAGAAAATTGCATCGTCTTATAGCCATTGATTTGAAGCTTGGTCGTTTCAAGGCTCAATACAAAGGTCAGATGGAGCTCTATCTGCGTTGGCTTGAACAGAACGAAATGGAACCAGGGGAAGAAACACCTCTTGGTCTTTTGCTCTGTACCGAAGGTAGTGAGGAACAGATCGAACTTCTTCAACTCGACAAGTCCGGAATAAAGGTTGCTCAGTATATGACAGAGTTACCACCGCGAGATCTTCTCGTACAACAGATACAAAAGTCCCTTGAAGTAGCTAAGGCTAAGTGGGGAAATGAGATAAAGGAGGATGAGGTATGAGAACATCTAAACTCAAAGATATAACCTTGAACATTACTGACGGCAAACATGGTGATTGCAAAAACCATGAAGGTTCAGGATATTATTTCATTAGTTGCAAAGATGTTGCTGATGAAACTATCCATTATGAGAATGCTCGTCAAATAGCCAAGGAAGATTTTCTTGATGCTGATAGACGAACAAACCTTGCTGCAAATGATATCCTAATTACGAATAGCGGTACGATTGGCAGAATGGCACTCGTAAAAGATATTCCTGAGACGAGAAGAACAACCTTCCAAAAGAGTGTTGCTATTGTTAGAGCAGACAATTCGCAAGTTGCTCCTACATACCTATACTACCTATTAAAGAGTAAGGTTCATGACTTCATCAATAGTTCAAATGGTTCTGCTCAAAAGAATCTCTTACTCTCAACTATGAGAGATTTTGATATTTCTTATGAGGAATCTTTTGAAGCCCAGCACCGCATAGCCACCATCCTCTCTCGCTACGACTCATTGATAGAGAACTATCAGAAGCAGATAAAGCTATTGGAGGAAGCTGCTCAGCGACTCTACAAGGAATGGTTCATCGACCTCCACTTCCCCGGACACGAAAACACCAACATCACCGATGGTGTGCCAGAGGGATGGGAGAAGAAGAAGATTTCGGATGTCTGCACAATGATAGGAGCAGGAAGCACACCATCAAGAAGAAATAATGCTTATTGGGATGATGGTATTATCCGGTGGGTTAAAACAAAAGAATTGCTTGACAATTGGATATTTGACACAGAGGAATACATAACAGAAGAAGGGCTTAATAATTCTTCAACAAGAATGTTTCCTGTCAATACCATACTTATGGCAATATATGCAAGCCCCACTTTAGGTCGTTTAGGAATACTCGCTCAAGAATGTTGTTGCAATCAAGCTGCTCTCGGATTGGTTGCAAATGAGATTTTAATTTCTTGGGTATGGTTATACTTAAAGCTTTACGAATTAAGAGACGAGTTTAATGCCGTTGCAAGAGGTGCTGGTCAGCAGAATATTAGCGGAGTGGTTGTAAAAAACTGGGAAGTAATAGTTCCTAATAAGACAACCATTGAAGATTTTTCGAGAGTGGCAAAACCATATTTTGAGAATGAAAAATCCCTCCAATCTCAACTCCGCCTCCTCACCGAAGCTCGTGACCGTTTGCTCCCAAAGTTGATGAGTGGCGAGATAAACATATAATAGCAACAAATAATATATCAATAATTATGTATAGAATTACGATAAACAATTTCCGTTGTTACGAAACAAAATCGATGATCTTCCGCAGAGGAATAAATCTTCTGATTGGAGATAATTCTGTTGGTAAAACATCTCTGCTTCGTGCATGTAATCTTGTAATCAATTCTTTTTTCTGTGGTTACAGTGACGAAAATACTACGTGGAAAAGTGCTGAGGATGATGACTTCAGGGAAGTTAAGACCGAGCAGACAATTGAGACTGAAGTTAAACCCATAAATATCACTTTCCATCTGAGTGATGAAGACCTTCCTGCTTTGACCCTTGCAGATGGTACTACAATCCCCACATGCTGGAAAGATGACAAATCGGGCGAATATCGAGATTTGGTAATAGAGAAGAAGTCTAAGAAAAATGCTCGCAATCTTGTAACTGGTTTGAAATACCTGAAAGATTATGCTTCTGCATTGCAGTCAAACTCTGTCATCATAGAGAATGGAAAAGCAATACAACTAAATGCTCTTCCTGTCTATGCCTATTTCACCACTGAGGATATTCATACAACAAGGAAGTTCGATAAAGAGAAGAAGAACTTTAAGAAATATCCTCAGAAACCATCATTTGGTTATTTTGAAAGCTTCGACTCAAAGGGACTTCTTGATTGTTGGATAAAGCGTCTCTTGGTTTTGAGGGAATCAAAGAAGGGTGAAGAGGAAATTGAGAATGTTCGCAATGCGATAAAAAAATCATTGGGAGCCAATGGATGTGGTATTATTAGTGATATTGAAATCAGACATAATGACAGCGAGGTGATATTCTTGCTTACTGATGGAAGAGAAGTTAAGACCGACCTTCTTTCAGATGGTTATCGTCGTTTAGTGAGCATTGTCATAGACATCGCTTTCCGATGTGCCCTGCTAAACAAGACTATTTATGGCAATATGGCATACAATAAGACTCATGGCACAGTCATCATTGACGAGATTGATGAGCACCTGCACCCTGCCCTTCAGGTACGTATCTTGAAGGCTCTGCATAATACATTCCCTAACATTCAGTTCATCGTTAGCACTCATGCTCCATTAGTTATTTCTTCGGTAGAAACCAACGAAGAAAATGTGGTCTATAAGTTAGACTACAAGGATGGCACATACACACATAAGGAATTGAATACTTATGGATTGGATGCGACAACAATCATGGAACTATACATGGGAAAAGTATCTCGAGATCTTGATGCTACGTCAGATTTAAAGAAAGTTTTCGAACTGATTGATAGTGAAGATTATCAAAGTGCCAGACAAAAGCTTGATGATATCAAAGAACGTTATGGAAGCGATACAAATCCAGAGTTAGTAAAAGTTGAAGCAATGCTGTCTTTTTTTGAGGAATAGAATATGATACTGATAAATAAAATAAATGAACCGTACAAATGGAAGCAGTATCGTAATACTCCTAATGCAAAGTATGAGGCGATGGATGAATTGCGTGATTCTTTGTATGAGGAACAAGGATACATCTGTGCATATTGTATGCGTAGAATTCCATGTAAAGACAGAATCGACGGCAAATTAACGCAAGAAGATCATCGTATAGAGCATATAAAACCAAGAGAGCACTATCCTGAACTTCAGTTGGATTATAAGAATATGGTTGCTTGTTGTCCGGGACACCTTGGAGATAATGAACATTGTGACAGATTAAAAAGCAGTGATGAAATTTCTTTCTCTCCTATGGATACCGCATTCATTGCCACAATTTATTATGAAGACGGAAAAATCAAATCCTCTAATGAAAGATATATGAAAGATATAGATGATGTACTTAATCTGAATGACGAAGCACTTGTGAAAGCAAGAAAATATATGCTTGCAGAAACAATAGCACTAATAAACAGGGCTGCTGGTCAAAAGCCTTGGACAAAACAGATGATTGAGAGGTATATACAAAAATACAATACAATGCACGCAGAAAATGGGAAAATGAAATATCATCCGTTCTGTGGGATTGTGACATATTACCTAAAAAAGAAACTTAGACAATTCGCTTAACTCTATAATACATTATGGCAAAAGACTTTAGCGAAGACCTGCTGATACAGAAATCGACAGCTGAGCTGCTTGAAAAGGAGCTCGGTTGGAAGAGCGTCTATGCCTTCGATAGCGAGGTGCTGGGCGATGCTTCGACAAGCTCAGCAACCGCCGTTTCCCTCGGTCGCAAGACACAGAGCGAGGTGGTGCTGACTCGTCATCTGCGTTTGGCTTTGAAACGTCTCAACCCATGGATGACCGACAAGCAGCTGACGGAAGCCATTGAGCGCATGACAAGCTACATGAGTTCGCAGACGCTGATGCAGATAAACGAGGAGAAGTACCAGTATCTGCGCGATGGTGTGCCCGTTACTCGTCTGAAGCCCAACGGTGAGACAGAACAAGTGCGTGCTCGTGTCATGGACTTTGCCAATTTGGATAACAACGAGTTTATTGCCGTAAGGGAACTGTGGATAAAGGGACCTATCCACAAGCGCAGAGCCGATATGGTGTGCTTCGTGAATGGTCTGCCGCTTATCTTCATCGAACTGAAGAACCACGACCAGGACATACAGAATGCCTATACCGACAACTATCGCGACT
>JAZLIY010000086.1:0-19641 GCA_045617645.1 Bacteroidaceae bacterium | reverse complement strand
ATCGCTGAACTCAAAGATCAAATGCTTCCGAGCACAAGTGAAAGGAGTCAGAGACATACCATTCTTCATGTATCGTTTGGCAACAGTTTTGGGTTAGCATCCGTACACCCTCCCCACAGGGTTTGTCGGTTGCGCCATAATACCACATCAAAACTTCGACAGAAACCCACCAACACTTCGATAGAAACTCATCAACACTTCGATAGCAGCCCACGCGCTGCGCGATGTAATTCCACGCATAGCGCGATAGGATACTGCACACAGTTCGACAAGTTCGTGCGCCCGGCGAAGAAGCTATCCCATTATGGATGGAACTCGGGTAATCAACTCTTAGGTCAGAGCCGGAATACAGGAAGATTGAAAACTTAGAAATCTTTGTTTTCTTTGTTTTCTTTGTTGACTATAATTATATCTATTTTTCTTTTCTCTTTTAAATAATAAAAATGAAAAAAGAAAATAAAAGAATATATATACTATATATAAGAAAAACAAAGAAAGTCCAATTTGTAAAAATATCCTACGAGAAGGCATTCAGACCTACGACAGGCATACGACATACGAGGATGGTACGGGCTTATTATCCCAAGCAAACAAAACAAACATTTCAAACTTTTCAAACGGCAGACCTCTTCTGCCGACAGAGATGAAGACAGATAGGTCAACGGAAGCAGGCTCGACCGCAAGGTCAAACAAAGAAAACAAAGAAACCAAAGAAAATAAAGAAAATAAAGAAAATAAGGAATTCACAGGATACTCCTCTCCCCTACTCCATTCGAAGCATTACTTATGACCGGCCTTGGTCACTACTTATGACTGGCTGTTGCTATCAGCGGCAGCACGAACCTTTCGTGTCCTGCTCCATCAGCTCACCGGCCAGCACCTCCCCTGCATGCTTCTGACTGAACTCCATATTTATGTCTGCCAACTCGCGCAAGCCATATATATAATCGTCATACATGTCCGAGAAATCCACGCCTTCGCAGTCGCTCTCGCAGCCGAGGGCTTCACGCACGATCTGCGCCCTCTCTGAAACGGTCGTGTCCTTGATTAAAAGGCTCTTCATTTTCCTGTGTCTTTTTCTTATTTCACATACTTCCGACTAAGCCAACGGCGAAGGGGTTCGTCGTAGAAGCGCATGGCGAGGTAGGCCACTACCAGCGAGATGAGGAAGACGGCCAGGGGCGTTGCCCACCACTGAGGGCCGAAGGGATGTGCATCCGTATTGATCCAATGGATATATAGGTAGATAAACGGATAATGTACGGCATAAAGGGGATAGGACATACGGCCAAGCAGACGGGCGCTTCCCAGGGAGAAACCAGCACGGACGCTACCCCTGGCTCCCATCCACAGCACCATGGGGAAGGCTATGGCCAGGCAGAAGAACTGATAGCCGATACGGCAGAGGCGGTAGGGCATCGTGTCGGGCATCAATCCCAGATGCGAGACGCTGGGAAGGCTGAGCAGTACGACGATGACGATGGAGCACCACAGGAAGACTGGACCGCCCAGAGGACGGGGGGTGCGCTCACGATAAAGGCGAGCCATAAGAAGTCCCATCGGATAGCCGAAGCTGACGCGAAGGAGGCCTCCGAACATATTGTAGGGCTCGGAAGACCAGCCATAGGCGATGTCGCCCTGAGGACCAAGGAAACCGTTGAGGAAGAGGGCCACGCCTGCCACAAGAACCCACCATTTGAGGCAACGGGTAGAGAGGCGATGAAGCAGAAGGCCGTACACAAGGCTACCGATATACTCGAAAAAGAGCGACCAATGGGGACCGTTCAGAGGGAACATCTCGGTATTACCTCGCACATCCATAGAGGTGGGTACAGGCAGGAGGAACAACGCCATCAAGGTACTGAACATCAATAGGGAAAGACCTACCTGACTACCGTCCCAGCGCACACAGCCCTGGAATACAAAAGAAGCCGACCCAATGAGTACGCCCATGAACACCATCGGATGCAGACGGATGAGACGGCGGCGGATAAAGGAGGTCAGCGACATCTGATTCCATCGTTCATCATAGGCATACCCCATGACGAATCCGCTCAGGATGAAGAAGAAATCCACGGCCAGAAAGCCATGATACATCTGCTGTTCAGAGGCTCCGGCAGCAAAGGCGATGGCCTCGAACAGATGATACCCGACCACCATGACGGCGGCCACGCCTCGCAATCCGTCCAGAATCTCGTAGCGAGGGTGCGATTGTGTGCTTTGTGTCATATCGCAAACTATAAACTATTCAGGAACGAACGGGTTACACGGAAACTCTTGTCGGCCATCGTTTCCCAGAAATTGAGATATTCCTGGAAATGCTCCTTGGCTCCCGGACAATCGCTGATGATGCGGAAACTGATGAAGGGAATCCCGTAAAGGTGAGCCACCTGGGCAATGGAACCGCTCTCCATATCCACAGCCAGCCCATCGGGATTGGCGCCCTTGATGGCATCCAGCTCATCGCGACTGGTAACGAAGCGGTCACCCGTACAGATAAGACCCGGAAGGATGCGCACATCGGCATCCACGGCCAGGGCTTTCTCCAACAAAGCCTCATCGCCCTGGAAACGGGTAGGAAGGCCTTGTACCTGACCAGGGTCGCAACCTTCTCCACACCACACATCGTGGTAGCATACCTCGCGGCCCACAATCACGTCCATCACTTGCAGACAGGCATCGATGCCACCAGCCACTCCAGTACTGATGATGCAGTCGGGATGGTAATGCAGAATCAGGTCGGTAACGCCCGTGGCAGCATTTACCTTGCCTATGCCACATTGTTGCAGTACGACCTTGTTCTCGCCCAAGTTACCGAGCAAATATTTCTGAGGACCGTGCACCTCCTCGTGCTGTTCGGTCAACATCTGAGCCACCTGGCGAAACTCTACGCTCATGGCTGTCAAAATACCTATTGTCTTCATCTGTCATCTGTTTTTTATACCGGATTCACCGGCCAACGTTAATTTCTTGCGCAAATTTACATATTTTATTGCTAATAACCGTCCATTTGCGAGAATAAGTTTTTAAATTTGCACGCGAAATGTATAGATAAAGGAGAAAAAGCAGATGGATTTCCAATTTCTGATAGATGCCATCACGGCAGAAATAGAGAAGGCTCCACAGGCCAACCTATACAAGGAACGTGGCAGGTTGCGTATGATGAACGGCGACAAGACAGGAGCCATGCAGGATCTGCGGCAGGCTATGGAGCTGGATCCCTCTCTGCTGAATGAGATAAAAGGCGAATACAGCATATAGATGGAACTTACGATAGAGAAAATAGGCATTGAAGGAACGGAGCGCTACCCCATTCTCATAGCCGGCCCGTGTAGTGCAGAAAGCGAAGAACAGGTGATGAGTACGGGTCGCCAGCTGGCAATTCAGGGCATTCGCATCTTCCGTGCCGGAGTATGGAAGCCACGCACCAAACCAGGTGGTTTCGAGGGACATGGTGCCATTGCCCTCCCTTGGCTCCAACGCCTGAAAGAGGAGACGGGCATGAAAGTGACTGTGGAAGTGGCCACACCCAAGCACGTGGAAGCGGCACTGGAAGCAGGAGTGGATATCCTGTGGATAGGCGCACGCACCACAGCCAACCCCTTTGCCATGCAGGAACTGGCCGACAGCCTCCGAGGCATGGACGTACCCGTTCTGCTGAAAAATCCCGTCAACCCCGACATCGAACTTTGGGTAGGTGCCATTCAGCGCATCAACAGAGCCGGTGTCAAGCGGATTGGTGCCATACACCGAGGATTCAGCAGCGTGGGGCAGAAGATGTACCGCAACATGCCCCTGTGGCATCTGCCCATAGAGCTGCATCGTCGCTACCCCAACCTGCCCATCCTGTGCGACCCCAGTCACATAGGCGGCAGACGCGACCTGATAGCCCCCCTTTGCCAGCAGGCCATGGATATGGGTTTCAACGGATTGATGGTGGAATGCCATTGCTGTCCAGATAAGGCGTGGAGTGATGCCAAGCAACAGATTATGCCCGACAAACTGAAAGACATACTCTCCACACTGGTATTGCGCAAGGACGTGGAAGCCACGGAGTTCCTGGCCAGTTTCCGCAAACAGATAGACGAGATGGACGACCAGCTGATGGATATGCTGGCCAAACGTATGCAGGTTAGTCGCGACATTGCCCAATACAAGAAAGAACAGAACATGCGGGTGGTGCAGACGACACGCTACACCGAGATACTGGACAAACGGGCTGCACAAGGCACCCTATGCGGAATGAATCCCGACTTCATCCGCCATATCTACGAAGCCATACACGAGGAGAGCGTACGGTTACAGACGGAAATCATCAACAGGCAAGAGGACGGAGAGCCATCCATAAAATTATGACGACCAATAGGTAAATGAGGAAAAAGGAACGATACGAACGTATGATTTCCTATTTCCGGGAAACCATGCCCGTGGCGGAAACGGAACTGCACTACGAGAACGCCTACCAGTTGCTGGTGGCCGTGATGTTGAGTGCCCAATGCACGGACAAGAGGGTGAACACCGTGACTCCCGCCCTATTCCAGGCCTTTCCAACAGCAAGCGACCTGGCCTCCGCTACACCCGAACAGGTGCTACCCTACGTCCGCTCTGTTTCCTACCCCAACAGCAAAGCCCAGCATTTGGTGGGAATGGCCCAGATGATACAGAAAAAATTCCAGGGCGAGATACCCAGCACCGGTGAGGAACTGGAGCAGTTGCCCGGAGTGGGCAGGAAGACGGCCAACGTCATCCAGGCTGTAATCTTCCAGAAAGCCCGTATGGCCGTGGACACCCACGTCTTCCGCGTCTCTCACCGGCTCGGGCTCGTAAGCGAGAAATGTACTACCCCCCTAAGCGTAGAGAAAGAACTTATGCGCAACATCCCTGCCAAGGACATTCCTACGGCCCACCACTGGCTCATTCTACACGGGCGCTATGTTTGTCAGGCCAGGCGACCACGGTGCCAGGAATGTGGACTTCGGGATTTTTGTCCCGGAAAATTTGCGTAAGAGGTCAAAAAGAAGTAATTTTGCACACGAAAAGACAAACAGCAACAAACAAGAGACAATCGACATAAACAACCAAATAAAACACACAAAATTATGACAATCAATGAGTACAACTTTGCCGGTAAGAAGGCAATCGTTCGCGTGGATTTCAATGTACCCCTGAACGAGAATGGTGAGATTACAGACGATACCCGTATCCGCGGTGCCCTGCCTACCCTGAAAAAGATCCTGGCCGATGGCGGTGCTGTCATCATCATGAGCCACATGGGCAAGCCCAAAGGTAAGGTGAACCCCAAACTCTCTCTGGGTCAGATCAAGGATGCCGTAGCAGCTGCCATGGGTGCTCCCGTCAGCTTTGCTCCCGACTGTGCCAAGGCTGCTGATGCAGCCGCAGCCCTGAAGATGGGCGAGGCTCTGCTGCTGGAGAACCTGCGCTACTATCCCGAGGAGGAAGGCAAACCCGTAGGTATCGACAAGGAAGATCCTGCTTACGACGAGGCAAAGAAGGCCATGAAGGCCAGCCAGAAAGAGTTTGCCAAGACATTGGCCAGCTATGCCGACTGCTACGTGATGGACGCCTTCGGTACCGCTCACCGCAAGCACGCCTCCACAGCCGTTATCGCCGACTATTTCGATGCCGACAACAAGATGCTCGGCTTCCTGATGGAGAAGGAAGTACAAGCCGTGGACAACGTACTGAGCAACATCAAGCGTCCGTTCGTTGCCATTATGGGCGGTTCCAAGGTCAGCTCCAAGATCGGCATCATCGAGAACCTGCTGG
The DNA here is from genome assembly GCA_045617645.1 of Bacteroidaceae bacterium. Taxonomy (GTDB): domain Bacteria; phylum Bacteroidota; class Bacteroidia; order Bacteroidales; family Bacteroidaceae; genus Physcousia. Next base: position 13,854 of record JAZLIY010000086.1, on the reverse strand, counting down.
GCAAGGTGGACAAGCTCATCCTCTGCGGCGGTATGACCTACACATTTGCCAAGGCACACGGTGGCGAGATCGGTGGCTCTATCGTTGAACTCGACAAACTGGACGTTGCCCTGAACGTAGAGAAGATGGCTCAGGAGAATGGAGTGGAACTGGTACTGGGTACGGATTCCGTATGCTGCACAGGTTATGATTTCTCCAGCTTCTCCGTTAAGCCTGGTGCCAAGGTAGAAGTCTTCAAGTCAAGCGAGATTCCCGCTGAGTTTGAAGGTCTGGATGCAGGTCCAGAGAGCCGTCAGAAATTCGCCGATGCCATCAAGGGTGCCAAAACCATCCTGTGGAACGGTCCTGCCGGTTGTTTCGAGTGCGACGATTTCTGTGCCGGTAGCCGTGCCGTTGGCGATGCCATAGCCCAGGCTACAGCCGAAGGTGCCTTCTCTCTGATCGGTGGTGGCGACTCTGTTGCCTGCTGCAACAAGTTCGGTCTGGCCGACAAGGTTTCTTACATCAGCACCGGTGGTGGCGCTCTGCTCGAAGCCATCGAAGGCAAGGTACTCCCCGGCGTTGCTGCCATCAAGGGATAAAAAGTAGGATGAGGCATCTGCCCTACATACTGATACTTTTCGTGCTGGCCTCCTGTACAAAGCAGGAGGCCACACTTTCTAGCGATGAGTCCAAAAAGCAAGACAGTATAGCCCTACACATCGCCGTGATGCCTGTCATGGATTGTCTGCCAGTCTATTACGCACACAGGACCGGTATCCTGGACGAGGTTGGATTGGACGCACGCATACATTCCTACACGGCCACGATGGACGTGGACACGGCCTTCTATGGCGGTCACGTCCAGATTGCATACAGCGACCTCATCCGTGCCCTACGCCTACAGCAGGACACACCCCTCTCCGCCTTCATGCAGACGCAAGGACACTTCTCACTCGTCACCCTCAAGAGCAAGCGCGTGAGCAAGGTCCGGCAGATGAAAGAGCGTATGATAGCCATCACCCGTCTGTCGGCCGTCGATTATTGGTGCGACGCGCTGATAGACAGCACAAGGGAACTGGCACAAGAGGACGTCTATCGCCCACAGATCAACGATGTACGCCTGCGCTCGGAGATGCTGCGAACGGGCTTGCTGGAAGCTGCCATCCTACCCGAACCCTACACCACTTGGATGAAGGAGGTGGGCAACAGGGAACTATTCGACTCATCTCGGGACACAATGCTCCTGGGAGCCTGGATTTTCAGGGCCGACAGCACCTTCACCCAAGACAGGGCACAGCAAACCAAACTCTTCGTGGAGGCCTACAACAAAGCCGTGGACGGACTTAACCAGCACCTGCTACCCGATACGGTAAAGGCCATCCTATGCCAAACCTACGGACTGCCATCGACACTGGCTGACACCATACAACTAGACTCCTTCTGCCACGCCACACTCCCCAAACAGGGTGATGTCAAGATAGCCACCGCGTGGCTGCGAGGACGCAACAGATTGCCAAGGGACACACAACCGGACAGCCTGATAGACAAACGCATATTGCTACCATGATAGACGACAGGACGCTTGACACGCTCTATACCGAGGGTACACAGGCATTCCTCAGTTTCAGAATCTCTGAAGGACTGGAATATCTGGAAGCCCTGATGCTGGAATGCGACGATCAGCAACTGGCTGGCCGGCTCAATGCCATACGGCTCGACTACGACTCCATGCTCACGTTCCTGGGACATGGGGGACGCGATGACAAGCACCAGGATATTCAACGAACCATTTCCTGCAAGGCCTTATCCATTCTGGATGCCACGCACCGTCAAGTGCGCATTCGCTACGGCAAGGGCATCTACGCCCAAACGGCCAAAGGCCTGTCGGCAGGAAATTCAGAAGACCGGTTCACCCAGTTCACGCAGGAATGGGAAACACGACAAGACTCTCCTGCCCGCTTCCCAATCCAGGACCAGCTGTTCGACCTCCTTTGGACAATGGGGGCAGCCACTCCATCCCTTACGGCTAGCCTCTACGCCTTCCTCTCCGGTCAACCCAAGCCCCTGCGCCAGCACCTCACGGCAGGCATATTCCTCTCATGCTGGGAATATTTCGACACCGAGAAAATCACCTTGCTGAAACTGATGACCGAGGACGAAGACCTGCAAGTACGCACCTTCGCGCTCACCGGCTACGCCCTCCTCTGCCATCGGCACGCCCTCCGTTTCAACCTCTACGGCGAACGGTTCGAGGCACAAGGCAAGGACCTACCCGACGAGTTGACCCACATCCAGAAAGCATTGTTCGTCACCAAGCAAAGCGAATACATCCGCAAGGAACTCGACAAGAAGCTCTACCCCCAGCTGATGAAGGAGGCCGAGAAATATATGACCGACAAGCTGGGCATCGACAATAGCGAAAAGACGATGACCATCCTCGATAAGGTCAGGGAGATGGGGACCGACGGCGTGGACCTGAATGCCGGAAACTACATCTTCGCCCATAGGGATGCATTCTTCCAGCAGCCGTCGCATTGGCTGGCACCTTTCGAAATAGACCGTCCCGAAGTCACAGCCATCCTGTACGACCAGGATCACAAGCAGAAAAAGAACGTCATCGACCTCATTACGCTCAATGCAAAGGCCTGTGACTGTGACCGCTATTCATTCATTTTCCTACTCAGCGCGCTGCCTAAGGACCTTGCCCAGAAGTTAGAAGGGAGGAAGGGAAATCCCCTAAAAGGCTTGTTCGGGGACGATGAAAACGAGGATGATACACTTCGCTACGATAACGAAGACAAAGACAAGGAAGAGGGCATCGACCTAAGCCAGCACGTTCCCTGCTGGACGACAGAGGAAATGTACCGAGCCACCGTCCAGCATCTCTACCGCCTTTTCTCAATGTCCCCATGGAGGGGTGAAATGCAGGACCCTTTCGAGAAGCAGAGCCAGCTTTTGGACTGCCCCCTGCTCTCCGACAGCTTTACTAGCAGTCACCGCATTGAGATAAGCCGGCTGATGCTGAAATATAAGGGAGAAGGACAAGCCCTCAGGCATATCATCGACATCATACACCAGGAGGGTGCCACAGCCGAACTCCTTAGGATGCAAGGCGACTGCCACCGGGCACTTACCAACTATCCCGCAGCCATCTCCGCCTATGTCCAAGCCGACCTGTTGGAGGAGGACGAGCAAACCCTCGACAACCTGCAACAATGCCTCAAACAGGTGGAACGCTATGCCGAGCAGGAAGAATGCCTCCTCAGATTGCGCCAAATAGATGCTACCAGCGACCGCTACTTCAACCAACTCGCCCTATGTTATATGACTCAGGAGAAATACGAGGAAGCGCTGAAACTATTCTACCAGATGGAGTACGAAGGTCGTAATGCCGAAACTGCAATGCGTGCCATCGCTTGGTGCTCGTTCAAACTCAACCGGATGGAAAACGCCAGGAAACAATACGCAAAGATTCTCGGCTCACCGAAGACGGCCAAATGGGAAGACTACCTGAACGCCGGACATACCGAATGGTGCCTCGGCAACTGGGCTGGGGCCGTGGAGTCGTATCGCACCTACATACCTCTCTATCAGAAAAGCCATCCTGATGACCACAGCGCAGGCATCGCCCCTTACGATGCCGACCGTGCAGAACTGCTGAGCCACGGAATCAACGAACAAGACTTCCAACTCATGCGCGACATTATATTAAAAAAAGAATAAATACCACACAGGATTTACCTGTTACGCTCCACCAACAAGGGCAAACAAACGAATCATTCTCCCTTGTATTCCCAGTCGAATGAAACTTCGCGGTCCATCAGCATCCATTTGGCAGGAAAACGTGTCTCCAACCAATCTAAAGGCTTACAGGTGCTCTGGGGCTTAGAGGCTACATCGAAACTTTTCTTGAGGGCATCCATCTGCTCGGAGCCCATGACCTGTGGCTGAGGCGAAACGAAGAGGGGGGTGCCACTCTCTGATACCAGTTGCAGCCACCGTTGGGTGAGTCGCCATTCGACCTTATCGGTGATGCCTACGCAGTCAGCATCTATAGCATAGAATGCATTGTGCTGGGCAGCACGGAAGGCCAAACAATTGACTCCGTTACGGACGGTGGGGAACCAGGCTCGGCCGCTGGTGTCGTCGCCCACACGCTGAAGTTCGAACAGACCGGCTCCGAGGTGGGTAATTGTATTACAGCCAATCAGGTACATATCATCGCCTGCGGCTTCACGTATGTCGTGATACAGCTGCAGGACAACTTCGGCATTGGTGAGGGTTGTGTCGTGAAACTGCCAGTCACCCTTGGTCATATCTCCGGATTCCATCATCGAGCGTCCCCAGCGACGGAGCATGTCGAAGGTGGTAAAGTCGTGCTTGACCATGTCGTAGCCCCATTCGCGATAGGTGGCAAAACATTTCCGGATGTATTCCCTGACGGATTCCACCGTGGGGTCGAAGTAACGGTCTGGGAGTTCTTCTTCGTATCCAGCCAGCAGCATATCCTCCGGGGCTCCCATCCATGCTGACAGGGGACGCATCCAGAGTCCGGGACGGAAACCGGCCTGGCGCAAACGATCGGCAAGTGACTTCATATCGGGGAAAAAGGAATTGGAAGTATAGAAGCCACCAGGACCACAATAGTCGTAGTCCCCGTCATCGTACCATTTACGGGCCCAACCATCATCTATCAGGAAGAAGGGTTTGCTGCCTGATTCTGGGAGTATGGGGGATAGCATGGTGGCGACGGTGGATATGAGCGAGTCGCTGTTGTGTCCGTATGCAAAATACCAGTCATTAACACCATAGACGGGTTCCTTGGGAAGACGGGGGGCGGGACACATAACCTGGCAGAACCGATGCAGGGCAGCGTACTCGTCCTCGTCGGCCGTTCCCTCGAAACCTACTATCTCGGCCATTTCCAGCGTTCTGTCACCGAGGGATACTCCGTGTGATCCGTTGCGTACATCAAAAATGAGTTCGACAGCCGACGGACGTACTTTCCACGAGCAGAATGAGTGACATCCGGTCATCACACCGTTGCCATAGACATGTCCGCCTACGCTCTCGATGTAATACCAGGGCATGATGCGGGTGGAGTCGAGTTTCTCCCATCGGAGATCACCGTATCCGCGTTCCCACTGGTCGCCCAAATAAAGACTACCCTCGCGTGCCGGTTTATTCCACACTGCGCGTACATATTTAACCTGGGCATCTGGTGCACTTAGAGAGGCCGTCAAGCCCTGGGATGTCCGACTGAAACTGACCTTCAGATTGCCGGAGACAAAAGAGGAACCGCTTTTTTCAAGGGGGATGACTGCATTCTGTTCATCCACAATTTCCACTGCATCTGGCAGACCTGCTACACTGCACGATGCCAGGAGCAAGGCCGCCACAAAAAGAGACAAAAAATTCTTCATAAATTTCATTTTTTTTGCTTTTATTATTATTTGATATGTCACCTCTACATGAAATACTTGAAAACACCCACAGTACGCCCCAGGAACCGCTGGCGAAGGGAGAAGCGTTTCTTGAAGTCATCGTAGTACAACTCAGTACAATGTTCAGCTTTATCTCGCTCGAAAATCTCCTGGAACTGACTGGTAACCTGAGGATTGAACACATAGGCATTAACCTCGAAGTCAAAGACGAGCGACCGACCATCCAGGTTCGTGCTGCCCACGGTGCAGTATGTGCCGTCCACGGTCATTACCTTGGTATGATGAAATCCGCCCTCGTAGTAATAGACATGAGCGCCGCGCCTGAGCATCTTCTTCATCTCGATAGCCACAATCTCGGGCACGAGCTTATTGTCGCTGTTGGCCGACACCATGAGTTCCACCCGTACACCACGTTTCAGCGCCCGATAGATGGCCCGGCGTATCTTGCGCACGTTCATGGGATAGGGATTGACAATCTGCACCAGCTCGCGTGCATTATCGATGGCTATGGCATAGGTGTCGCGCATGACGGAACTCTGGAAACGCGGCTGGCGGTCCGTAATAATCATGGGCAGGTTTCCCTGGCTGGTATTCACGGCATCGTAGGCAGGGTTGAGCTCCAGGATTTCACCGGAAACATCGTACCACATAACGGAGAAGATGTGCTCAAACTCGCGGACGGCAGGACCCTGTATGCGTACCTGCATATCGCGCCACTCCCCCACTTCAGGCTTGCCGTGAATATAATAGTCGCAGACGTTCATACCGCCGATGTAGGCCATCTCGCCGTCTATGACCACAATTTTACGATGGTCGCGGTGCAGGGCGTGGTTCACCCAGGGGAACTTCATATTGTCGTAGGCATAGAGAGGAAGTCCCGTGGCCCGTACGCTATCGACAAAGGCATCGAAGATACGGTGGTCGTTGCTGCTGCGCGTACCGTAACCGTCGTACATCATGCGCACCTCTACGCCTTCCCTCATCTTCTGGCCCAGAAGACGGAAAAAGGCGGTGCCGATGCTGTCAACCTTGAACTTGAAATATTCGACGTGGATATAACGACGGGCCTGACGGATACGTTCCATCATGTCGCGGAACTTCAGTTCACCCGACGGCAGGAGCGTCATCTCGTTGCCCTCGTAATAGGGAAGTCCCATCTGGCGGAACTCCCGGAGCGTTTTCTGGGAAGAGGTTTCCTGTGCCCGTATGCCCCAAGGGAGACAAAGAAGCAGACACAGGAGGATAGGTAGGAAACGCCTTAGATCATACATCTGAAATTATCTACTATGCCCATCAGCTGATGTGCTTCGTCCACTACCAGAACGGCATGTATCTGCCTTTCATTGAGGATTTGCAGGATGGTGCTGATCTTCGTTTCTGGCGACACACAGACCGGTGTACGCGTCATAACGTCCTCCACCGGTACGTTAAAAAACCGTTCGTGCAGTTTCTCCGTTGCGCGACGCACGTCGCCGTCCGTAACGATGCCCACAATACGGTCATCCTGGACAGCCACACCCAAGCCCAACTTGCCGATGCTGATGCGTATGATGGCCTCGCCCAGTTTCAGACGGGGAGAGATCACGGGCAGGTCTTCGGTGCGCATCACATCACGTGCTGTAACCAGCAGGCGGCGACCCAGGGAGCCCCCAGGGTGGAAACGGGCAAAGTCTCTCTCCTTGAAATTTCGGGCTTCCATCAGGGCACAGGCCAGCGCATCTCCCATGGCCAACGTGGCCGTGGTGCTGCTGGTGGGAGCCAGGTTAAGGGGGCAGGCCTCCTGCTTGACCTGCACATTAATATGGTAGGTGGCATTCTTGGCGAGCAGGGAATCCGGATTGCCAGAGATACCCACCAGAGGTATGTTGCGCTCCAGCAGACAAGGAACGAAGCGAAGCAGCTCGTCGGTCTGCCCACTGTTGCTGATGGCTATGACCACATCGTTGGGCGTCATAACGCCCAGGTCACCGTGGTACACATCCAGGGGGCTGATGTAGAAGGAGGGAGTTCCCGTACTGCTCAAGGTGGCAGCTATCTTGGCACCGATGTGCCCGCTCTTTCCCACTCCCGTCAGGATGACCTTCCCCTTACAGTTCAGAATCAAATCCACCACGGCATCAAAATTATCGTCCAGCAACGGAATCAGACTCTGTATGGCTTGCGCCTCATCGCGCAGACAATGCTCTGCTATCTCTCTATATTGACTCATTGAATTGACTTTACGACACCCTCCAGTTGACGGAGATATAACATATTCGGCCCATCGCTGAGTGCCTGGTCGGGATTCGGATGCACCTCGAAGAAGTAACCCGACGCACCGAAGGCCTTGGCAGCCAAAGCCATAGCAGGAACGAACTCGCGGTTGCCGCCGCTCTTTCCTCCGGCTGCACCAGGACGCTGCACGCTGTGCGTACAATCCATAATGACCGTGGGCGTGAACCGTTTCATATCGGACAAGTTGCGGAAATCGACTGCCAGGTTGTTGTAGCCATACATGTTGCCACGCTCCGTGAGCCATATCTCCGTGGCACCGCTCTCGGCGCATTTCTCCACGGGATACTGCATATCGGCTCCGCTCAGGAACTGTGCTTTCTTTATGTTCACGATACGGCCTGTACGGGCGGCTGCCACCAACAGGTCGGTCTGACGGCAAAGAAAGGCCGGAATCTGCAACACGTCCACCACTTCGCCGACAGGGGCTGCCTGGTAACTCTCGTGTATGTCGGTCAGCAGGGGCAAATGGTAGGTGTCCCTTATCTCCTGCAACATCTGCAATCCTTTTTCCATACCGGGACCGCGATAGGAGTGCAGACTGGTGCGGTTGGCCTTATCGAAGGAGGCCTTGAAATAAAAGTCTGCATCGTACAGCCCACGCAGGCGCACCAATTCCTCCGCCACCTGGCACAGAATGTCCATCGACTCTATGACACAGGGACCTGCTATGATAACCGTTTTCTGCCTTTCTGCCATTAATTATGCATTATGAATTATGCATTATGCATTATTTAATACCCCAAGTCCCTGACTATTTCGCTTATCTTCTCCATCGTAGTGAGGCGAGTAGGAACAAGGGGCAGTCGTAACTGGTTCTCTATCATACCCATCTCCGACAACATTGCCTTGACACCGGCGGGATTGCCGTCCACAAAGAGCAATTTGAATAGTTCCGTAAACTTGTGATGTATCTCTAACGATGTGCTGTATTCGCCCTTCAATGCCAACCGTACCATACGGCTGAACTCCCCGGGGAGGGCATTGCCTATAACGCTTATTACTCCCACGGCACCCAAGGTTATCAGCGGGAAGGTAATGCCGTCGTCGCCGCTTATCACGTCGAAACGGGCAGGCTTGCTCTTGATGATGTCATCCATCTGGGTGATGTTGCCGCTCGCCTCCTTGATAGCCACGATGTTCTCGAAGTCACGTGCCAGGCGCAGCGTCGTCTCAGCCGTCATATTCACCCCGGTACGCCCCGGGACATTGTACAGTACCACGGGAATGGGGGAAGCCTCGGCAATGGCCTTGAAATGCTGATAGAGCCCCTCCTGGGAAGGCTTGTTGTAATAGGGACATACACTCAGTACGCCATCGATACCGGACCAGTCCATCGTTTTCAGGTCGTTCACCACGGCCGTCGTGCTGTTGCCGCCGCATCCCATCAAGATGGGTACCCGTCCGGCTATGCGGTCCACCAGGTGTTCCTTCAACATCTTCTTCTCGTCGGGAGTCAGCGTCGGTGTCTCGGCTGTAGTACCCATAATACACAAGAAATCGACACCACCCTTCAATTGGTATTCAACCAGTCGGTCCAGTGCCTTCAGGTCTATACTGCCATCGCTGGCAAAAGGCGTAATAAGTGCAATACCTAATCCACGGAATTTATTTTGTGCCATCGTCTGAAAATTTCTTTATCTATTTAATGGCGCAAATTTACGCAAATTCTTCCGTTCTGCAAAAAAAGATACCGCCATTTTCTTGGCACTAACCTTTTTTATGAGTATTTTTGCATAGAAATACACAGCTTTGGCCATTATGACAGAACAAGAAATCATCCTATCGCTCAGGGAGCAGCTACACCAGCACAACTACAACTACTACGTGCTGAACCAACCTACCATCTCGGATCAGGAGTTCGACCATACCATGCGACGACTGCAAGACCTGGAAGCCTTGCACCCCGAACTGTACGACCCGAACAGTCCCACACAGCGCGTGGGGAGCGACCTGAGCAACGAGTTCCAGACGGTACGCCACAAGCGCCCTATGCTCAGCCTGGCCAACACCTACAACAAGGACGAGGTTCGTGAGTTCTACGAGCGTGTAAGCGAGGGGCTGCACGGTACTCCGTTCAGCATCTGCTGCGAACTGAAATTCGACGGCCTGAGTATCAGCCTACACTATCGCCAGGGCAAGTTGATACAGGCTGTCACCCGAGGGGACGGGGAAAAGGGCGACGACGTGACGGCCAACGTACGCACCATACGCAGCATACCCCTGCAACTGCCCGACAACATGGATTATCCCGAAGAGTTTGAGATACGGGGCGAGGTGCTTATGCCCTGGTCTTCCTTCGACCGTCTCAATCGCCAGCGGAGCGAGGCCGGCGATGCCCTGTTTGCCAATCCGCGAAATGCCGCCAGCGGTACGCTCAAAAGCAAGGACAGCCGTACCGTGGCCCAACGGGGACTGGATGCCTATCTCTACTTCCTGCTGGGCGAAGGTATTCCGGGCGACGGTCACTACCAGAACCTGGAAGCGGCCAGGAAATGGGGTTTCCAGGTTAGCAAGGATATCAAGCTGGTGGATGACCTGCAAGGCATCTACGACTTTATCGACTATTGGGATCAGGAACGCAGTAACCTGCCTGTGGCCACCGATGGTATCGTACTGAAAGTAAACTCTCTGTCGCAACAGCAATCCCTGGGAATGACGGCCAAGAGTCCTCGTTGGGCCATCGCCTATAAGTTCCAGGCAGAACAGGCCTGCACTACCTTGCGCCAGGTGGTCTATCAGGTTGGACGGACGGGTACCATCACCCCCGTGGCCAATATGGACCCCGTACAGCTGGCCGGTACCACCGTGCGTCGTGCCACGCTCCACAACGCCGATGTAATGGAGGCTCTGAACCTGCATATCGGTTGTCACGTGCTGGTGGAAAAGGGCGGCGAAATCATTCCCAAGATAGTGGGGACATCCGAAGACGATCCCGAGTTCGACCCATCCTTGCGCGTACGCTTCATCACCCATTGTCCCGTCTGCGGAACGCCCCTTGTCCGCAGCGAGGGAGAGGCGGCCCACTACTGCCCCAACGAAACAGGTTGCCCACCTCTCATCATGGGGAAAATAGAGCATTTTATCAGCCGCAAGGCGATGAACATCAGCACCCTGGGACCCGAAACGGTGGACGATCTCTTTCAGAAGGGATACATACGCGATGCGGCCGACCTATACAGCATCAGCACGGAACAATGGCTCAGTCTCGACGGCAGCGGTCCGGATAAGACGCGTAATATACAGAACGCCCTCATACAGAGCCGCGAAGTGCCTTTCGAGCGCGTACTCTTTGCCATCGGCATCCGCTTCGTGGGAGAGATAGCTGCCAAGACGCTGGCCCGCTATTTCAAGCATATCGACACGCTGTCCAACGCCACCATCGACGATCTCTTGCAGGTGGACGGCATCGGCGTTGTCATTGCCCAAAGTGTCATAGACTATTTCCACAACCCTGCCAACCAGCAGTTCATACAACGGCTCCGCGATGCAGGACTCTGCATGTGCCTGTCTGCCGAGGAGCAAAGCCAGCACACCGACCGCCTGGGGGGACAGTCCATCGTCATCAGCGGTGTCTTCCGTCATCATAGTCGCGATGAATACAAGGCACTTATCGAACAGCACGGAGGGCGCAACGTGGGCAGCATCAGTGCCAAGACCTCCTTCGTCCTGGCAGGCGAGAATATGGGCCCGTCCAAGCTGGAAAAGGCACAGAAACTGGGCATCCGCATCGTTGGCGAAGACGAGTTTCTGGGAATGATAGCAGGGGAATAGACCCAGGGACTTACCAGATATCTTCCGGATCAGCCGGATTGTCGTACACCTCCTTGGGACACAGTTCTATATAATCCATAAAGAACTGTCGGTCCGTTTGTTCCAATACGGTTTTGAAACGCATATAATACGTCTTGTTGGGATCCATGGTGGCGCGTACCATGATGCGGCGCAGGTTGTTTACCTCCATACGCGATGTCTTGGTGCCACCGGGACTTCCGGAGATGAAATGCTCCGGGCCCTTCATAAAGTCCTTGTTGCGCATCTTCTTGTCAATCTCGGAATTGAAGTCATCGTCCTCCGTATCGAGCACCCACCCCACGTTGCTCGGGAAGTTGCCCACCGAGGTCTGGCGCACCTCACCGCCCATACGCACATCCAAAGGAATGCCGGCAGCTGGCAGCGCATCTTTCTTGTCGCCCCAATAGACCTGCACCATGCCTCGTACGTTGGAGTTCGACTGAACGGCCACGCGCAGCTCGTAGGTACCGAACTTCGGAACGGGCGGCAAGCGGAAGGTAACGTCCGTACGGCCCACGATGTTGAACTCATCGGCCAGATAGTTCGTCCAGCCGTTGTCGCGTCCCATCAGGTAGTAGAACAGCGTCTCGTCGGAAATGTCCACATCGTCCAGGTACTTATAGTTTACGTCGGTAGGCATGGCCACGATCATGGTACGGTCGGAGATTACCGTCTGCCCTCGTATGTCGTTGTTCATGAACTCCGGCAACAGCGAGGATACATCATAGCGGATACGAGTGTGTTGCAGGTTCGTACGTGTATGGTCATCATAGGCCAGGACACCGTCGATGGGATAGATGGCGGCATTCACAGCCGACAGGTCGGCATTGTCCTTGTCCACATAGAGTCCCACCTTGTCCGGGTCACAGCTCACCTCGTGATAAGAACCGTGTCGCCCGTTGTCCAGTTTCGGGAAACGGTTCAGATAGACGCCTTGGCTCTCGTAACTTTCATAGATTCTCAGCAGACGCCTTTGTCCCATCGTGGTATAGTGCTCCGTCATCGCCACGGTAGGCGTCATGTTGGCGGGCAAGTAACCCTTTTCATTGTAGTGGATAATCAGCTTGTCTGCCGGTATTCTCTCGGGCAGGATGTGGTAGGTGATGAACTGGTACAGCACGTTAGCCGGGTTTTCGTAGTCATCGTCATCCCTGGCATCGGGATAGTACCCCTGAGCCACGATGTACTGGCGCAGGTCAGCGAGCGTTATGTCCTGGGCTGGCTTGCCCAGCGTCCTCTCCCAGAACTCATCCTTCTGGGCAAAGAGCGTGTATCCGTACTTGCGATGCATGGGTATGTAGCCCGTCTTGTTCTCGGTGGGATGCGCCGGCAGGTCGGCAACGCGCGGATCCTGTGTCTGGTACAACAGTTCGAATCGATCATCGCGTATCTTGCTCAGGGTGTCAAACAATCCCGCAGCCTTTACCATCTTCGCCACCACGGAGTACCCATGTCTCTTGCCGCCGATATATTCTTCCAGGATGGTACTCAGGTCATCATTGCTCGGCGCCACCACGCCCTCTACCTGGTGTATCACGCCATTCAGCTCCAGTATGTCGCGGTTCGTTGGCGAGATGGGGATGCTGTTGTTCAGCAGGATCGTATCGCTCCCTCCTTCGCCGTAATAGACACTCAGTTTACGGTCTGCCAAGGTAGATAGCGGGAATTCCTCGTTGTTGTTCTGGGGGAACTGACTCGTCTCGAAATAGATGACATCACCGCCATCGATGATGGAATTGTACACAATCTGCTGACGCACGGAATCCAGCGTTTTCTGATTGCGGAAGGCATCCCAACTGGCATAGTCTATCAGCCCCTGGGCTACCAGGGTATCCAGATAAGCGGCAATGGCCTCGTTGGTGGGCGCAAAGACCGTGTAGTTACCTCGCGCAGACAGCAACTGTGCCGGAGTCGTCTTGGAGATGGGGCTCATGGGAACCTGTCCCAGCAGCACCACGTACTTGCTGAACTGTTCGTGGGATTTCAGATAATCCATAATTGTATGTTTTTCAAAAACATACCGATTGCCATCATCAATATCCTCCTGGCAGCCAACGAAGACGATGCTCAGGAAAACGCCAAGAAAAAAACTCAATACTATCTTTTTCATATCCGTTCTTAATTTTTACGCTGCAAAATTACAAAAAAATTGAGAGAAAAAGCAAATTTAGTACAAACAATATTTCATGGTTTTCCGTATTTTCTTGTTTTTCATCCATAAGGATGTATATTCTAACTTAAAAATGCACCACCTGTAATAATCTAAAACTGCACCACTATCATTGATGAAAAGTTAATCCTTTCAGGTTATTCCTCTGCTTCCTGAAGTGAGGCGTAGCCGAATGGAAGGAAGCAGAGGAAT
>JAZLIY010000085.1:0-49663 GCA_045617645.1 Bacteroidaceae bacterium | reverse complement strand
AAATTCGGTCACTTCCTCACTTGCTTCCCTCCCGTCCGTGAGTCAACCATCGTCCATGCATGTAAACCTCTGTCAACTCCGTCCACGGAATAGCAAAATAAAAGCTCCCTAAATTCTCCGCGGTAGAAATACGTTGCAAAGGTAAGCGGAAAATCGGGAACCACCAAATAGCAAGTCCGAAGTGTTAAAATTCAATATCTGTTGATAATCAATATATTATCTACGGTTATTTTTCAGTATTCATGGTTGTTTTAGGCTTCATAATTACAACCGGCAAAAACTTTATAGCCAATTTCTTCTATGGTGTTCGGGATAACAACAGATGTCAGTTTTTTACACGTATAAAAGGCTCCTTCCACAATCTTCTTAACAGGATATTCCTTCCCGTCATACTCCACCGTGGCAGGAATAACAAGGTCTGACGTTCCTTCATAGTAACTATTATCCCCTACTACGACCATATCATTTTCCTTGTCATATACATACTGCACTCCATCAACTTCGAATTTCGTATTTACCTCTTGAGCTATCACTTTCACAAATCCGAATGTCACCACTAACAACAATATAAGATTCTTCTTCATATATGGAATTATGCCGTCCCTACAGGACTTTTGTTTTTTATAACCTATTGATTGTTTAACTATTAAAAGAACAGGAACTTGAGAAAAATTGTAAATTAGCAGTCGCTAAACAAAACCAATCACAACATTAAACAAAAACCTGTTATGAAGGCGAATTTAGAGAATATTCACGAGATATACAACATTTTCTGTCAAAAGAATCGCATGAGCGCAAATATCAGCATTCTTTTCGACCGTTTTCACCTTTCTCATTATTTTTTCGGTTTACAAGGATGCATACACCTCGGAGCACCATTCATATACAGGTTTAATTTGAATATGGAGGTTGCCTTTATCCAGCTCTTCGTATTCGTGATCCGTAAGAAGCAATAAGTTGTTACATTGGGTTTTCTTGTACGCCAAAAGCAAACCGTTTATCTCTCGATTACGAGTCTTGGCTGATGAGATATCATACGAAACCTGGATGCACTGAAGCACCTTGTTACCATCACACACTACAAAATCACATTCGCCGGAACGGTCTTTCAGATAATAGACATCCCATCCCTCATTCTTACATTTCCGAATCAGATGCAGAAGGACGATTGTTTCAAGTCGCCAACCAAGGTTGTCCCCAACGAAAGCATTCTCCCTCTGGTTCATGAAAGCAACATCAACGGCATAAACCTTTTCACTGACAGTGCGTTGCTTACTTTTCTGCGAGTATTTCTGTATTCCTACAAGGACGTATGCTTCCTTCAGATATTTCACATAATTCAGAACGGTATGCGTTGATTTAAAGTTAAATAGCCCCATAAGGTCCGGTGTTGATAAAACATAAGGTGAAATATTGAGAAGATGGTGAACCATTTTCTCAAACTGAGCAGAATAGGCTATTTTATAACGTTGCTCTATGTCTCGCTTAAGTATATTATCTACAAGATTCGTTATGTACTTCCTGTCGTTCCTTATCTGAAGTAGTTCCGGGAAGCCTCCTTGTCTTAAATATTCATCGAATGTTTTTCGTTGGTCGGCAATGCCTTTTGTCGTTCTAAGTTTATAATCAACGCCTTTCAATTTACAGTATTCTGTAAACGAAAATGGATACAAGGCTATCTCGCTGCTGCGACCTGTAAGGTGGGTCGCAAGGTCACTACTCAGCAACTTTGCATTACTACCTGTTAACACAACGTGCATCTGTGTCCTCAAAAGTCTGTTTACGAACAATGGCCATCCGTCAATATTCTGTATCTCATCCAGAAAGATGTGCTTGAAATCACCATATATCTTATATAACACCTCCAGGACATCGTTCAGTTGACTGGTACCAAGACCGGCCAAACGCTCATCATCGAAATCCACATACGCAAAAGAAACTTTGGCATCAGCAAGTGTCTGCATACATAGTGTGGACTTGCCACTACGACGTACACCTACGACAACCTGAGCTTGCGGACTATTCAAATCCACAAGGCCTTCCTCGTTTCTTGAGCATAGATATTCGTTAGACCAATTGTCTATTTCCTGTTTCTGGTCGTTTAGTATCACTTCCAGAGTCCTTTTATCTATAACTGCCTCTTTCATAGGTGCAAATTTATAAAAATATTATTATTACAATGCACTATTGTGCAGGTTTTCTTCTTTCCGATTGCATTATTTTGCAGATTTAGCAATGTTTCGCTGCACTATTATGCAGATTCTCTTGCTTGACGGTCTGTTCTTGCACTATTCCATCAATTGCCAAGACAACAAAAACCCCGAAAGTTTTTTGTCTGACTTTCGGGGATCAGGGCAAACCATGTCGTGCAAAGATATTGATTATATTCCAACCCACCAAATAATTCTGTAAATATCCGATTTTTATATTAATAATGAAGATTCATCTGTAAATATATATATAGAATGTGTGTTATATTAGGGGAGAAACACTATCTTTGCAGAAAATTCGAGACTAAGAAATCGGACGACCTATCAAACAAAGCAATTCTGTTTATGAAAAATCTATTCAAACTTTCGCTTGCGCTTTTTATGGGTGCTATGATGTTCGCTGCCTGCAGCGATGATGATGTGAAGGATCTGCCGGTGCAGAAGGAGGTAATAGCGGAAATCGTCGCGGTGACGGACTCTACCGTCAAAGTCAGATGTCTGTACTTTCCAGACATATCTTCCTCGTATCAGCTGAGACTTGAGGGTACCGTCAGCAAGAGATATTCGGAAGATAAGATGCTGAAGATACGTTATCTGCTTCCGAACACGGACTACACCGTTTTCGTGACAACCTTCAATGCCAACCAAAAAGCGATAGGAAGGAGCGAGATAAAGTTCAGCACCCCCATTGGCGACGACAAAATGACTGTCGGTCCTGCACCACATCCGATAGAATTTGTTGCAGAATAGGTCGGAACGGTGCAATCGCCCATAGCAAGATATTCAACATCGACAGATGCTCGGGATTCTCGGAGAAGGACTTCAGCGCATCTTCACTTTCAAAAACTTAGCAGATTGGAATGGTAGTGGCTTGCTGTGCAACCCATTCTTCGCTGGGTGTCACCAACTACATGAGCTGGCTGGAGGCAATAAGTTCCGCAGCAGGCATTTTTACTCTATCCCCCTACGTGTTTGATCTGGAAAATCGGCAGAAGGTCGGATCTTTGCATGTTTGGCAAAACAACATTTGATAGTATCGGAACAATTTCGTATTTTTGCGGCATTAACAACGATAAAAGACTAGCTTATGAGGAAACTGTTTCTTTTCTTTCTTGCATGGATGTGCCATGCCGCCATGTGGGCACAGATGATAATCCCGGCACCCAAGGAAATGAAGGTAGAGCGCGACGGCAGAGTGAAAGTGACTGCTGTACAGGAGCGCATAGACCCTAGAATGAAACTGCCGAACGAGGGCTATACGTTACGGGTGCGCGGAGCCAAGGCTTTGATAAGGGCCAAGGACGAACGTGGGCTGGTATGGGCCAGACAGACGCTGCGCCAGCTGAAGGACGAAGATGGTCTTTGTCCCGAGGTGACCATACGCGACTGGCCGGAATTCCCCATCCGTGGCTTCATGCACGACACCGGCAGGAATTTTCGCCCTGTGGATCTGCTACTGAAAGACATAGACCTGTTTTCGTTCTACAAGCTGAACACCTTCCACTGGCACCTGACCGACCACCCGGGATGGCGCATAGAATGCAAGGCATACCCCCAACTGAACAAGCCCGAGAACATGCGCAAGGGCAGGAAGGAAGGTATGTTCTACAGCTATGACGACATCCGCCACGTCATACGCTATGCCAAGGAGCGCGGCGTAATGGTGATACCTGAGATAGACATGCCCGGACATAGCGATTACTTCAAGAACACCTTCGGCTTCGGCATGGCGACGAAGGAGGGTATGGCTGTGCTGGAGGCCTGCCTGAAGGAGTTCCTCGACGAGATACCACGTGAGGACTGCCCCTACATCCACATAGGCAGCGACGAGGTGAATGTGGACAATCCCCAGGAGTTCATAACCTTCTGCGAGAATATCATCACCCGAAACGGGCGCACCCCCATGGTATGGGATCCGGGACTGCCGGCATCGGAGAACACCATAGCCCAGGTGTGGTCGGGACAGATAGGTACGAAGATAGAGAAGGAGGGAGGATACGGCAAACGCTTTGTGGACTCGTACAACGGCTACCTGAACAATGGCAACGTGATATGGAACACCTATCGGCAGCTTCTGCACACCTTCTGTGGCAAGGGCGTGGCTGACAGCAATGCCATGGGTAGCATACTCTGCCTCTGGAACGACCTACGCATAGACGACCAGACCCTGCTGATGCCCCACAATGGCTGTCCCGCTGCCGTGGCCGCCTTTGCCGAAGGAATATGGCGTGGCGGCAAGAAGATGCCGCAGAACAACACTTCCCTCATGCCTGAAGCTGGGAGCCCGATGCACGAGTACGTGGTCGACTGGGAGCGCAGGTTTGCTTACCACTGTCAACACTATCTGGAGGGATGGGACATCCGATGGAGACCCAACGCGCACATGGAGTGGCGCGTGACCATTCCTGAACGCCGAGGGTCTGATCCGGCCAAGATGAAGTGGGTGCCTGCATGGGGTGCTGCCATCAACCTACAGGAGATTGCCTATAAGAATGGCGTCAAGCTGAGCAAGACCATGGACGCATGGGCTGAAACTCGCCTCTATGCCGAGCGCGACACGGTGATTAAGGCAATCGTGGGATTTGAGACCTGTGGCCGAAGCAACCGCATAGGCAACGGAATAGGAGAGCAGGGACTGTGGGAGGCTGACGGACGCCTGTTTGTAGGTGAGTCAGAGATATTCCCCCCCAAGCCTTGGAAGGAACCTGGCAAGTACCAGTTTATGCGCGACGCGTGGAAATTCCCCGACAGTGAAATCCCATATACAGAGGAACAGCTATTCTGGATGCGCGAACCTGCCCAGATACCGTTGAAGGCTGGATGGAACAACATCAGGCTCTACTGCCCACGTCTGTTCAACCAGAGGGACTGGACGGTGACATTCATGCCGCTGTAGCTATGAAGTAAACCCACCTGCCAACCAACTGTCTCTGGATGGATGCAGAGTCAAAGCTGTTGACAGTTTCTATCGTCTCATCCTCTGTGGAGCATCCAACAAGAATCAAAGTAAGTGCGTCTTTTATCATAAGTCCAACTTTCATAGACACAAATTTACTGAAACATTATAGTTGCACTGCACTATTTTGCAGATTTTTTGCAACACAGACAGGAGGTTTGTCACTCTTGACATAGCCTCGCCAAAGGTGCATTGGTGCACTCCTTCCGAAGATTCAGAACAGATAAATGTTCCTAATACAGGAGGACATCGAGGCAGGTCCGGGATTTGATAAACGGTTTCAGCGCCGATGCCTGTTTCAGATGCTCGGGATTCTCGGAGAAGGACTTCAGCGCATCTTCACTTTCAAAAACGATATCAAACATGAAGTCGCAGTTCGACGAAGGGAGCCTGCCTTCATAGACTGCGTCCATGCTGATGATGCCCGGAATCCTGTCCTTCAGTGAATAGAAATCCTTGCAGGACGTTCGGATAAGGGTTTCCCTCTGGCTACCTTCCAGAGAGTCGTTCAATGTCCATAGAATAATGTGTCTGACAGGTTGTGTCTGTCCGTAATCTGTGGCTGCGCATCCGAACATGACAAGGGATGCCGTCAGAATAATCAGTAGTTTCTTCATAACGCTACAAAAGGGTATTCGCATGAAAAGCGAACATTGGGTGGATCACTTGCTGTGGTAGCCGCTGTATGACTTCAGGAAATTGCTTGAATAGGTATCGATGGCCTGCCTTACAGTAAGATTGTTCCGTATCATTTCTGCCAGCTGGTCTTCGTTGTCCTGATTGGCGAAAAGTCTTTCTTCGCCGGAACCGTAGCGTATAGTCTTGTTGGAGCTTCGGAAGCTGCGCAATCCATTCTCGTCCCTTCCTTGCAGAAGATAATACGTGTCTCCGGCCTTTTGAGCCTGTGCATAATCATATCCGAGCGTTTCCTTCTCGTACATCGCCACTTCTGCTATCAGACCGCCACCGTCCGTAATCTTACGGTTGGCACGGTTGAAACAGACGACAGTGCGCAGGGATGAGAATTCAGTGCAGAAATTGAAATCTCCGGTAGAATCCATAAAGCCGGCCAGCGGAGTTGCTCCGCCATACAGAGGTGCTATGGCATTCGTGATGGCGGTAACCTTGCCTGGGCCTGCCGTCTGTGCCCCCGTAGCCCTATTATCCTTCGTCCATCCGTCAGACACAGGAATGGCAGCGTACCCCGATGTGTAGTCGTATGAATTCGTGTACAGTCCCGAGCCATCCTGGGATATTGTCATCGCAAGCACTCCTGAACAGTAATCCCTGAGACCGAAGGCATCAACGGCAGCCCTTATCTGGTCGATGCCGGAAGCGGAGCACACCCATACATCAATGCCGTTTTCATCAAGACATTTCCACAGTTCACGGATGTTCTCGCTAACCTGCACACCCCTTGTCCAGGATACGCTGACCTGACCGACAGACGAATTCAGTTCAGAGGGACTCGTCCAGGTCTCGACGGAGGTGTTCACTGCGCTGTATTTCTTGTGGGAGGCATAGGCGATGTCGTAAACCTGGTCTTCCGTCATTCCGCAGAACCAGTACAGAATCCAGTTGTATGAGTCATCGACGCTGGCCCACTCGCCAACCTTGTCGTACATAGCACGCATCTTTGTTGCAAACTCAATCCATTGCGGGTCGGAATGGACAGTGCCAAGCATTGATTCATCAAGGCCTTTCGGCGTAAATGGCCCATAATCTGTGTATAGCTTGGAATATGCCGCAGATATGTCCTTTATCCAATTATCACATTCGGCCGGAGCGTTTTCCAGACCGGTGGCCAGAACCCGTGAAAGTTGCTCCGGGTCAAGAGCAAAGCTCATTGTTTCCAGCTGATATATTGCCAGCTGCTCCTCTACATCAAAGATAGAAGTGGTGTTGTCGAAATCGAAGACAACATAGGCGTTCTTCATCCGCGCACAGTCATCCATAAAGCAGTTGAGACCGGCACGTACATCCTCGGACCAGTCCTGATGATGGAGATGGGATATCGGTTGTTCGGGATCAGAACTCTCGTTGCTGCATGATACTGAACCGATGAGAGCCGCCAAGAGAAAAAAGACATGGGAGAACTTTCTTATCATACCTTTCATTTCGCAACACTTTGGTTTATTTTTTTTTTAATCAAAAAAAGGGGGTTAGACAATCCAAGCGGAAAAGCCCGAGCATCCCAGAATTTTGTCATACCAGAATTTTCACTCATCTCAGTGTTGCAATTAGGAAACAAGCAAAAATCGTAACAAGACATGGCAAAGGTACGAATAAGTGAGCGAAAAATCAAATCTATTTGAGTTTTTCCGAACGGGAGTACCTAAAACAACAAGTTAAAACTTGCCGATACCGGAAATTATTGCTAATTTCGCGGCATAATTCTTATTAAGAACTTGCCGATAGTGAAATTTTTATCAGTAGCAGAATATGCAGAGCGATATGGTATCAGTGAGCGTACCGTCCGAAATCATTGCAATCAGGGAAAGCTTGAAGGTGCCTTTCTGACAGGCAAAACATGGAATATTCCTAAGGATGCTGTCGTAACAAAAAACAGAAAAACAAAGGAATCTGCGTTATTAAAGACTTTGCGCGAACAGAAGAGCCTGCATCTGAAGGGAAGCATATACCATAAAACACAGATAGACCTTACATATAACTCCAACCACATGGAGGGTAGCAAGCTTACCCACGAGCAGACTCGCTATATATTCGAGACGAATACAATAGGTATAACAGACAACGCAGTCCGAGTAGATGACATTGTGGAGACTGTAAACCATTTCCGCTGCATAGACAGTATCATCGATCATGCTACGGATAGACTAACCGAGGCGTACATTAAGGAAATTCATCTTCTTTTGAAAACCGGTACGCAAGACTCTGCAAAAGAATGGTTCAATGTGGGAGAGTACAAAATGCTACCCAACGAGGTGGGTGGCGTAGAGACCTGCGCCCCTGAGAATGTTCACAAAGAGATGGCATCATTATTGAAGTCGTATAACTCCAAAAAGGAAAAAAGTATTGATGACATTCTTGACTTCCATCAGCGGTTCGAGTCTATTCATCCATTCCAGGATGGTAATGGTAGGGTAGGACGGCTTATCATGTTCAAAGAGTGTCTTGCAAACGGAGTAATACCTTTCATCATCACAGAGGAGCTGCGACATTTCTATTATAGAGGTCTCCAACAATGGCCCATGATTCCCGAATACCTACGGGACACCTGTCTTAGCGCACAGGACAAATACAAGGAACTTCTCGATTATTTTAGAATAGCCTACTAAAGAATTGCTTCCTGTTTTTGTGGCTTTGGTTCCCGAACATCCTCACTGGGCTAATAAAAAATTTTAACATCGCAACCAAGCCCTCAAAAACCATAGCACGAGCTTTTACACAAATCAGCTCAAGCTATTGCATTTTGGAGCTCGATTGGGAGTGCAAAGGTATATCAAAGAAAATGTACAAACAGGAAATGGCGGCTACCAAACAGCGCGTCTTCACCTCCCATCTGATACAACTCTTTCGACATAGTTTACTGGTAGTGTCTCTGGGAAAAAGTCTTGTTTATAATATTCCCAAGTTACACAATGTAGAGCTCCCCCTTGTTCAATTAATGGTTTGGCGTAGATCGGGATAATCCTCTCCCCGATAAACAAGTGTTCAAACAAGTCTATTGCAGCTTTGTCATTGGGGCAACTAAAGTCTTTTGATAAACATGGAAGCAAAACTCCTCCCGGCACTTTCAAAAAATTCAGATAACACCATGAATCTTTTTCCAGCGCACAATTATATGAAAGATCAACAATTTCAAAATACGGCATCAAAATTTTTTTAAGGCGATGGTAGAATGCTTTCATACGACGATGCTGGCCATAGTTATTTAAAAGTAACTTTCCGTCACCCAAGTCTGCTACCATACCATCTGTATGGCCACAAGGATCCGCCATATCCCACGGAAGGAGAACAATCTTCGCACAGAGTGCCGTTTCCAGATAACTTATCATCTCACATATCGGGTAACCTGCATTTTCCATTAGGATTTTATCGGTCATGATGACCTTTCCTCCACACCTAACATAATTACCTCCATCAAATATAATGCCCATATCGCTCAGAAAATGCATATTTATTCCTTGACAAACATCTTCTTGTCGAGTGAGATATTGTTTTTTACCTTTTAGATAATCCGGGCAATATTCATATTTAGCATACAATTCACCTATAATATGAACCGGCATAAAGTCTCTGACCCAATAATCATTGGTATGAGACAGTTCTCGATGTTCAATACCTAAATCACAGAGGGCAAGAGACAATGCTCCAGCTACTTCCGAAGTTTCTGTCGTAGTGCGCAGATATTCGGAAGTATAAATAATAGGTTTATACATGTTATGAATGAATTATTTTATAATTCGTTCCAATCTTCTGTTATAGTGCTTTTCTCCTGCTTGTTCTTCCTTCTTTCGGGTATTTATTCGCTCTAATGGTTCCGAAAGTTTCCATTTAGTATCGTCGATCTTCTCTTCTTCCCAGGTAATGGTAAGTCCATTTGAAAAATCCACCCCCTTCAAAAGTGCATCATAGAAATAAGTGCTTCGTGCATCCATTTTTTCATGCTGTTCTTTACCTTTTTCAACGATATCAAACCCTCTAACCAGAATAGACGCTCTATATTGTGCACTTTCATTTTCAAAACAAAAATCAATACCTGAAGCATGGGTATTGAGCGTAACCGACTCAAAATAAGGTTCTTTCTTTCCATTCTTATTCCTATGATACATAATGGAATCTTTCATCGTTCCATTTTCTTCATGGTAATATAATTCTACACTACGAATATATACTTTTCTGGAATTGTTGATAAGCAAATAGCCATTAAACAAGAGGTACTTTGCTATTTCTTTAAATTCTTCATCAATGCGTCCATTCTGGTTACCCTTGAATGAACCTAATTTTTCTTTAAGTTTCAAATTGTCCATTATATAAAATGTTTATAGGGTTATATATCCTTATTATGAGTCTTTATTCATCATCTTTAAAAGGATGTGGAATAACGATTAAGTCATCGTCTAGAATAGCTCCTGGCACTTGTTCGATCCACTCAAACATGGCATTTAAAATTTCCACAATTTTCTCTACAGAAAAGATGATACCTTTTTCTTTCAATCTATTGTCAATAGATTTGACTGCGGAGAACATATCTGCACAGTTGCCAAAACCAATTTCTTCATTCCAATAATGTGCAAAAGCGTTGTCAATTACTTGCCATATATGATCAGGAAGCTCAAATGAAATTTTATTCAATATAACTTGATGCATTACTTTTGAAGTCATTGCATCGGGCCTGTTAGGGTTTAATAACACTCGTTCCATATTGTTTACGTTTTAATATCCGACTGCAAAAGTACATGAAGAATCGCACATTTCCAAGTTTTCTCATCAAAAAAGTGTGCCTATAATAGACATTTAATCCATTGGAATTTAATAATATAATAAAAATATTACACAAATATTTTACAAGGGTTTACCCTTGTTTGTTATTATTATTTTTATGGTCTCATCAACGAAGAACGAATTTATGTTTAGGCCACGTCAGTTCTGGAAATCCACGATGAGTAATCAGATGTTTCAATGCCATACCGTGAAACAGTCATAAAACAGGGTTTTTATTTGGTGGTTATAAATTTATTACCTATTTTTGCATCATAATAACCATATAACGATATAGCTATGCCAGAAATATTAAGAATATTTGGACTTAGATTCTACTTTTATTCTCGCGAACACGAGCCTATGCATGTTCACGTAAAAAGCGCAGACGGCAAAGCAAAGTTTGACATTCTTCCTGATGGCATAATCCTTGTTTACAACAACGGAATGAAACAAAAGGATGTGAAATGCGCTGAAATGGTTCTTGAAGAGAACAAGGAACTAGCCATTTCTAAATGGAATGAGTATTTTGGGAGTTCTATGACAGAAGAGGAGGAATAAATATGACGCTGAAAAAAATTTGGTTTGCTGATGACCGTATATATGGTCTATCAGACGAAGGAAAGACTGTCTGGCAGTCTCTATTATGGTATAAACGTCTCAAAACTGCAACTGACGAACAGCGGAATGATTATGAGATGGATGACGAGGGAATACACTGGTACGCCCTTGACGAGGACATTTCATTTGAAAGCTTTGAGTATGAAGACCCTGAACCACAGGGGATTTCTCGCGTATTCCTCACTCACCCCGAGCTGAATGCCTCAGCTGTTGCCCGTCGCGTCGGTATCAGCCAAAGTCTAATGGCTCAATATATAAACGGAAGGAAAAAACCGTCGAAAGAGCGTGAAGATTTAATATTGAACGAAATAAGAACCATCGGCATGGAATTAACAAGATAAATAACACATTATTATGATACGAACGTACTTTGACATTGCCCTTTTTGCACTCCTCGTTATCCACGAAATATACAAACGATGGAACTTTGAAAAGAAAGAAAAGGCCTACAAGGATCCTGATTATATCTCTTTGTATCGTAGTTACAGCAATTTCCGCTTGATGGTGTTTGTCCTTGGTTTGATCTTTTTCATCGCGGAACACTTTGAAAGATAGAATTATAGCATTAAATATGAAAAAGAGCCTCATCTTTTTGTCTGCAATACTGTGGGCATGCTCTATCCTGGCATCGAGCATACAGGCAGACACGTTGGCCTGCAAGAAGAATTTCCTGTACTTTGGATGGGAGGAAGATCATCCCAAGGCCTTGTCGCTGATGGGCGGTTGTCTGTACGCCCGACGACCTGTATTGGAGGATAATGATGACCATAGTTGGGAATGTTCCAAGGACCCCTGGCACAAGGACTGCGACAAGCCACTTTTCTTTATGCTGTCCGTTGACGGCAGTGAACCGTATTATCCCAACGAGAATACGCCAACCCGAAGAAAAGACATCTCGTGGAGTCTGGCCGATGGCGGTTTGTCGTTCCCCGTTTCCGTATGGGAAAAGGATGGCGTAAAGATGGAAATTACCCATGTGGGCCGCCGGTTGCTGGACAACACGCTGAACGCCATCTATACCCGGGTGCAGTTGACAAATGTGGACAAGGCCGCCCACGAGGTCTCTGTCATCGTTTTCGGAGAATCCTCCGCCGAACGTTGCTTCCCCCTGAAGAAATACAAGCTGGTACTTGACGGGAACACCATCACCACAAAGGCCGTACGCCTGAATGCCGGCAAGAGCCTGACATACGAGTTCGTATCGCCGGCCAGCGGAAATGCCGACAAGAAGGTGGTGTTGGCGCAGGGTGACTTCACCGCCAATTACAAGGCGGAAAAGGCAAGGATGGAGGGCCGGATGGCAAAGCTGACCATGCCCGTTGCGATGCCCGACGAGCGTTATCTGGACCTGTGGAGAGCTTCTATGTGCTACATGTGGAACGCTACCGTGAAGAAGACGACCGATTACGAGCTGCGAGGCAGTGGCGGCAACCCGTGGGGTGCCTACCAGTACGACAGGGCTTTCAACCACGATGTGCCCGATATGGTCATTCAGTATATCATAGAAGGTGAACTGGACATTGCGCGTCAGGCAATGAACGGTGACATCTACAACGACCTGAGCAAGGGTATCCTGAAGCGTGAATCCTATCTGGATGCCGTGCCCAAATACATTATTACACACGCCCAATACCTCATGCTGACGGGTGACAAGGCTTATTTCAACGAGGCCTTGCTGGCAAAGCTGCAGAACTGCTCGCGTGCCGTACAGAACATGCGGGAGTTCACCGAGGAAGCACGGAAGAAAGGTGTCTATGGATTGATGAAGAAGGGCAGTACCCTGGACAATGGCGCAAATACGTATCTGCTGGTGGACAACTTTGCCGCATTGCATGGGTTTGCTTCTTACAAGTATATCTGCGAGACGCTGGGACTGAAAGATGAAGCCGACTGGGCCGACACGAACATGAAGGACCTGAACGATTGCCTGAACGCTGCCATCAGGAAGTCCATCCGGGAAGGCGGTTACGAATGGTACAACGCCTGTTTCTCTTTCGATATGGACTACCATCTGACCTCCGGTCCCGGCAACTGGCTCGGCACCACGTTCATGATGCCCACCTTCCCATGGAATGCTCAACTGAAAGGTTTCGACCTGGGCGGTGAGTGGCTCGACTATCTGGACCGCTCGGTGGAGAAATGGTTGGAGACGGCCCGTTTCTATGGTGCCCCCAAGGGTTCCTTCGGCGCATGGTGGGGAGCGAAGTACGGTGCAGCATACAACGTGGGCATGGCCATGCAGTTGTTGGCGTCCGACAAATACCGTACCATCATCAAGGAGAGTATCGACTGGTTGCTGGACAATCAGTCAGGCCCCCTCATCTGGGCAGAGAGTTTCCATAAACCGGAATACGATGGTGACTGGACCCGGCCGGAAACAGACCTGGAAACCTGGGCCTTGGGATTCATCCGTCAGGCCATGTTGCAGATGTGTGTATCGGTCAAGGCCAATGCCGATGTCATCCTGGGACGTGGCATCCCCGATGAGTGGATAGAGAGCGGAAAGCCGATAGCATGGGAACGGGTTCGCATCACCAACGGCAAGCAGATCGCCTTGTCCATACAGAAGGTGGACAATGCCATCGACATTACCCTGGACGGCGATACCAATACGGGCAACTATATCATCGACATTCCCTATTGTGTAGGAAAGATCAAGGATGTGAACGTGGACACGGGCCGTGTCGTGACAAAGGACATTGCCAAGGGCAAGGTTACCGTAACGGGCGACTGCCGGAAGATTTCCATAAAATTGTAATTCTCCCTTCATTTTCTATGAGCCATTGTCTTACCTTGCGTTTCGTTTTACAATGGCATAAACATGACATTAAAGAAAGAGAACCTTATAAAAAACTCAAATAGGAGTGATTTTCAGAGTTTGTTTTATTTTGTGCTGCAAAGTGTGTAAATGTGGACAATATTGTTTTTTTTTGAGGATTGGAAATAAGTTTAACATAGAAATCGTTGCTTTTAGCAGAAAAATCAGTAACTTTGTCATGGCATAATCTACAAACAGGTTTTGCAATATTTGGTAGTTTGTTATCGATACGAGGTGGCATAATATGGGACAGTTAGCATTGCTATATCTATTTCTACGAGCGTATGTACTTGTTTCTATTCCAGTAGATAAATTTGAGAACAGAAGGCACGTTCATGTGTTTCCACGTTTGAAAGGAGCCAGAGGCAAACATTCGGTTGCAAAGGTTTGGTTAGAATCAAATGGAGTTAGGAACGTTGAGATTCATGAATCCTTGTTATCCACTAAAGAGAATGAACTCTTAGTCAAAATAATAGATGACAATTGGGACTACATCAGCAAGCAGATGACCAAGTCGTTCGAAGGAAAGAAAACCCAACCGAAAGAAATAAAAATAAAATAGAAATTTATGTGTAAGATGCCAAACATAAAGGTCGGAATCAAGCGACTGGACTTTACAGAAAAGCGTGGTATGATGGCTGTCTATCTCACAGATGGTCGTGAAGTTATCGTACCTGTGTCTAAGTTCAAGGATATATCATCCATGCCTGTCAAGGAGCGCAACAAATGGTTTGTGCTTGACGACCAATATTTCACATTCGAGAATATGAGTCGTGTTTATTCAGTTACGGATGTTCTTGACTACAACATGTCTCAGCACTAATTCATCGACATTCCCTATTGTGTAGGAAAGATCAAGGATGTGAACGTGGACACAGGCCGTGTCGTGACAAAGGACATTGCCAAGGGCAAGGTTACCGTAACGGGCGACTGCCGGAAAATCTCCATAAAATTGTAATTGGAGGCATCATATTACGCCTCGTAAATAGTGCAGTTACGAGGCGTAAGTATGATGATTACAAGCTTTTATAGACCTTTAACTTTGAACTCTGGTATTGGTCTTGAAAATGATGTTTCAGCATCGATATTGCTACATTGTTGGCGAACGATATCCCTTCTTCTGATTGCTGGTTGTAAACAGAGCATATTAAATTCATTCAAATCCATCTGTCCTATGCTTGTAATGTGAGGAAACAGCAACTTCAAATATGCCGTTGCAATACGCTTTACAGCTTTGGCATGACGCATATCGGCCCCTATAGGAACATCCACAAGGTCATCTACAATATGAGAATAAACCGGTTCTGTACGCATTTGATGTAACACCTCTGAAAAGAACTCTACGTTAAGTGTCCAATCCTGAAGAGCCATATCTACGTTTACACGAGGCAGCAGCCATCCTTCAATCATTCCATGGAAACGGTCAAGAAGAGCAGACTCCTTAAAGACTTCTGGCAGAGCATCAAAATACTTGTAGTTCAAGGGCTCATTATTATCAGACAGTCGGATATTTCCAAGGAGCATCAAGCCACACTCTGACATAAATTCGTAGTTGTCGATAGTGGCACGACCATATTCTAGATAATTTTTCAGGAATGACTGCATTTCCGAGTTATCAGAGAATGTAATTGTTTGGATTTCATCAAAAGCGACCATATCATAGAAACGCATAATACCAGGAGCCTTGGTTGATTTGTCGTAAACCAATTTAGCACGAGAGACCTTACCACCACTTACCAACCATACGAATTTGGACAAGTTTCCAAACACGTAACTCTTACCTGTTCCTTTGGGCGCAAGTTCAATAAGATTTAGGCGCGGTTCGATGAAGGGAAGAAGTCGAGTTAGGAATTCTAACTTCTGAGTCAATCCGACAAAAGCAGTTGGTGTGTATTCCATTGCCGAGATAAGCACGTCAATCCACTCTTCCAATGTGAATTGAGCGCGGCAATTGCGGATATAGTTAATGTCAAGCTTCTGCATAGGGCGGAAGGGCTTGAACTTGACCATTTCCACATGACCACGCTCACCGTCTATAGGAGCAATGTAGACAATCTTCATGACACCCCATTTCTCTCCATCGACCAAATCATCAGGATATTCCTCGATAAGATAGTCTGGAATCAAGGAGTCTGATGCTTTAATGCCCATGTCGGGAATCTGGAAACTTGTTTTGTTCTGAGCAAGGCTCGTTGTTACGACAAAACGGGTTAGCAAAGTCAATGATTCGCCTCTGCGAAGACGAGCTAGAATTGCACTATTGTTCTTTGGAATATGTGCGTCAAGAAATTGAGATAATGCCTCACGCTTGAACGAGCCGTCAGCCGCTATGTGTGTTGAGATTAGATAATCCTTTACAAATGAAGGCAGATTCCTGCCATTAAACACCTCGTAATTAACAGGGTTCTTGTAAACGGCAGCAGAGCCGAATACTTGCTTTATTTTATCACCAATTGTACTCATAATGAATTACAAATCGAACATTTCGTTTATATCTGGATTGACTCCAACGCCAACTACTTTAATTTTTATCTCGGCACTTTCAGCACCAACAGGTTTAATATCAATGACATGTGTACCCTCTGTAATGTTTTGCAAAAGAGTTGTCCATTGTGTACCAACTCTATCCATGTTATATGACTTACCCTCGCAAGTCAAGGTAACGCTATTCGGTTGAGGAATGACAGTTACATTTACTACAGGGTTTGACAACATGATTTCTTCACTGGTGTACTTTATCTGGTACTTGACACTATTTGTAAGATCCTTATTCGACAATAGTATAAATGGAACAAGAACCTCTTCTGGTGTACAACCTCCATGAACCTGATGTGTCGGCACTTTTGAAAGAGAAGAGTGTGTCAGAGCCATCTTGTACTTCTGACCTTCCTTGTCATTCTCATGTACCAAATAATCAGGATCGGTTATTGCATCATCGCTTGTTTTGATGTAGCGTCCTTCATGCTCAAATTTACCATCATACTTCTTCGATGGAACTTTTCTCGACAAGCAGCTCAAACCGTGGTCAGACACGATAGCGGCCGTACATTTCTGCTTCTTTGAGATTGAAAGAATATCCTGTATGATACTCTTAATAACCTTCAATTCTTCTTTGAGTGTGTCGAAATGCTTATAGCCATGAGGGTCATGACCCAGTTCATCAAGCGCACCATACTTCTTTACGATGTCACCCTCAAAGCGGTTATGATGTGTAGAAGATGGCAAGTACGAACGAGTTATCTGAGAGCGAACCACTTTCATGCCTGAGTTCTCCTGACCTATCAAGTAAAGAATGTAAGCCAAGAACTCAGCTCCAAGTCCATCAATCCAATAAACTACATCTGGACGATAGAGCACATTTGAATTGACCTCTGCCAAGACTTCACGAGTTTCATCAAACTCATAGTACCACTTATAAAAGTTTGCAGCAGTATTGTTCTTAGTCTTGATAAAGTTCGTAATCTCATCAAGATATTTATCTTCCATCTTGGCACGCTTGTATGCCTTGATGTAATCAACAAACCATTGGTTTTCGACCTTGAAGTTTGAAGGCTTATTTGTAGTTATATAGGCCGCATATTCTGGATAGAACTTACTAACGGCTTCTGCCAATTTCTTATGGTTTGGATTGTGAACCGACCACCCCATAAGAAGTTTCTTCTCGAAATCGAATACACCAGTACACAATTCTATTGCAGAATTTAAATCTCCCTGACTTTGGAATATCTCTCTAACTCTTTCGAACAGCCAATTCTGATCACCTTCAGTTAATGTTTGTTCAAAGAGGTAACGATTCTCTACAATAATGTTACGACGTTCAGTTGCATATTCTGAGAATCTGTTGGATGGAATGTCGTTGTAAAGAATACGAGTCGCAATCATGCTTATTAACTGATTCTCGTCTGAAAGTGAAGTTACCGAATCAATACAAGTGCAAATGTATGGATAAAGTTCTGCAAAGCCTGTATATTTTACATAGTTTCTGAGCAACCAGCGGTCGTAGGTTGATGCTGTTGCATCTGTCCACTCAGCAATAACATCAGCAGCATCAAACTTAACCTTGTTAAATGACGTACGCACAAATGCCTCGAAAGAGAAACTATCAAGCTTTGTCTTGTCAAGGTTCTTAAGCAACTGTTCCCAATATGGCTTCTCGTCCTCGTCATATAC
The DNA here is from genome assembly GCA_045617645.1 of Bacteroidaceae bacterium. Classification (GTDB taxonomy): domain Bacteria; phylum Bacteroidota; class Bacteroidia; order Bacteroidales; family Bacteroidaceae; genus Physcousia. Next base: position 31,443 of record JAZLIY010000085.1, on the reverse strand, counting down.
AAATGGGAAGCGTAGTTCAAGGAATTGCGCCATAAACTCATACGCATTGGCAATACGAGTAAAATTGAAGATATTATCAGGTTTTGAGTATTTGTACTTAGCAGCAATGGGGACTGATGTACATACAATTCGCTCCTGTGGTGCCTGTTTCTTCCAGAACATCAACCAGTCACGAAGTGAATCAAGCTGACATTGCACGGATTCGTTCGGCAGCACAAAATCCTTATACTTTGCAAAGAATACCTCTACCGATTGAGCCTCCGCATCATAACGCCAGATAGGAGCACTCTCCTGAATACGGGCGAAGTGATTGAGAAAGTCGGTAAAACGATTTTGCAAACCTATAAGAGGTATATAGATGCGCTTGTTAGGGTTATGGATATCCTCCAATAGCATTATCTCATTGAAGAAGCCTCTAAAGTCATCATCGTTATAGAAACGCACTACCTCAGAGAATGGGGTTATAAAGGTTGACTTCTTACATGTTTTGATGGCATCTTTCAGCGTGTCCTTTGTAATCCATATGTCATCTTCGCCAGCATCGATGAGCATCTCAAGGTCAAGCATGTCCACACCTATATTGGTCATAAACTTTGCAAGTTCCTTGAACTCATTAAAATTATTGAGCATGATGAAACGTACAGCATAGCGTTGCCCCAACATATCACGGGTTTCTTTGTCTCGAATAATTTCCTGAGTCAGCTCACCGAATGAACTGAATATCTTTACTTTTTCTGACGTATCCATTAGCTATTTTAATTAACTACCGAGATAATCGATTATGAATGAAGAAACTTCTGGATGACTTTCGATCATATCAAGAACTACTTTTTGCCACATCATGCTTGGCATAGTTTGCTCTTTAACGAGATTCCTCGCTTTCTTAATTTCATCTTCGGAAGTTGTAGTAGTTGTTGTACCACCACTTTGTTGACCTCCAGTTGTTCCACCTTGCTGGCCACCACCTTGTGATCCACTTTGTTGACCACCGCTAGAGTTACCACCACCTTGCTGTTCCTCAATCTTACTGATATAGAAATTCAGCACACAACTTTTAACGTCCTCTTCTCTGCGAAAAGCAATTTCAGACTGGAGGTGCGACAACTCCTCTTCAAGTTCTTCCCACCATTCAGGTTTTATATCTTTTACCGTGTTGATAAAGTTTACAAAACCTTCGCGATAGTTGGCTGCTTTTGCAAGAAGCTTATACAGGTCTATCTGGTCATTCTTGATTTCATGAAGCAGTTCCTTTACCTTAGCCAACTGATAGCTGTCCTGATTGAAAAGACTGATAAGGTCGCTGATTGCTTTTTTGCAGTTTGGTTTCGATTTTATATCATCACAATACAACAAAGACCACAACGGATACTTGGCAATCTGCTTGCAGAACTCGGTAATACACCACTTGGCGTAAGTAAGACTCTTGAGATCAGACATGCTAACACCATTAACTACACTTAGATTGAATACCTCTCCGAGAATACTGGTAAGGTTGCGCTCTTCTACCGAACCAAAACGAAGCAGGAGTTTGTTGTTTGTCTCGCTCGAACCATTATCCCACATCTTTAGAAGAATCTCAATCATGTCGTTGAGTTTTTCATCGCCTACTGGCTGAGACGTGCTTGGGTTGAAGAGATCATCCTTATGCTTGCGGAGAGCATAGCCAAGTATAGCATAGTTTGCAGGATTAGCAAACATACCGTATGGCGGACGCATGAGTGGGACCAGAATATCACTCAGCGAGAATCTGTCTGCATACTTTTTCTTTGCGGCTTCAACGAGCAATTCTACTTCCTTGCAAATAGTGTTGAGCCAAGAATTTCCGTTTGCAGCAGCATCGGTCAACTCGCATGTATCGTTAATCAGATTGTTCTCACCATCCATGAAAATATGTTTGGTTGGTCGAACAGAACCTCCGAAACTGAGCAATTCATCACGAGTACGCTTCTGAAGCATCTGGAGCGAGAGTGCCTTGAAGTTCTTGTTGGCAAAGAAGGTCATAGCTTCATTCTGGAGAGCTTTGACACTTTCCATACCAGCCGAGAATATCTGAGCACTAAACTTCCTATTTATTACATTATAGATGTTGCTGAAGATACCATCGCTCGAACGCTTGCCGTTGAAGTACATAGCGTAAGTACCACCGTTCATACGGTTCTTCCACTTTACGACATACTCCTTGGCTGCATTCTCAAACTGACTGGCATCATCAGTATTGAAGTGTGAGCGACTGACGTTTGCCTGAGCAACAGCATCTATAAACTGATTCTGTGATGTTGGGGTGAACACCTCATTAGGAATGATTAACATCGTGTTCTCAAACTCCTCCGAGAATCCCCTGACTCGGTTCTCCATAATGTCACGAGCTTCATCAGTTATAGAGAAGAACAGAACGACATGCAGGTGGTTTGGTTTTTCGCGCGTGTATTTATTTAACTTGCTGCGAAGTACAGCTTCTGCTTCTTCGCAAGCATAAAGTTGTGGTTCGCACTTACGCATTAGACGCTCACCAACTAGGAATATCTTTTCAATTTCAGACTTGCTCTTTTCGCTATATTTCAGATAATCGATAGCGGTCTTAAACTGGGCTTGAACTGCATTCTTCTCCCTGGTAATTTCGGCTGGATTGTATGATGATACCGAAATCTTGAACTCGCCGAAGATGTCACGAACAATAATCTTACTCTCATCAAGCCAGTTCAGTATAGCATCCATCTCACATGCGCAACGGTCGCCAGAGAAGATGTACTTTAGGTTCCTTTCATTTGGTGCATACTTCTCAGGCGAACTTTTGAACTTCACGCTCAATGCATTTAGCAGGAGAATAACCTTAAACACACGAGTATAGTCATCGCCCATAATGTCCACCTTTGCACTATGCGAGGTAAACACATTGGTGAAGGCTGTACATAGAGGTTCGTTGATGAACTCCGAATAAAAGAAGTCCCAAAGCCAATCGGCTGTGAGCATCATCTTCTGGTCGTAGTTAGTTGGCTCATTTACAAACTGCTTGAAACCATTCTGCTCATCATTCATGAATCTCAGCACACTCCGGTTAGCAGAGCCCATGATATTTGACATTTTTGAACAAAGGAATGCTGTATATGGATGCAATGGGAACAAGTTTTGAATATGTTCCTTTTCCTCCATGTTATTGCTTTCGCAAAGGTAGTCGTAGAGGGTCTTGTCTATTTTTTTCTTCACGCCCCATGAAGCTATTGCCAGTTTCTGGGCGTCAGGTATGTTAAAGGTATGACGCAGAATCAAGTAAGTTGAGACTTCGTCCATCTGATAATCAACACTATCATAGCGATCGCTCATCTTGGTGATGTCCTTGCCTTTTGCATCAAGACTTGAACTCTCGGTACGATGCGAGATAAGGTATAGGAAAACATTGTTATTCTGTGATTTCTCGGCAATATTCTGAAGCACGTTGATTCGGTCACTCTTCAGAGTGTCCATAACGCTGGTGAACTCATCCCAGAAGATGATTAAACCATTGGCGATACCTGCTTCTTCGATTGCTTTTTCTACTTCTACAAGCCAGTCGCTAATGCTGTCGCTGGATAAGTATGTATCATCAACAGCCAGCACCTCTTCTAAATGCATGAACACATCAATATCGTTGGTCTTCAGCTTTGCGATCAGTTTTTCATAAGTTGGAGCTTCCGACATCAGTTCATCACTAAGTTCAAGTAGTTCAGGAATACGAACCTTGTGACCTTCTACCCAACGAATAGCTTTATCAAAATCGGAACGAACTACGACATCATTGTAACCTGCAGCCACTAAAGCTTTCTTTGTTTCACGCTGAATCGAGAGTGAGAAACGAGGAATGTTGTATGCGCCCTCCACACCTTTCAACACAACAGGGAAGTAACGTTTCTGTTTTCTTATAGCAGTCAATTGGGCCCTAGTTACATCATTAGGTATGTTTTGAATGTATGTGTCTATCTCTGTTGCATCATCACAGAGGAGGTGGCGAATCACACTACTTGCATGGCTCTTACCTGTACCGAAAGTACCACGTACCCACATAGAGCGACGTTTACTGATCTCAGTGGAAGTTATGGCAGTGATACTGCGTTGGAGAAGGTCACAGAATTGTTTGGTTGGGATGAATGTTCGCCACATGTCGGGCGTTTCATCCGTCATATCATAAACTGGCAGGAAATCCTGCATTTTGATATAGTCTGAATACTTTGTTGCCATAGTCGTATTTGCTTAAAGCATCATTTTAAGTATGTCGATAGATTTAAGGTCATCACGAAGGATGATATTGTCCAAGCCCATGTTCAACTCAGCACGGAGCACATGGTTGCTTTCCTCCTGAAGAGAAAGGAGAAGACGCTCAAAAGTATCTTTGTTGATACCGAACTGGCGGTAGATACCTTCCTTCTGATTCTCATCATAGAACTCAGATACAGTCAGAGAGTAACGCCTCTGACGCTCTGCATAACGGAAAAGGGAGTATGCTACTGCACAGAGGGAAATCTCGGTATGAGCATTACGGGTGAGTATAACCTTGTTCTTTTCTTTTGATAGGATGCCAATAGGAATTGAAGAACCAAGCGGACTCTCCTTGAACGTGTTCAGAAGAGAGTTGAACGGGTTACGAAGGGTTCTATCTTTCAGCTCTGGATATGAATCCTGAAGAATAATGTCCATCTCATCACGAGAGTATGGGCGATTGAAATCTATTGCACCTTGGAACCACGTACAAATCTCTGAATTTTCGCACAATCCAACATAAATGACCTCCCATACAGTTAGTGGTTTTGATTGGAATGCTTTTGCCATGTACAAACCTTCTTCCGTGATATTCTTACCATCCTGATTCAAAATGTAAGCTTCACGAAGCCAGTTAATGAATGGAGGAACTTGATATTTAGGATTCAAACCATGATCATTATTGTCGAAGAAAGTTTCATAAGTGTCGAAATACTTTTCTACCCAGTTTTCACGCATACCCATACCGTCATTGTAACGGTTGATGCCAGATTTTGAACCTTGTGCCATATTTTTAATTTGATTAGTCATAATACTCGTATCTGATGTGCTGATTGAACTTGCAGAGTGACATCCTTTACCATCAAAGTCAATACACTTCATGCAATGAACACATTTGTCTTTGTTAATTGTCGCAATCGGTACTACTGACAAAGCTCCCGTTGGACATTCAACTTCGCATACTTCACAATGCACACAATATGTAGCTTTGTAACATACTTTTTTCAGGTGACTGACAAAAACAACATCTTTCGGGTCGATACCTTTGACCTCGAATACTTGCGTGTCACCTTTTTCTTCAATAGTACATTTGTAGATTTGCTTTTGATGGTTAAGGTCTATATAGGTTATGTTACCCTCTTGATTTATACTCATGCTACCTAAAACACGAAGCCACATGAGAAGATTTTCCTTAGGTGAAGTTATAATAGCCCTAAAGTCAGGGGCAGAACTCATGAAATTCACATTGGAGTCACAATGTAAATATCTACCGCCAGCACGCATTTTCCATCTGCCTGTTCTGATATAATTGTCAATGCCTGCTGTTTTGTTGCGTTCGAGACCTTCTCGAATCTTGTCAACAAATGGATTTAATGTTTCAGGATAGAGCTGTCCACACAAGTCTTCGCTCCAACTTGATGAGTAAGGACAGATTACGCATCCCACACGAGAGAGGCCTCTTCTGTACGCTTCATTTACAGGAAGTCCATTCAGAAGTATATAAAGATAAATCTCCGTCGCACTCCATTCAAGAATTGGGCTAACGTTGATAATCTTGTTATGTTTTACATTCTTGCCTATTTTGGAACGAGATGCACGTGCTTGACTTTCTTCAGCACGCACACCATCAAAGAGTATTGCGTTAGGCTGTTTGCCTTTACCTACAATATCCTTAAGCAATCTGCTAAGAGGAGCCGATTTCATGATGCTACAACACCATCTGTGAATACGACTTGGAGTGCCTATTTCATCCCAATAATAGAGTACAGGTTGATGGTTTTTGGCTGTGTAGAACCTTAGATTTGGATATTTTTGAGTGTAGTATTCTTTCACCTTCTCGTACAAATCGAGAGAAGGAGGAAGTTCGTAACCAGTATCTGAATATATAACAATGAAATCTTCAGCAGGAATGACTCTTGAAATCAAATCGAGAACAACCTGTGAATCTTTACCGCCACTAAATGATGTTATAAATATTTCGGTATTTGTTGCAAGAATAGGTGCCTTGCCCAATTCCTCTGCCTTACTCAACGGCATAACGTCAAAACTGTCGCAATCTTCTTTGATAACGACATGCTCTTCCTTGGTCTTTTTTTCAAGGTTGCTTGCTAAACGCTGGAAATCAAGGTTAGGATTCTTTTGAGAGACTTCGCGGATGTTCTTATATCTGCGGTATGTTTGGTTAATGAAGTCCATAGCTTCATGCTCGATGATGAACATGGTATCTTCATTACGTGAGCGGAGTCGATCCATGTCAACAGGTTGTAGAATCAACGACTCAAACCCCTCCTGCTGTATAACGGTTGGCGCATCAAAGACATTGCCGCCCTTCACTTCAAGGACAAACTCGCCTTTGTAGAAATAACGACGATCACAAGCCCACAACAATGGTTCCTCAACATGAGGGTATATCCATCCCTTCTTATTGAGGCCGAGAAGGTCAAGCTCTTCCCAGAACACCGGACGAGGCGACACATTCAGCGCATCACCTTTCGATGACATCGTTAATCGCACACCATTATGTTCAGGATCCCATATTACTTTGAACATTATCCACCAAAAATTATTATCGGACTATCTTAATAATTGTTGGATGTTCAAACATAAAAAGAAGGATGTGAACTTCTTCTTATGGTCGTCTGAGGTTGAAACCTAGGAATTTTCTCTGACCTCTCTACTAGATAAGAATAATGCCCACACCCCTTCGGGTGCAAGGCATCGTTCTATCGTCATCTAGTAGAGAAGTTCATTCCTATGTACAACTATATACACAAAAACCAACCATCACTGCTGTGGCTTTCTATCAGAGATAATTAAGTTTCCTAGGCTTCATTCCTTTGACGACCACAATGATAGTCTGATGCTATTAATTATATTTTCTTTCTTTTCTTTCCTGTTTTTGTTTCACATTATATATTTGACACTGCAAAGATAGTAAATTAATGCTTAATTCCTAACATAGAAGACATCAATTTTATTGTTTGTCAAAACGAAACCTTATTATCTCGGTCGTTTATCCCAACGAAAAAACATAATAATACAGACGGATTCTTCCTTGCTCATAGAGCCATTTCACCACTTCTATCAATTGATAGCTCTCAACTTGTTAACAAAATTTGCCTAACTTGTTAACAAGTTGAGCCGATTTTGTTAACAAGTTGGGCAAAAAGTATCGACGTATTATGCGATAGGTGTTGATGAAACCCAGATCGGTCATTTGACTGTTATGCGCTAATGATCAAACTGGGTTAAACAAACTCCGAAGGAAGTGGCAACTAAGTCCTGATATTGCCAGTTTTCCATTGCTTTGCGGATTAGAAGATGCAATCACTTTCAGGGATTTCTGCTCACTCTATACACATTATATAATATATAGGCATATAGTTGACATTGCCCTTTGTATATACTTCACGCTTATTGTCAAGCACAAGACCCAGAGCGTAGATGTGCCTCAATATCTGTGCTGATTTTTCTGTAAAGCATATTTGTATTACACTTTTTATTCTTTTGTGCACTTGCAAAAGTGCACTTTTTCTTTGATATGTGCATCTGGAAATTACACTTTTTCTCAATCTTTAACTATATATGGTATAATTCTTCATGAATTTTCGGCTTATGCATAGCAATTATAACAATACTCCCTGACCAAAACAGGCCTGGGAGTATTGTTGCTCTATGTAGTCTAAAAGGTTCGGTGGATTTATTTTACACAGAACTTGTAGATAGTAGTGGTGTTGTAGTTCTCACCGGGACGGAGGGTCGTGCTGGGGAACTCGGGATGGTTAGGACTGTCGGGATAGTGCTGCGCACCTCACCAGTCGCCTCGTCCACGATCTCAAGCTTGTCGCCGGCAAAGTCAATATACATCTGATCTCCTGCAAGATGCTCCACGTGGCCTACGGCACGTATCTGACACTTGTAGGCACGTATGGCCAGCTTGAACTGGGTGTACTGATAGCCATCCGGATGCTCCTTCTGATACTCCTCATGGAGCGACTTGACTGTCACGCCCTTCTTGCTCATGCGCTTTACATAGTCGGGAACGAGTGCGTCCAGTTCCACTCGTCTTGATGAAGGTACGCGGCTTTTCCAGTCTGTTAGTAACAATTACTATTCTATTTAACACTATTTTACAGCAAATCAATGAATATAGGGTAATAGAACTTATATTCGGATTGATTGTAGAGGCTTAGGTGGCTACAAGTCTTCCATGAAAGGAAAAAAGCCCAACCCGAAGGTTGAGCTCTATTGTATTTTGCGACTGCACCTTATAATTTGCATTGTTCCATCGAAGCGTTCTTCTATTTATTTTGTAACTGTTTCGATAACACAGGTGTGCAGTTTTTTCTTCTTGTCATAGTTGATCCCGACCAAAAGGATGTCACCAGAGTATTGTTCTATCTTGCTCACGTATTTCTTACGCTTTATCTGCTCGATGGCAGTATCTACGTCTTTCTTGTATTTGAGTTCGAGAACGATAGCGGGCTTGTCAACATTCCTACGTGGAATAAGAACGAGGTCAGCAAAGCCCTTACCTGTGGCGAGTTCTCGATGGACGATGTAATCATTCTGTGCATAGATGTATGCTACGGTCAGGACACAGGCGAGTGAGTTCTCGTTGTTGTATGAGAGTATACTTGTGTTCTCATCATGCGCTTGATCAATAGCTCTGGCTACGTAGTCGGCATCACCTGTAAGTGTTGCTTTTAGGAGTTTATGTGAATTAGTTATTGTATCAGCAATTCTCCAACCGCTGTCTTCAATAGCATTCTCCAACTCCATTCTTACTTCCATATTAGGAATGTAGCATTCTCGTTCTTCCGGATTGTAGGCAAGGTATCCTAGATGAATGAGAACTGTGAGCACATCATCCTTGCATTTAATGTCATGCATGTCGTTCGAGAATTTTGTAACTTTTACGGGACATGTACCACCGGCAATCATAGAGATAATATCATCCTTCAAACCCTCGAAGTTCATCTCAATATACGTCGCAACCTTGTCGTATGCACCTGTCGATGCCCAGAAACTGCGGCATTCGTCTTGCAAAAGACTCATGATGACGGAATTAGGATTGAACATCGATTTCTCTTTGCCTATGACATAGCCATCATACCATTTTTCTATCTCATCAATGTCTCTACCGTATTCCTTACATAGAGCGATCACCTCTTTTTTTGTAAATCCAAGATGTGAGGCCATTCTGCCAGGATTGACCATAGAGTATTCCACAAAGTTATTCAGAGCAGACTCCGTATTATATTTCTTGATGGGCAAGATGCCAGTCATATATACGCCAGCAAAGACTCTGAGTGTATTACTACCCTTGAACATACGCCTGAGCCAGTTGACATACGAATCCATTACTTTGCTACCAGACTCAAATTCTCGACAGATGGCATCCCATTCGTCAATGACCATGATGAAGGAATCACCTGTTGCCTGATTGATCTTGATGAGCATTTCCATGAAATCAGCCTTGAAATCATCAGGAATGATATTTGGATATGCCTCTCTAACATCTGCCTTCAACGCTTCCTGCATCTTGTCAATTATGGTAGGATCATCTTTGAACTGGGTGGTAAAGTCCGTAATGTCCAACTTTATTACAGGGAACTTGTTCAGATACTTTTCAAAAGATGGATCATGTGCAATCTCCAGATTCTCAAAGAGAGAGCGAGAATCGCACGAACGATCATAATAGGCACAAAGCATATTAGCCACCATGGATTTACCAAAGCGACGTGAACGGGTTACACAGCTACGGCAACGCTCTGTAAACAACGTTTCGTTGATAACTGAGATAAGCCCCGACTTGTCAACATATGTTGAGTTAAGTGCAACCCGGAAATCGTAATTACCTTTGTTTATATATGTGCCCATACGATGTCTTGATGAATAAAGATTGGAGGGTCTTGGCGACCTTTGGTCGCAAAGGTAATAAAAAAAGTTGGATTACTGTTCGTTTTATCTGCAAAACGAGTGATTTTTATATATCTTTAGTATATTTCGTAACTACTCAGGTAGGTAATAGACAAGTTTGCTTACATGGATTTGCTCTCATCGTAATTGCGACGAGAGTGCGGTTGGATATTTTTTCTACAGGTTCAAAAGGCTCGGCTTAAGCTGTGCAATTAACTGCAACTCATTGAACGGAGATACCATCTGCTTCTTGGCAGTGTCGATGACCGAATGAATAACAGAGTAAGCTTCGGCTCCAGCAAACGTACGGAACAGCCCGGCAACTTTCATCTTTGTCTTTGCCAGGCTGACCGCCCGACTTCTTGCCGGAAGGCCTGCGCAAGGATTTCGTCCTCTTGCGCTCTTCCGAAGACGCAATATCCTCCTTGGAAGGTGGGACGCTACTGTTATGGCTGTCCTTCTTTGGCTTCTCCAACTTGTCAAGACGGGTCTTCAAAGAGGCTATCTCGATCTTCTGGTTGCGAATGGTTGCCAAGTCATCCCTATGACGAATTTCAAGATATTCGTTGCGCCTCCTCAGTTCTTTGTTCTCTGCCTTGATGGGACTTATCTCCGATTCAAGTTTGGCCAGTCTTCTCAAAATGATTCGCAAGGCCTCGTCGGCATCAAGGATAACATCGGGATGCACGGTCTTTATGCAAGAAACCTCCTGTCCCTTGCTGTGCTTTCCTTTGCTTTGAAGCCTGTTATTTGCCGATTTCCTTGTCTCATCCCACCTACAAAGGTACAAAAAATCTCGAAATACGCAAATAAAACAAGCTCTAATTAATTGATAATCTGCATATATTTTTAAGACCGAATGCTGCTATAACAAAGAAAAAAAGATGAGCATAAAGACATGTCATGATGACAGCCAAAACAGCCTATTACCTACCTGAGTAGTTACCTATATATGGTATAATTCTTCATGAATTTTCGGCTTATGCATAGCAATTATAACAATACTCCCTGACCAAAGCAGGCCAGGGAGTATTGTTGCTCTATGTAGTCTAAAAGGTTCGGCGGATTTATTTTACACAGAACTTGTAGATAGTAGTGGTGTTGTAGTTCTCACCAGGACGGAGGGTCGTGCTGGGGAACTCGGGATGGTTAGGACTGTCGGGATAGTGCTGCGTCTCGAAACAGAGGGCACTGCGCTTGGGATAGTTGATTCCGCGCTTTCCGGCATAGGAGCCATCGAGGAAATTTCCGGCATAGAACTGGATGCCGGGCTGGTCCGTGTACATTTCCATCATGATACCGCTGTTGGGATCGTAGAGCGTACCAGCCAACATATTGATGTCGCCCTCGGTAGCCAACACCCAGTTGTGGTCGTAACCGCCACCGTTGACAATCTGCTGGTTCGAGGTGTCGTTGATACGGTCACCGATGCAGGTCGGCTCACGGAAATCGAAGGGAGTTCCATCTACGCTGGCAATCTCGCCGGTAGCCAGAACGAAGCTGTCAACAGGTGTGTATTCGTTGGCGTTCAGGTATAGGATCTCCTCCAGCGCGTCCTTGGAAGGATCTCCGCTCAGGCAGAAATAGCAGTGGTTTGTCAGGTTCAGGACCGTTGGCTTGTCGGTTGTCGCCTGATAGTTGATCTGCAAGGCATTGTCATCGGTCAGGGTATAGGTGACCTTTACGTTGACGGTGCCGGGGAAGCCATCTTCACCATCGGGACTGACGGTAGTGAATTCCAGGGTCTGGTCATCGATCTGGTTAGCATCCCACATACGGTTGTGGAAAGCAACCTCGCCGCCACCATGCAGACAGTTGCAGTTGTTGTTTACGATAAGCTGATACTCCTGGTCGTCCAAGGTAAACTTGGCATTGCCGATACGGTTGCCATAGCGTCCGATAAGTGCACCGAAGTTGCAACCATCTGCGCCGAACTTGATGTAGTCGGCAATAGAGTCGTGGCCCAGGCAGACATCCTGCATCTCACCGGCGGCATCGGGCACCATGATGCTGACGATACGTCCGCCAAAGTTGGTAAAGCATACTTCCATACCGTCGGCATTCTTCAGAACGAAGAGGTCGGTTGTCTTGCCGTCATGCTCTGTCTGGAACTTGCTGCGCAGAAGACCCGACAGGGTGGGCTGTTCCTGGGGCGCAGGCTGCTGGCAAGAGAATGTGGCTGCCAGCGTCATGGCCATAAGGCCAACAGAAAAAATCTTTTTCATTTTCCCTACTGTTTTTGTTTGTTCTTGTTATTATATATAATGTGTCTTTTATTTTCTTGTGAGCTCAATCGTTTCTCCCACCTTGGTCTTGAAACGGAGAATGTCACCCTTCAGGGTTTTTACGGTCTTGCCATCACGTGTCAGCTTGACGGCTTTTCCCGGCCAGGGATTCTCCATCTTGCACTCGCGACCCTTCTCGCTTTGCAACGTGACACTCTGAATCTCGCCGTCCTGAACAGCGGAGGAAACGAGGAAGGCACCATAGGCACGCAGGTGATCGAAGGAACCGTTCATGCTCTTGTCCCAGCAGGGGAAGATGCGCACGATGCCCTCGTAGCTCTGCATCATCATCTCGTTGATGGTGGCCGGTACGGCAGCGAGTGTCTCGATACCGCCTCCGTCGGCATAGATGTAACAATTGGGGTAGGAACCTATCGTGATGCGCTCTTTCAGGTATTTCAGTATATCCCGAGGAGGGAAGCCCACACGCGCAGCACCCGGATAGACCGTCTCGATGCCGTTGCCCATGGAATTGCCCCAGTCGCGACCGTCAGCTGTTTTCCATTTACCCAGGTCTTCGCGCATAATCCGTGTATATTCGGGAGTGGTGTAAGGTCCGGTAAGCCCGGTAGGCAGCAGCACCCCGTGCATCAGGATACGGTTCGTGCCGGAAGCCGGCCGGTCGGTCTGCTCACGATAGTCCAGCGATTCACGTCCCTCGGCATCCTTTCCTACGGGGAACGGACTGAGATGTTCCAGGAAGTTGTCCCATTCCTTATGCCTTTTCCCGTCCACGTGCAGGAACTGGCTCAGTACCTTGGCGCTCTGGAATGCCATGCGGGCCATACCCAGTGAAACGACACAGTTGAAATCACCCTCGTAATTGCTCCAGGGAGCTGTCTCGTAGAAGACATCTCCGATGACGACGTATCGTCCGTCCTGGAATACCAGATAATCCTGCCAGAAGTCGGCACATGCCACGACAAAGGGGTAAATCTTCCGGGCATATTCCTCGTCGTATGTACTGTAGAAGCGCATCATCATGTTGGCAGCAGCAAAGGAAGCGTTCGTCTTCTGCTGCCACATCATCACACCGTCCTCCATCGTTTGCGGACCGCCACCATAATGAGCGTCCATGATGGCCTGATCCAAGGGCCATGCCGAGCTGGCAAGTCCTTTGGGACCCAGTCCCACGGGATAAAGGACACCCCGACAATGGAACAGGTTCCAGGCATGCTGGCGTCCCTTGTCCATATAGTCAAGGATGGGCTGGTCATAGTTTTCCGTCAGACAGATATGGTTGGAGGAATAACTGGCCCAATAGGGTCCCTGGTAATTGTAGTTGAAATGGTAGTCACCCGCCCATGCTGCATTGTCGGTCGTGATGAACGGTCCCCACAGACCGGGGGCAAACTTCCCTTCGCGAGAAGCGCAGGCAAAGATATACTGCGACTGGTAGTAATACTGTTCAAGCAACCGGTCTGCCATGCGTATGCCGGACAGGTTCCAGAAGTTTTCCCACCACAGACGATGCTGTTTCTTCAAATCGGCAATGGACTGATCGGTCTGGGAGGATGCCTCCTGTATGGCTTTCTCCTTCCAGTTCTGGGTTTCCTCGTTGGTATAGGCTGTCAGCACGAGTTTCCTGCGTTCGCCGGGATTCAGGGTTATCTCCTCTTCAGCCTCGTTGAGTGCCAGTGCGATATGGCACGGCCACTGCAAATGTTCGATGTTCTCGAACGAACGGCTTACCCATCGGCAACCGCCCGATGTGCCCTGTGCCGTTGTCGATTGCTGGCCTTCGCCCGACCACAGGCGCAGTTTCAGCGTTGTTGTCTTGGTGGCTTGCAGTTCTATGACCACCTTGTTGTCCGTAGCGGCTACCCAGGAAGTCATGCGCAGGGTATTGTCGGCCAAGGTGAACGATGCCTTGATCTCGGCTGTTCCCGGCAGCTGTTCTGCCTTGTATGTGCCTTCCTTCAGGATGTCGGCCGTTATATCCAGACCGCCCGGCTGCATAATCTTTCCCTCGCCATAGGAAGGGACAGACTTCCAGAAATCATTCTTTCCCACATAGAAGGTCACTTTTCCTGCCGACGGAGCCATGACAAGCCCGATGTCGCCGTTACCGGCCAGAGGGGCATCCACCGTCTTGTCGGTCGGCGTATGTTGGGGATATTCATTAAAGACGGCCTTGAACTCGTCTATCTCTATAGCATTGTATGCCATACTCGGCAAGGCAGACAGGGTCAAATAAAACGATAAAATAAAACTTCTTGTTTTCATATTATGGGGTTATGGTTATCAAATAAGTTGCACTTTGTTCTCTTATGAGTCAAATACGTGCCAAAGTTACAATTTAATTATTTAAATTTAACCAATACTAAGAAAATAAAATATAATTATGGGCGATTATTTTGGAAAGATGAATGATATTTGTACTTTTGCGCTCGTATTTAACAACTATAAGTATAAAATAAGCTCTATATATGCTAAAACGTGTTTTGTTATTTTTAATGATAGGGGTGTTGTGCTATGCATGTACGGAGGAGATAGACGATTCCGCCCGCTATGTCTTCAAGGAACGTACCTTGATAGATTACCTGAACGACCATTCCGATTACGACGAATATACCACGTTGCTTCACCAGGTACCCATCGGTAGCCTGAGCAAGTGTTCCGTGGCGCAGATCCTGTCAGCGCGTGGTCGCTATACCGTCTTTGCGCCTACAAACGAAGCGATACACGAATACCTGGAAACGCTGGTGGAGAAAAAAATTATCGGCAGTGCCTCCTGGGATGCCTTTACCGACAGCGCGAATTTGGATTCCATACGCAAGGTGATCGTCTATAACAGCATCATCGACAGCGGTGACAACGACAATGTATATGAGATTTCCGACTTCCCGCAGAAAACGGGTGGCGAATTCCCGTTGAACAACTTGATGGACAAGAAGATTTCCGTCACTTGGAATGCCAATAATGCGGAAGAAATCTTCATCAATGGCGACTGCCCCATAAACATAAAAAACCGTGACATCCTGGCTACGAACGGAGTGATACATCAGGTGGAGAAAGTCATTGCCCCAACCAACAACTCGGCCACCATCTATTTCCAGAATATTCTGGAGAAACAGGAAGAGGGCTATCTGGTATATGCCCGCGCCATACAGGCCTGTGGATTGTTCGATACGTTGGACGTACTCCGCGACGACGCCTATGAGGCACTCTACCAGGCAGGCAAGATTCCCGACTTGCATGGCATGACGAGCCATGGTTTTGCCGAGGGTGACGTTGGCTATGCTCCCGCCCACCGTCTGATAGGTTTCACCATCTTTGCCGAAACGGATGATTTCTGGAAGAGCCAGAACATAGACCCCAAGGATCCCGAACTGCTATCGAAACTACAGCAGTGGGTGCTGGACAACCATCAGTATTCCGAGGAGGACAAGTTCACCGTCGATGAGGACTATGACAATGAGGGCAACCTGCTCTACCAGTGGCTCACCTACCATATCCTGCCCATGAAGATACCGACCAACAAGCTGGTCATTCACCATAATGAGTCCGGATATAACCGCTGGAACAAGACGTTAGGAGCAGCAACGTGTGAATACTATGCCTCGTTCGGCAAGAGACGCTTGTTCAAACTATACGAGAGTGCCGAAAGTAACGGCATCTATATCAACCGTTTCCCTGTATTGGACAACGGTCGTAAGGGTACTTATCACGAGTTGAGTTGCGCTCCGGAAAAGACGGGATGCCGTGTAGGCAACGATGACGAACGCATGGTGACATCGGACATTTCCAATGCCTGCATCTATCCCATCGACAAACCCCTGTCCTACAACGATGAGGTGCGCAAGAACCTGGGCAGCGAGCGTATCCGCTTCGACGGCATGAGCCTGTTCCCCGAAGCCATGACCAACGACATCCGCAAGAAAGAAGCCTACGACGAACGCTATCAGCATGTCTATATCCCACAAACGAGTCTTTATCCCTATTTCAAGGACATGATCGTGAACGATGACTGTAACTTTGTCTATTACAATGCCTACGATTACAACTGGTGCAACCTCCATGCCGACGAGATGAAGGCTGTGGGCCGCTACGAACTGACGTTCACCATGCCTCCCGTTCCCCGCAAGGGAATCTACGAACTGCGCTATGTGGTACTTGCCAACAACAACCGAGGGATTGCCCAGATGTATTTCGGCAGCGACCTGGACAACCTGCCCGTCACCGGTATTCCCATGGACATCACCATGCGTGCCACTGGTAATTATAGCGGTGGCTATCGCAGTACGGGTTTTGCCGAAGATACAGAGGACATGGACTACAATACCGAGGTAGATAAGAGAATGCGTAACCTGGGATACATGAAAGGTTGCAAACTGGTAACCAGCAATGGCGATGCCGCCAATCACGAGCGCATCAGCAACGGTAGTGAGAACGTGCGCCACATCGTGCTGCGTCAGATGATGGATCCCGACAAGACCTATTATCTTAAATTGAAGAGTGTACTCGACTCCGACCAAAAGGAATTCTATATGGATTATATGGAATTCTGTCCCAAGGAAGTCTTCGACAACCCTGCCACGCCCGAGGACATCTGGTAATTCATAGTGCATTCTTTTTGCTACTGTTAGAAACAGAGATGAGCTTACTCGACGAAATTACCGACATTGTGGTCGGAGCATCCGAACTGATGCTGTCCGACACGTTCGAGATCTCACAGAAAGAGGGATACGCCAATATCGTTACTTCCTCCGATGTGGCCGTACAGGAATACCTGCGCACCCATCTTCAGGAACTTATGCCAGAGAGCGGATTCCTGTGCGAGGAAGAAGACTTTCACGACTTATCCCATGAATACACCTGGATTATCGATCCCATCGACGGAACAGCCAATTACAGTCGCGGTATCGACGAGTGTGCCATCTGCGTGGGATTGAAACACCTGTCGGAAATGGTGGAGGCGGTCGTTTACCTGCCGCGCAAAAAGGAAATTTTCACGGCAAGCAAGGGTGGGGGAGCGTTCCTCAACGGCAAACGGATACGTGTATCCGACCGCCCGTTCCAGAATGCCGTGCTGTGTACGGCCCTTTGTGTCTATCACAAGGAGAATGCGCGGGTTTGTTCCGAAATCATCTACGATGCTTTCATGCAGTGCAATGATGTGCGGCGCTTCGGTGCAGCCGCGCCCGAACTATGCTATCTGGCATTGGGACGGTGCGAACTGTATTTCGAGTACAACCTTTCACCCTGGGACTATGCAGCCGCCTCGCTTATCCTGACAGAGGCCGGTGGTGTCATCTCTGACTTGCATGGCCAGATGCCCTCTCTTACTTCGTGCTCTGGCATCCTGGCGGCCAATACCCTGGAGAACCTTCAACAGATGGTAAAGATAGCCGGGAAATACCTGTAACTTCCGCAACCGGCGATTAATGCTGAGTATATCTTCTCTGTGACAGACCACTGCAGGATATTTACAAAATTCTTTTTGTCATCTTTGCTGTTTAATATTTTGCCAACAATCCATAGAATGAGGAATACGACACCTAAGGCAACATTCAAATAGAAGATGACATCATGATTCTCCGTAGTGAGAATTTTAACACCATTTGGCAAAATAGCACCTTTTTATGGATGGTCCTTTCATTGCTTTTACTCCAATATATTAATGTGTTCTATGCGACAACTTCAAAGATACAGGAAAATGACATTAAAAATAACATTTGAGGGGGTTATATCAAAAAATAATCGTAAATTTGCGACCAGGATTTAATCATGCATAAAAATCAGTAATGACGATGGAAAAACGCCTGTAAAGATGGAGAATTTGCCACTTGACATACATTGCACCATGATTCTTGAGGAGTATCAAGAAAAACTGGACGTTTTCAAGACGATGAAGGAGATAATACTTCAAAATCTTCACAAATGTCTTGAGCAGAACAACATCGCGGTTACAGCCATCGAAGCCCGTATCAAGACAGAAAAGAGTCTTATCGGTAAATTGGCACGAAAGGGAAGTAAGTATAGGTCGCTGGCAGACCTGACAGATATCGTAGGTGCACGCATCATAACATTCTACACTAACGAGGTGGACAAGATAGCTGCGCTGATGAAGAGCCTTTTCACGGTGGATTGGGAGAACTCGGTTGACAAACGTAAATCACACAAAATAAACAGTTTCGGATATTTGTCACTACACTACATCTGTTCGATACCGAAGAGCCTGTATTATGATGAGAAGATGCCGGAGATAAACGAATATCGGTTTGAAATACAGATGAGGAGTGCCCTACAACATGTATGGTCAACAATAGAGCATGATATCGGATACAAATCAGACATCGAAATACCAAACGAATACCTCCGCACCTTAAGCCGGTTAGCTGGTGTATTGGAATTGGCTGACGACGAATTTTCACGTTTACGGTCCTCGATAACTGCATATCGCTATAAGGTCGATCGTCTTTTAAGAAACCGGGACTTTGACAACATTCCACTCGATGGAGAGTCGTTTGGTAAATATCTGGAACTGGAGCCATTCAAGCGACTGACAGACAAGATTGCGGCCATCAACCAAGCGGAAATTCACCCCACACCCTTGATGCCTTTCCTGAGGGTGTTGCTGAAATTGGGCTTTATGAACCTTGGCGAAATAGAAAGGCTTATACGGGACTATTCGGCTGATGCCTACCAGCTGGCTCTTCACCAGATTGGTGGAACAAACCTCGACATCATTGCCTCCAATATCGGTATTCAGAATCTGTGTCTTGTATATCAACTGAAAAATGGTATAAGCCAATATGAGTTGACACAATTCTTTGACGCTCTCTATGGTGAATCCTCCTATAATGCAGAAAGGGCAAGAAAATTGTTGGAAGATGCCTGCAATCTGCCATTCATGATAAAAAGAGAAAATTAACGCCTACTCGCTCAAGATGCTGTCTGCGTAAACCTTTGTTTCACATAACGTCGGAATTACGATACACCGTTTTCATAACAGAATTCCAGTTCCCTTAACTGACGATACGGTTCGAGTCTCCTTTCCACAGCTCTGAAATCGGCATCTTCCCCAAACCACTTCCGTGCCAGATTATCTTCTGCAAAGAAATATTCCTTCACGAAATAATTCCAGATTTCCCTGCTTTGCTCACCGTGAATATGGAATTTCTTAAAACGGTAGGCATCATCCACATCAAGGCAGAGGTATTTCAACAGACCAATGTCCAGAAGAGGGCATCCACACTTGAACTTGTCAAAATCAATGAACTTCAGTTCGTGCGCAGAACTCAGGGGCTCTCCCGGTCCAAGAGTGCTCAGCACGTTGCCGAAATGCATATCGCCGTGCATTGCCGTGCTGCATTTTGGGATGAGGGTAATGAAATGTCTGAAGTATTCCCTATTCTGGTCATCCAGACCAACCATCTTTTCTATCAGATTTGCGTAGAACTCCTCTGCTTTCTCGAACTTACCGTCGGGGCATACCGTAGAATGCAGATTCTTGCAGACCTGGGCAAATTCTCTGGCCAGTTCCTTTATTCTATTCGGCTCGTCGGCAAACATTCTGGAGAAGGAGCGCTTGCCCACGACGCGCATGAATCTTATTCCCATCCTTGTGCCGTCTGTTACCAAGTCTCCCGGCTCGGGGCATGGTATTCCCATTTCCCAGATCTTTCCGGCCAGTTCTTGTTCCGTACGCACAGCCGATGCTTGACAATTGGCATTGTACAGCTTTACAATGATGCCGGAATCGGAGACGTGATTATACAGTACACAGTTTGAACCAGTAGCCGCTTTGACATACTTGGACATGTCAAGCTGCATAGCACAGGTTATGTCCTTATTCTCCTGACAGATGACGTATCCCGCATAGGCTATGACCACGGCGAAGCAAATGGTAGGGACAAGGAAGGCATTGTAGATACCGAACGCATCGGAAACAACTCCCTGAATAGGAGTCAGGACTGCGCCTCCAAAAATGGCCATGATTAGACCGCTGGCTCCGATGGTGGCATCTCCGGCACGTCCGCCCTTGGCAAGTACGTCAACGTCACCAAGTGCCAGACCATAGATGGTGGGGAACATCAGGGACATGAAGAGACTGACCAATAGTAGGAGGACGACCACAAGATACCCTGTTCCAGAGGCGAAAACCATTCCCAACGTACACAACATTGCCATGCTGGTACCTGCGGCAAGAAGGACGGAAGGTCGGATATACTTCATTAAATAGGTATAGATGAATCTGGACGAACAGAAACAGACTATCGTCATCAGGTATATGGTAGAGCCCGTATATTCCGTGATTCCCAGTTCCTGCATGGCGATTCGGATAGTAAAGCTCCAGACTCCAATCTGAGCCCCCTGCCCGAAGAACTGGGCTATGACCCCGAATTTATACTTCCTGTTCGACAGAAGGCGGGCGAAAGTGGCCTTCAATGAATTTCCACCGGAAGCGTCCCGCCCTTTGGGCATATCGACGAACAGCATAACAAGCATGATTACGATGAGAGAACAGCCCAGCGTCATGTACGTTCCCGACACGCTATTGTAACTAATATCCTTCAGAATGAAAAACTTGCTGAGCAGGATACCCGTAATGGAACCAATGGGATTAAAGGACTGGGCTATGTTGAGCCTGCGTGTCGCTGTCTTTGGAGAGCCCATGCTCAAGATGTACGGATTTGCCGTTGTCTCCAGAATGGAACATCCCGATGCGAGTATATATATGGCAATCAAATAGAACGCATAGCTGGCGGCCTTGGCGGCAGGCAGGAAAAGCAATGCTCCTGTAGCGTATAGCGAGAGTCCCAGTATCACTCCACTCTTGTAACTGTATTTCCTTATGAACAGGGATGCCGGAAGAGCTATGCAGAAATATGCTCCGTAGAAAGCGAACTGTATGAGGGATGTTTGTGAGTCGGACATGTCTGTGATACGCTTAAAAGCGCTCAGCAAGGTATCTGTCATATTATTGGCAATTCCCCATAGGAAAAATAGCGAAGTGATGAGGATAAAAGGAACCAGAAACTTTCTTTCAACGGCTTTCATAATTCTTAATTTTGTAAAACCACAATCATTTTTTTTCGTAAAGATTCGCAAAGGTACTGCTAAAATCCGAGATAATCGTATCTTTTGGCTTTTTTTTCATTCTTAGCACAACACATTTATTCACCCGTATCTATTATTACCACGGATTAACAAGCGAATACATAATATACAAACTCAACCAAAGTACCAACGACAATACTTATTGGATATACTATTACTATCGTTTCTACGGTTCTTCCGTAAGAGCCGTCTGGGCAGAATAGATTACAAAATGTCCTTGCGGATACAAAATACCTCACACTATTGCTCGTAATATAATCCATTCAACTGATTGCGCTTCACCACATCCACGAACAGGCTTACGGCATTTATCATCTCAGAGGGCTTGATGCCGTTTCCGTCGCAAGCCTCCTCGCACAACAGCCGGAAATCCAATGTTCCCGACAATACACTCTTGGCAGCCACGTAGTGGACTCCCGATGCAGATACTACACCATCCAGGACGGTGTAGCGTATGATATTCTTTACTTTCATTTTAACGATAAAAAAATTTTATTGTTTATAATCAATATTTCATTTTCGGCTGATGGCCCTAAAAATGGCCTAAAAAGGGGCTTTTTTACAGAGTGCACTTTGTCTACTACTCAGAGTGCACTTTTCCTACTACCCAGAGTGCACTCTGTCTACTTGGTCTTGTGCACTCGGTGGAGAAGGTGTCCTGCAGAGCCTGAAATTGCCTTTCGGTAAGAGTGTGAAATATCTTTACATACAATGCAGTCTTTTTCGGCGGGCACTGTATATCGCTGATATACCGGGCACTCCGTACCCGGTTACTTATAGTATAGCCTTCCAGGCTGAACATGCGAAACTTGAGTTAACACGTTCTCATAAAAAATGTTAAAAAATCGAGGCGAAATGGTGGGGTGGTGACATATATATAGTCACCACCCTTTGGAGAAAAGCATGTATCTTCGCAGCGTCAACAATAAAACACAGACGTATGATGCGAGATATCATAAAGTCGTTCTACATCGTGGGTAATTCCGAGCAGGACATCACGGCCATTTTCTCTCCCGTCTGGCATCGGTACGAGGAGGCCGACGGCATGCTTTTGTCCGGTTCCGTCACCCTGAAATCTGCCCAGGCAAGCGTCGTCAAATGCGACGAATTAAAAGTATTATATAATCAAGTAATCCCTACTGGAAGTAACGCCACGGCGTTTTCCAAGGAAGAAAAAGAGGCTTCGCAGGGAGATGAGCTGAACCCCGAAAACCGAGATCGCAACCGTCTTGCCCGCCGCAAGCTGATACGCGAATATTTTGAGTGGGTGCGTGACCAAAAACTGTGCTCGCCGGGCCTGGTCTATTTCCGTCGTCAGCCCTGTGCCGCTACGACGAGCGCAGCACCGAACAGGAGGCCATGGCTGCCGGGGGCAAACAGGATGTGCAGCCCTGGCCCTGCCCAATGACCGAGCTTAGGGATTAGTAATGACCGGACTTGGGGATTAGTAATGACCGGGCTTGGGGATTAGTAATGAACCGGGCAACGTCGTCATTCCGTTCCGAAGATGCGGTCGCCGGCATCTCCGAGTCCAGGCACGATATAGGCATTTTCATTCAGCCCCTCATCCAGGGCGGCAATATGCTGAATAAGTGAGTGGTCGAAGATAAATAATTGTCCCATGTTTTTGATGCTAATACCCCGATATACCTTTGCAGCGCAAATGAAGACTGGCAGAAGGTTCAAACCACGTTTGACAACGAACACAAGTGGATGCTCTCTCAGATGCAGGAGCATATCCGTGAAGTCAATGGAATGATTGCAGAGGAACGGAAAGATGCCAGAAAACGGTTCAAGGAATATGATGGATGCTACCTCGGGCATTATGTCCAATACTTCTTCTGGTTCTTCTTCGTGCTGGGATTCTTTGTGTTTTGTACTGTCATTGTCATGCTTATTGGAAGACAGAATCAATGGTTTTAGTCCGAAAAAGGACATTTTAGGCTTGTTTTCTGGATATTCGTTAATTTTTCGGATGAAATCATGAGAAAAATTACAGTTTTTTTATTACCTTTGCATATTAAACATTATTCAGACCTAATATATACCTATGAATCTGTGCAATAACGCATTACACAAAGACTATCTGTTAGTTCATGTCAGAACTCATGGAAAAAGTGTCACTTGGCTATCGCCTTCTTCCGTCACGACTCGGCATTATCCAAATATATTTGGCTTCTGCTCTCGCTGCTCCGTCAGTTTAGCCATATAGAGAAAGTGGAGTTTATCAAAGAGGAAACTAATAAATAGATACAAAATGAAACTAATCAACTTAATCCTCCGTGCGTTGTGCCTCGTGGCATTGCTGTGCCTGACATCGGTAAACGCTATGGCGTATGACCTTATTCAAACGAATGACGAAAAAAATCGTCTCGCGACAAATGATGAACATATTACAGCCCTCGGAGGCAATGTTAGCTTAAGTAGTTTATATGTAGACGTCGGTGATGCAGCAATCATCCTTCCGGGAGCAAGCGTAAAAATAAAAAGTAAGGGGATTTTAGACAACCATGGAACAATTTATATCTTTGGCACGTTGGATGCTTCCGCTGCTATAGACTTTAACAACTCTGACATTATTTATCTGGTGGAAGGTGGTAGTTTATACGGTGCATATAGCGATTTGAATCCACCTAAAAATATAACAGAATCAGCAGCTCTTAACAAAACAATAAAGTATGAAGGCAGACCTGTTACGGAAACCGAACACGGATTGAGGGATTATTGGGAGAAAGGAATTGAATTCAATGGAGACTACTGTCCTATTTTCTATTATACAGACGAAGCTTGTACCAACAAAATTTCCGATATTGAGAATTGGAAGAAAGACGGAAGAATAATTTATTCATTGCCTCTATATCAGAAAGAAGCCATTGAAGCCATTGACAACGAGATTAATGGTATGACCATCCTGACAGAGGAAGACATGCAGATAATAAATGGATACAAAGCCGACATTAACAATGCAACGGAAATTAAGGAAATCGATAAAGCCAAAAATGCTGCCTTGGAATTTATCCACCCGAAAAAGGTGAAAGATACAGCCCTTGCTGCCATCAGGTCAGCGATGCAAGGCGAGACGAGTGCTTATCTCACAGGGTTGGTGCAGACGTACATCGATATCATCTACAATTCAGATGATGAATCGGAAATCAAAGATGCCCAAAATGCCGCTGTTAAGATTATTAATGGTGTAATCGACACATACGAAGCCATAAAAGCCGACGTCATCGGCACCCTCGGCACGAAGCAGGACGGCCCCGCCCTCATCGTCACCGACAAGGACGGCAAGGAAATCATCCTCTACAACCCGAAGAGCGTGGAATATATCAAGGTGAAGGAAGAATAAGAAAAAACTAAAGAGGTCTTCGTGTGACCGCAGGTCATTTGAAGACCGAGTTGTACGATAGCGAGCAGATACACATATTATATTATGGGGATTAACCCCGTTTTCGTATGTCACACAATTGAAACTCAAATAAATACAAAAACGAGATTTCTAGTGCAAATGTACAACATTATTATGAAACAGCAAAACAAATTCAAGAAAATAATCCGGATGGCTTTAGCTTTACGCAGGAATTAGTACAACAAACACAAAAATAAAAGTATAACGATATCAAAAATTAAGGAATTGGCTCAAAAAACGCATTATTTTATCATTTTTCGGTTCAAAATGAGCCGATTCATTGATTGTTTTTTGTGATTTTGCGCCGATTTTGAAAACGATGGATACAAAACGAGAAATATTACAATTCTTACACTATCATCCGCTATCCACCCGTGATGAGATTCGCCAAGGCATATCTTTTACAGGAAGCGATGCTACATTGAAGCGACTTATTAGTAACACCGTCGTTTCGGGAGATGTTGTTGTTAGCGGTAAAGCACGCGCTACCCGATATTCTTTGTCTCATCAGGCATTTATCACAATGCCGTTGGATCTGGACACGTATTTTGCTGTGGAAGAAGATAAACGCGTTATTCAGTCAACATTTAATTTTGAGTTAATACAAGATATACTACCGTCGGTTACTTTATTCAGTGAAGAGGAGTTGGCGCATCTTAACGCCTTGCAGGATGAGTTTAGGCAACATCTGTCCCAACTGACCGATAACGAATACCGCCGGGAGATGGAACGGTTAGGCATTGATTTAAGTTGGAAATCGTCACAAATAGAGGGGAACACCTATTCGTTATTGGAGACGGAACGCTTATTGCGCGAAAGCAAAACGGCAGACGGCAAGACTCAGGAAGAAGCTATTATGCTCCTCAATCACAAATATGCCTTGCGGTTCGTGTTGGACAATCCCGATTATTTGCAACAGTTGACTGTTAGTCGAATAGAAGATATACATTCGCTGTTGATCAAGGACTTGGCGGTGGATAAAGGGATTAGGCATCGGCGCGTAGGTATTACAGGCACCAATTATCGTCCTTTAGACAATGAGTTTCAAATTCGCGAAGCGATGCAAAGTATGTGCGATTTAATCAACAGCAGGACTACCGTTTTTGATAAAGCACTGTTAGCATTAGTCTTGCTCAGTTATATTCAGGCTTTTGTGGATGGCAACAAGCGTACGGCGCGAATAACGAGCAATGCTATTTTAATTGCCAATGGTTACTGCCCATTATCTTTCCGCACGGTGGTGTCTATCGACTACAAAAAAGCAATGTTGATTTTTTATGAACAGAATAATCTATACGCTTTTAAACAAATCTTTATACAACAATTTGAATTTGCAGTACAAGAATATTTTTAATTAGTTATATGCTATCTAATGACAAAGACATATTAATCAATCTCTTGCGTAAACATAAAGAGTTAGGCATATCCGATCAAGTGGATTATGAAAAGTTCTACTTGTACTCTATCATTACGCATTCTACAGCGATTGAGGGTTCAACCGTCACAGAAGTGGAAGCACAATTGCTATTTGATGAAGGTCTTACATCATCTAAACGCACTCTAACGGAGCAGATGATGAATATCGATTTGAAAGCAGCTTATGATTACGGTCGAGAGTGGATACAAAGACATCAACCTATTACAATCGATTGGTTAGTACTTTTAGCCTCCAAAGTGATGGCGCATACAGGTAGCGAATATAATGCCCTTGGCGGCAGTTTCTCCGTAGCCAAAGGAGAACTGCGTTTACTGAATGTAACGGCAGGATTAGGTGGTAAATCGTATATGGCCTATCAGAAAGTACCCTCTAAACTTCAATCGTTCTGTGAAGATCTGAACCGCCGTCGTGCTGTCATAGATACTACTGATATATATGCCATCTATGAACTTAGTTATTGGGCTCATTACGAGTTAGTGACTATCCATCCATGGGCTGATGGTAACGGTAGGACAAGCCGTTTGCTAATGAATTTACTTCAAATGGAGTTTGGTGTGTTACCCACGAAAGTCCTTAAACAAGATAAGGTCGCCTATATCCAAGCGTTGATTGACGCACGGGAACAAGAGAATATAAGTTTATTTATACATTGTATGCACCATCTTCATTGTGAACATTTGCAGCAAGATATATCAACCTATGAAAAAGATATGCTTGATGGTGGTCAGAAAACTACAAATGGTGGTCAGAAAACCACAAATGGTGGTCAGAAAACAAGAGAGCAAATACTACATTATTTAGCCAATCATCCCACTGCTTCTCGCAAAGAGTTATCCGAACAAATAGGAATTGCTCAATCTGCGGTTCAGAAGCACCTAAAAACACTACAAACTCAAGGTCACCTGCTCCGTATTGGTCCTGATAAAGGTGGTCATTGGGAAATCATTAATTACTAATCAATTCATCAATTCATCAATACATCATTATGCGCAAACTAACTATTTTATTCGCCCTCCTGACGCTGAGCGTAGGAATGTAGGTACAGTAAGTCGAGAGTTGAAAGTCGAAAGTTAAAGGTCAAAAAGTCAAATCGTCAAAAGTCTAAACATTAAACCCTCACAGTTAACGGCTAACGGCTAATGGCTCACAGCTTAAAATCGAAACATTTTCGTTTTTTGAAAAATGATTTGCATATATGATAATAAAGTAGTACCTTTTGCGGCCAAAATAAGAATATCACTCCTAATTTGTCCATAAGACATGCAAGATATGTATCAGCGAATATTACAACAACAATTAGTGGAACTGAGTGCGCAATGGAGCGTGATATCCATCACCGGACCGCGTCAGTCGGGCAAAACGACATTATGCAAGATGGCCTTCCCGGATTACGAATATGTGAATTTGGAAAGAGCTACAACAAGGGAGTTGATCCGTCAAGACATAGAGGGCTATTTGTTGAACAACCCTAATGGACTGATCATTGACGAGGCGCAAAACTTGCCGGAACTGTTTTCCGTATTGCAGGTTGTTGTGGATGAACACAAGGACTATCGGTATGTCCTAAGCGGAAGCAGCGATTTCCTTTTGATGCAAAGCATTTCTCAATCCCTGGCAGGACGTGTCGCCGTATTAAGATTGTTGCCTCTCAGTATCGGAGAGTTGGGCAAGGATGCTGACATCCCTACTGATGAACTGATGTGGCGCGGATTTTATCCTGCTGTTTGGGGAGACAAAAAGACGCCCAACATGGTTTATGACAGCTATGTGGCTACTTATATCCAGCGAGATGTGCGCCAGATTTTGAATGTAAAAGACATAAGTTTGTTTCAGCGTTTTTTGACCATTGCAGCCTCTCGCGTGGGGAATGTGTTTTCGGCATCGTCTCTTGGGGCGGAATTAGGAGTGGATTACAAGACCATTCAGTCATGGATGAGTATATTGGAGACTTCTTATACAGCCTTTACCCTTCAGCCATTCTACCGCAACATCGGGAAACGACTTACCAAAACGCCTAAGGTGTATTTTTACGATGTGGGGCTGGTGTGCTATCTGCTTGGGATAGAGAATGCCCAACAATTAGCCCATCATCCGTTGCGGGGTGTCATATTTGAGAATATGGTGGTTTGTGAGTTCCTCAAGGACTGTTACAACCACGCACGTAAAAACAACTTGTTTTTTTATCGGGATAAGAGTCAGGAGATCGACCTTATTCAAGAAGACGCACAGGGAGTACGGGCTTATGAAATCAAATCCGCGGAGCGTTTCCATCCGGATTTTAACAAGGCTCTCAAATATCTGCAATCCCTGTTGGGAGGCGACCTGACATCTTCGCAAGTTATTTATGCAGGACAGGAACAACTGCCGTTACCTTTCTGTGGATTAATTAACTATAAGTCCAAGTTTTCTGATATTTCAAAATAAATAAAATCAAATATAATATGCGCAAACTAATTATTTTATTCGCCCTCCTGACGCTCAGCGTGGGATTAGCACAAGCACGGTATGTCAAGAGACGAAGCCGTTGATGCCGTCAACAATGCCGCTTATCGACCAAGAGACTGCGATTGAAAAGGTACACGGTTCACAATGCACGATGGCAAGTTCCTTCACGATGGTTAACTCTTCATCCGCAAAAGGTGGCAAACTGCATAATGCGGAAGGACTGCAAATACAATAAAATTGCGATAGAGTTTGTACAACTCATCTATTTTTTTGTACTTTTGCAGCGCGAGACAAAATCCCTCTCGCAGAGTTATTGGTTTGGATTTCGTCTTAATACATAAAAATATATCTTTGGAAATAGTCTGATTTGTAATAAATATATCTTTGGAAAATGTATATAACTCGCTTAATAGATGCTCATCTTTCCCTTTGGGCAAAGCAGCCTAATCGCAAGCCATTACTTCTTCGAGGAGCAAGACAAGTTGGGAAGTCGTCTGCTATTCGCCATTTAGGAGAGCAGTTTGGCAGCTACGTCGAGATCAATTTCGAGAAACAACCAACATACAAAAGAGTGTTTGAGCCAGACTTAGATGTGCGGCGTATATGTTCTCAATTGGAGGCACTTTCTCAGCAACCGATTGAAGCGGGGAAAACGCTATTGTTCTTAGATGAAATACAAGAATGTCCGCAAGCGATCATGAGCCTTCGGTTCTTCAAAGAGGATTATCCGGAACTTCATGTGGCCGCTGCAGGTTCGCTATTGGAGTTCGCTTTAGCAGAATTACCTACGTTTGGAGTTGGACGAATTCATTCAATGTTTATGTATCCAATGACATTTGATGAGTTTTTGATGGCAACAGATAACCCAGGGCTGTTGCGGGCGAAGCAAAAGGCCGATTCCGCAACTCCGCTTCCAGAACCGCTACATGATAAGTTAGTGGAACTATTCCGAACTTACCTATTGGTAGGAGGCATGCCCGAAGTCGTATGCTGTTGGGCGCAGACGCACGAATATTTACAATGTCAGCAATTGCAAGATGAAATAGTGTTGAGCTATGAAGACGACTTTGCCAAATACAAGAAAAATGTGAATCCCGGTTTGTTACGACAAGTTTTACGTGGTGTGGCTGTTCAAATCACCAAGAAATTTGTGTGCGCAAAGGTAATGAATGATGTTAAGGCGGATAAGATAAGAGAGGCTGTTCGCCTTTTGACGATGGCGGGGTTAATAATTCCGGTAACGCGCACATACGCAAATGGTTTGCCATTAGGAGGTGAAGCCGATTTTGATTATCAAAAGATGCTCATTCTTGATAGCGGTTTGCTTTTGAGGTTGCTTGATTTTTCGTTAGGCAATGCTTCGTCAATGGCGCAGTCTATTCTAACGGATAGTGCTACTGATTTGGTAAACAAAGGTTCTATTTCAGAAATGGTGGCAGGGTTGGAATTACTACGTTATCAAGACCCTGCCATGAAACATGAACTTTTTTACTGGGTAGGAGAGACTAAAAACAGTGTGGCTGAAGTGGATTACCTGCAGCCCTATAATGCTCAGATTTTACCCATCGAGATTAAAGCAGAAACGCAAGGTGGCATGAAGAGTTTATGGTTGATGATGCAAAAAAAGCACCTATCTTCAGCTATTCGTTGCTCATTAGAAAACTTCGGTCATTTGGATTATGAGGACACTCATGAAAATATGGTACGGCATGTAAATATATTACCTCTCTATGCTATTGCGAACATGTTTTCTTAAATAATTAACAAAAAATATGCGTAAACTAACTATTTTATTCGCCCTCCTGACGCTCAGCGCAGGGATGTGGGCAGAGGTTCCTGCCAATGTTATAAGTGTTGACCTTGGCTTAAGTGTTGAATGGGCAAACATGAATGTGGGTGCTACTTCGCCCGAAGATTATGGCTATTACTTCGCTTGGGGTGAGACAAAGCCGAAAAAGGATTATTCTTGGAGCACGTATCTGTTAGGTTCTGGCTCATGGTCGAGTTTGAATAAGTACACATATCCTGATGGTCAAACGAGCTGTGTTTGGTACAATGGAGGTACTTTTGTTGGCGACAACAAGACCACTCTTGATCCTGAAAACGATGCCGCTCATGTTAATTGGGGTGCAGATTGGCGTATGCCGACTAAAAATGAAATTGAAGAATTGATAGGAAATTGTACGTGGCAGTGGACGAACAACTACAATAATACTGGAGTTAAAGGTTATGTTATAACAGGTAAGAAAGCAGGTTATACGGATAAGTCCATCTTTTTGCCCGCTTCTGGTTATTACGAAGGTACGTCGCTTGAAGGTCCTGGTACTTTCGGAGATTACTGGTCCTCATCGCTCTACGGCTACTCGGACGCCGCGTACCGCATCTACTTCGGCGGCAGTAATGACCCAGGTTGTGACGGCGTTGACCGTTACAACGGATGTTCTGTTCGCCCTGTAATTAAGTCGATTGTACCACCCTTGCCGACACCGGCAAGCAACCAAATTGTGTATCGGTCGTCTGACCATCAAAAGATAATACCTCATGACATCGATGTCTTTGGTGCGACCTACATTGATGCCCAAAATGTGTATTATGAAAATGCCGATTATGGCGTAATCACGTTTGACGGCGATGTGACGAGCGTAGGC
>JAZLIY010000084.1:0-19405 GCA_045617645.1 Bacteroidaceae bacterium | reverse complement strand
CGTTGGGTGAATTCAAACAGCTTCATCTTGCAGTGGAATTTTAAATCTGGTGCAAAGATAAGCTTTTTCAGGGATTCAGACAAATTTTCGGTCGGTTATTTGCGGATAATCATTTTTTTCTTTGATACTTGCGTTTGGATTTGCATTTTTGCCCCGATTGCAGGTTCTAAGTTGTACAAACAAAGAGCATATAGTTCTTTGTTGGCAGATATAAGGTCTCGTGGTGCATTTATCTGGATTAATTCCCAGGTTGTAGCAGAATATGTGAATGCATCATTGCGTATAGAGTTTGACCAGTGGAAGAAAAGGAATTCTTTGTATCAAGCTGATTTCAAACACGATTATCGTACAACCGAGGAGTATCTATCTGCTCTGCAAGAGATAAAGAATCAGATGCATGATATTCTGAGTTTGACTCAACGTCATCCTGATGATTTTCACTCTATGAATGTTGAGAAGCTAATTGATGACATGGGACAAACCATGGATTATGGTGATGTTATCATGACATCGTATTGTCAGAAAGACCATATCACATTGGTTACTGATGATGGCGATATTGTTAATTCTGGGCTTAAGGTAAACGTGATTACTGCATAGTTTACTTTTTGAACGATACTATACTTTCCGATAACGAATATCAGAAATAATCAAAGAGGTTCTTCGAAATAGGAACTTCTTTGTGTGCTTTTATGTGGTTACGCGAAATCTTCACTCGTCTCACGACGAATGGTAAGCGTCCAATTTTGACATGTTGTTGAAAAAATGAAATAGTTATACCTTTGTTGCGACATTTAATATCAATTAATATGTACAGCAACAAGGATTTTGAAAAAGTCTGGTTTCTATATCAGACAGAGGGAGCCCCCAAAGGCATAAGCATAAACAGCTTCTGCCTGACGAACGGGATCCCGTACAATGAGTTCGACAAATGGTATAGGAAAACCCACCGCAGAGTGGTGCCCGTGGAGATAACAGATGCTCCCGAGGAACCATGTCAGGCAGAGGGGGGCGGGTGTACCTCCTCCGGAACTCCGGAAAAATTCGCCAGAGGCGGGATACCGGTGACCATCAGGACCCGTGAAGGCCTTTACATCAAGAAAGGCGGGCTTGACATCACATCACTTAAGCTCCTGGTGGAGAGACTGGAGGGGATATGCTGACGGTCAACGGCCTCCACAGGTTCTATTTCCTGCCGCATTTCCACGACATGAGGTGCAAGGCTCCACGCATATTGGAGATTA
The DNA here is from genome assembly GCA_045617645.1 of Bacteroidaceae bacterium. Taxonomy (GTDB): domain Bacteria; phylum Bacteroidota; class Bacteroidia; order Bacteroidales; family Bacteroidaceae; genus Physcousia. Next base: position 18,161 of record JAZLIY010000084.1, on the reverse strand, counting down.
TACGCAACACCTGTTCCAGGGATCCCATGAACGGCGATGTCTTCATATTCATGTCAAAGAGATATGACAAGATAAAGATGGTGCATTTCGAGAAGCATGCCTACTACCTGCACGAGAAGAGCTATGTAAACGGCTACCGTTTCATGAAGGTGAGGTCAGAGGATGGAAGGCGGCTCTACAGCATCGAATGGCGGGATCTGGTTGCCATTCTGGAAACGCCCGTGATAAAGGAAATCAGGCTTTCCTGAGCATCCTGTCAATTTAATATTATTTAACTTATAATCAATAAAACACATTTGTTTTTACTTGCAAGTCCCGATACTTTTCAGTACCTTTGTATGGAAATACAAGGCGTATGGAATTCGACGAGATAGCAGGCAGAATCAACAACTCACACCGGTTGGAGCAGCTGGAAGACAAGCCGGCCGCACCATACGATCCTGCAGAACTCATGGAAACCCTCACCGAAGCAAAAGACTACATACGCTTCCTCTATGCACAGCTTCAGGAAATGAAGAAAGACAAGGAGGGGATGTACGAGCTTGTCAGTGACCTCAAAGACATGCTTAGGAAGGCCGAGCAGGAACGGGACAGATCAAGCAGGAAGATAGACAGGCTGCTAGCCGAGATCCGCCGCTTTATGGACAAGCAGTCAGAAAGCCAGAAGGAAATCGACAGGCAGGAAAAAATCATCAGGGAACTGTCCGAGCGGATAAAGGTGCTGACGGCAGAGAAGTTTGACAAGACATCGCAGAAAAAGAAACGCAATCAACAGGACGGGGACGGGCCGGACTGCGGAAAACCGGAAAATCCGAGACCTGATGTTTGGAAATAGGGCGCTTCACATCTTTATACCACACCATCATTGCCACATGCAAGGCACAGGGGTACTTTGCCCTTGACTACCTGAAGGAGTTTTTCCGTCAGGTGATACTTGGCAGGCGTGACTATGAAAACTTGATGCCGGCTACTATCGGCATCAGACAACGAGTTAAATAACGATAAATTTTAAAATCAGAACGATTTTGAAAATCAATCTGTGAGGTGCCAATCAGCACCTTACAAATGCGACATGTCAAAATTGGACGCTTACTGAATGATGAAGCCTACCCCAGCCCCTCCCTAAAGGGAAGGGGGCGCATACGGCAGATCCTATGTGGTACGATTTAGTGAAACAGTTCGCGGAGGACTGCCAGAAACATTCCTATCGACATCTATAGTTGCCAAATTTTGGAAGAAAGATTGCCCAAAATTAAAATTTATGAAGATTTAACATACATTCTCGCGTGTATGTGAGGGTAAAATATTATTTTTGCATATTAATTTCGGGTGGGTCGTGCATTTATGTGCAGCATAATCACCACGGATTAACAAATATACAGATAATCAACCCTGACAATGGCAAAGTTTTTTTTAATAACATACGATCTTAAGAAACCTGGTCAAAACTACAACGAGTTGTATGACACAATCAAGAGTTGTGGCGAGTGGCAGCACCCGTTGGAATCAACATGGGTTGTAAAAGTTGGATCTCTGATTTCGGCAGATGATTTATATAATCAACTACGTCCTAAGATTGATGACGCTGACTTCTTGTTCATAGTGGATGTCACTAATCAGGACAGGCAAGGTTGGATGGTGAAGTCATTTTGGGAATGGATAAAAAGTTAGTAGGTATGCTGAAGATTGTTACTTTAGAAAACTTTAAGTGCTTTCATGAGGAGAAAGAGCTGAATCTTGCTCCTGTCACTATCATGTATGGTAAGAATGGCCGTGGTAAGTCAACTGTGGCTCAGTCCTTGCTTTTGTTGGCTCAGACAATGGCAGAAAGCAACGATGTCAGCAATCTGCTTTTGACTGGAAGATATGTTTCTTTGGGAACGTTTGTTGATATAGTGAACTCCGCAAGCGACAAAACTCACTTTTCCATTACTATAAAAAATAATGAGAACGAGACTGTTGAGATGGGGTTCGCCGAGTTGCCGAATAAGCCCCAGATGGCATCTATTGATTTGCTAAACGTCAATGGGGCATCTCGTTTTGAGAAAATTTCTACCGAAGCATCTGATGTAGAGTCGGAACAGAAGACTGTAAGCACGACTTCTGACATTAAGACGCTACAGATGCTGAAGTCGGCAAGGTATGTGTCTGCTGGCCGTCTTGGACCGCAGAACTCGATTGTGCGCAAAGATAGTCTTGCGGATGATGATTTGGGAGTAAATGGCGAGAATCTGCTAAATGTACTTTCGCGCAAAGGAATTGACTTTCTGGAAGAAGTAGAGGATGCTCTCGGCGAGATATTGGATGGTGCGGCTATGCGTATTAACTACAAAGATTCAGAACGCATAGAATTATATCTTAACTCGAAAGATGGCAAGGAGACATTCCGCCCTGTGAATGTCGGTTTCGGATACAGCTATGTGTTGCCCGTAATTGTTGCTGCTTTGCTTGCTCAGAAAGACAGTTTGCTCATTGTGGAGAATCCCGAAGCGCATTTGCATCCTGCCGCTCAATCACGTATCATGAATTTCTTGATACGAATAGCAAAGGAGAAAAACTTACAGCTCATCATAGAGACGCATAGCGACCATGTGGTAAACGGTATGCGTATTGCTGTTAAGATGGGTATATTGGAGGCACGCGAGGCTCATGTGTTGTATTTCCCAGACGATGAGAGTCAGGTAAAGATGATCACTTGCGACAAAAACGGAACGTTGAGCGATTATCCGGATGATTTCCTTGATGAGTGGACGTTGCAGATGCTAAAACTTGTGTAAAGGCTATGGCAGGCAAAAAATACAAGCAGATCACGTTCAATGAACTGACACTTAAACCTTTGTGTGCGGATGAGACCGACGTGCATCAAAGAGTTGCATTGTATGCCCGCACATTAAAACAGGCACAAAGTTCGTTGGGGACAAAAATGGTTCGATATGGCGATGATCTGGCAAGTATAAGGCTATCGGAGGACATGAGTCTCAGAGAATTTTGTGCTAATCACAGACGTGATGCTGATGTGCTTGCCATATTGTCTTCGGCTACAATGCCTCAGGTCAATCCTGATGATGAAAAGGAGTGTAAGGCATACGAAAACACACTTGCAGCCGTTGAGGTTGATGGCAAGCAGGAAGTGTCAAGTGGTTTGACATCTGCATTCGTCTATGGCGTTCCGTCTATTGGATTTGCATCATCTGATTTCTGGGCAAATGTGATGCATGATGTGCATGTAATGTCGGATGGTGAGGAACTGGATGTGAAATGGCCATGTTTGACGGCTCCTGAGCATTTGGAAGAAGATGCTTTCAAAGGGTGGATAGGAGAGCATTCTGAAATAGAACTGGTAAAGTCTGCATTGAGTTACGATGAGAAAATCCGTGGTATAGAAGATAATCTCCGAGATGATCACGGAAAGGACGTTTTGATAGATCATGCAAGGCGTTTGTGCCATAGTGAGTATGTGGAGGGGATATTATGCTCACGTCCATTTCAACCAAGATTTGGCACCTATATCTATAGTCTTACAAAAGATGGTCTTGTAGATGTTGTTCTGTTTTGGGACGACAGAGGTCTATCAATGCGCGTAAAGACTACTGGACGCAATGTGCAAGAGACTGCTGCAATAGCAGCAATACTCAAGGAAAAGTACAGTAGATAACCCATTTATTAACAGAATCATATCTTTTTTTACCATTCTATGCCTTAGCATAGAACGGCTTTTGTTTGTGCCTTACATTGCTTTATGAATTATTCATTAAGAGATTAGGTGGTTATTTGTTTAATAATATACTTCGAGTATGCAAAAGTTATTGAAAGCAGCCAAACAATTTGTGTGCTATCTGTTCTGACCGCAACGAACAAACAAGAATCGATATGATTGAAATTAATAAAGCCCTATTGGACGAGTTATTCGCTAAAGCTAAGGAATCCGATCGCCTCAGAATGAATTATGACCTGCGCACATCTGCAAGTGATAATTCTCAACGTATGCTCAATGCTCTCTTGCCAGGGACTATTGTGCCTATACATAGACATCCTTATAGCAATGAGAATGTGATTCTTCTCTGCGGAAAACTGGTGGAGGTAATATATGAGGCAGAAGGCAATGAGGCCGAACGCATTCATCTTGATCCTTCTGTCGGCAACTTTGGTTGTGTAGTTCCGGCTGGTGCATGGCATACGGTAGAGGTGCTGGAACCATCTGTCATCTATGAGGCAAAGGATGGGAAGTATGGGGAGGATGGTAGTGAAACCTTGGATGAATACAAAGCTAAGATTGCTCAAGATCCTTCCCGGGCATCCTTTTCCAACAGTCTTGGTGACCTCAAAAAGAACATCGAGTACCTGATTGGCATGGAACGTCAGTCTGGCAGCATGGATGCTATCTCTCCACTCTATGTCTCTCGCATGCTCAATGTCCCTCTGGAAGATGTGGAGAAGTGTATGGATGAGATGTAACTCACCACAAGTTACAGAGATGGGGGGGGATATAAGTTAAAGGTGAAAGATTAATGATTAAAGATTCTTTTAGTCGCTGACGCTTTCACAAAGGCTTTAGCCGACTGAAAGAAATCATCTAATCGAGAATCGTCTTCCGTTCCATTCTTGACATTCTTCCAAGATATTGCAAATTTACAAGAATGGTGTCAGGTAAACTGGTACATATAGAATTTGTTCCTTCTTTGCCATATCCTTGGCGTAAATAAGGTATCGATTGAGAATGCGACTTGAAAATTTCTCGCAGAAATCATCAAGCGAGGCATGTCTCTTATATCCCGATGATTTTATTTCAATGGGGCATACCTTATGTCCTCGACTGAGGATAAAGTCAATTTCGTACGAGTGCTTATCATCTATGCTGCCATCCTGCTTCTTTTTGTTCCACGTATGATAGAACAGCTTGTTGCCGGAAGCCGTAAGCATCTGGGCAACAATGTTCTCGTAAATATAACCAAGGTTTGCATCCAGCTTATCATTGAGCAATTTCTCGTAGATTACGTTTTCGGTGTAATCCTTATCCCAGAATGCCATTGTAACCATCAACCCGGTATCTGCCACATATATCTTGAACTTATCAAAGTTTGTGGCGATTGACATTCCTGCGTTCGGATCATTGGCATGATATGCCATGTTTACGCACTTGCTATCTTCAAGTGCTTTGAGCAATTCCACTCGTTTGTTCTCACCCACATTTCCTATGATAGACGTAGTGGTATATCTGTTCTTGTTATTGGAAAGAGCTGATGGTATGGACAGGAACATCTGAGTTGCTTTGCCCGTAGGGTCTATCTTCAGGAAATCATCGGCATACAGCTGGACAATCTTCCTTTTTACAGCATCAACCTTCCCGAAGTTATTGGTGTCGAGGTAGGCATTCACGGCCTGAGGCATACCGCCCACAAGCATGTAGAGTCGCAAATTCCTCTGTGCTTCACGATGAGCCGACTGAAGAGGGATGCGTTTTTCCCAGAAAGTCCTCAACATCGGTATGGTTACCTCATCACCCAATGCCCAACGGAACTCTTCATAATCCATCGGATGCATCTGGAGTTTGTCTTCTTCGCTTGGAATGGTGATGTTTTCGGTGTTCTTCTTGATGCTTATGCGCGACCCCGTCTCAATGTAGTCATAGCGACCACCCTCTACAAGATACTTTATTGCCTGACGCGCGTTCGGACATTTCTGTACCTCATCAAATATGATAACGGAGTTACGTAGCTCCAGCTTCTTCTTGTAGATGGTTTGCAGTCGAAGGAAGATGAAATCAAGATCCATAAGGTCATCAAACAAGCCCTTGACCTCATGGCTTGTCTTATTGAAATCAATGAGTATGTATGACTTATATTCGCGACAGGCAAAATCCTCTACTATAGTTGATTTACCCACGCGTCGAGCACCCTCTATGAGTAGTGCACTTTTGCCATTGTTCTCGTTCTTCCAACTGAGAATCTGGTCGTAGATTTTACGCTTAAATACTCTTTCGGTCATTGTGGCTTGTTTATTATAGGTGCAAAAATACAGAAATACAATGAATTGACCAAATATTTCAAGCAAAAACAACGACAACCCCCGAAATCTTTTTCTACAAAAACCCTTCAACCCCCGAAATCTTTTTCTACAAAAACCCTTCAACCCCCGAAATCTTTTTTCTAATTCAGAAAAGGTAAAGCCTACCATTGATATGGCTGGCTACCAATATCTCATCGCTATGCGATGATTACCCAATATGCACAAACGATGAACGATGAATGATTTATGATTAAACGATAAATCGATAATCATAAATCATCAAATCAACAAATTATCAATCAATAAATCATCAATCAACAAATTATCTTTATGGATTTACGCGATTATCAGATTGAGACGATAACTCGGATACATGCGGCCTTCGGAGAGGGCTGCAGGGCCGTGATGTGCCAGATGCCCACGGGTACGGGGAAGACGGTGGTGCTGGCGTCTATCATCAGGGAACATCTGGGGGGCTTCTGCCTGAGGGGGGTGTCCTGGTGGTGGCTCACCGCAGGGAGATCCTGGACCAGACGGTCGAGACACTGAAGAGGTGCGGACTGACCAGGGAACTGGAAGGGGGGACTGTAGTGGTGGAGAGCATACAGAAACTGGCCATGGCGAAGGAGGGGGCGGACAGGGTGTTTTCCCTGGTGGTGATAGATGAGGCTCACCATGCGCAGGCGCGTACCTATAAAATGCTGTGGGACTGGTTCCCGGAGGCACGATTCCTGGGGATGACGGCTACCCCATGCCGAATGAAGAAGGAGGGGTTCACGGATCTGTTCGACAAGCTGATATGTACGTGGGACGTGAAGCGCTTCATCATGGAGGGGTGGCTGGCGGACTATGACTATGTGGCCATACGGCCGGACTCGGATATGAAGGGACGCCTGGAGATGCTGAAGAAGCGGGGGGCGGATGGCGACTACCAGGTGAAGGAGATTGGGTCCATAATGGACAACCGTGCGTGCATAGAACAGCTGTACCGGTCGTACAGGCACTTTGCCAACGGACGGCAGGGGATCATCTATGCCATAAACCGCACGCATGCCGAGCATATACGCCAGTACTATGAGGAGAGGGGGGAGTGCGTCATGCTGATTGACTCCTCGACCCCAAAGAAGGAGCGCGAACGGATGATGGAGGAGTACCGGATGGGGAGAATACGCATCTTCGTGAACTGTGAGATTGCCGGGGAGGGGGTGGATGTGCCGGATGTGAGCTTCATACAGATGGCGCGACCTACCCTGTCGCTGTCGAAATACCTGCAACAGGTGGGGCGTGGACTCCGCCCGAACAAGAACAAGGAGAAGACGGTTATACTGGACAACGTGGGGATGTGCTACATGTTCGGTCTGCCGAACGAGGAGAGGGACTGGCGAACGATGTTCCGGGGGGGACAGGTCGTAGGCTCTGACAACATCAACCTGCCACTGGCCAACGACAATCCGACCGACTATGACCTGGAGGACATGGACAAAGGGCATAACCTGGAAATGGTGCTGGTGCAGAAGGACGCAACGGCTCCGGAGGGGCGTAACAAGGCTTATGTGACAAGAAAGAACCCGTACGAGTATGTTCTGATGAAGAACGGGCGGGTAGTGGCCGACAATATGTTTAGCTCGACAACGGATTTCATTGACGGTGTCATCTGCCTGGGCTCTGCCTACGATGGGGCGTTCCATTTCTATGACGATAACGGGACGTTCCTGTACAAGACAGAAAAATGGGGGGAGCTGATTCCGGATCTGCTATGGAAATTTCAGGATGAAGGGGGTGTCCATACGTATCTGGATCTGTTGACGGGGATTCAGTACCGGTCAATCCCTCATTACAGATACATCGGGAATGCGTGTCTGATAGAAAAGAGTGACGGGTGGCACCTGCGCAATACCGACTATGACTGGGTGGTGGCCGATCTGGACAGCATAAGGACGGAGGGTAACATAACGTTCGTCATGGACCGTGACACGCGGATTACGTATGCCGTATCAGGACGGACGAAGTTTGTCTATCGCCTGGTGGGTACGGAGGAGGACGGGAGCCTGCTCCTTGTCAATGACCTGAAACCTTCGGGGGTATTGGTCAGAAAGGACGGGCGGCTTGCGTTCTACCAGAGGAACGGGCAGAATGAATGGCTTTTCAGGAAATGGCACAGGGAATTATATCTGCCCTAATTACCGACTAATTCTTTTTCCAGTTCTTCCAGGCTCTTGCCCTTGGTTTCCGGACAATAGCGCAGGAGGTAAAGGAAGGAGACAAGACAGATGGCACTGTAGATCCAGAAGGAGCCGTAACTGCCGAGGGCTGCATTCATGACGGGGAACGAATAGGTGAGCGTACAGCAACCGGCCCAGAGCATGAAGGTGCAGACGGACATGGCGGCTCCACGGATGCGATGGGGGAAGATCTCGGAGAGCAACACCCAGACGATGGGGCCCAACGTCATGGCGAAACAGGAGATGGCCATGACGCACAGGACTACCATCAGCACTCCGTTGATCTGCATATAATAGCAGGTGCCGAGGAGCAGATAGATGAGGCTCAGACCTCCGGCTCCTATGAGCATGAGGGTGCGTCTGCCCCACTTCTCGACCGTATATAGGGCCACGAAGGTGAACAGGACATTGGCTATGCCGGTGATGACGATGTTGATGAACATGCCATCGACCGTGAAGCCGGCTCCCTGGAAGATTTCCTGGGCATAGCAGAAGATGACGTTCGTGCCGCACCATTGCTGGAAGACGGCTATGACAAGACCGAGCAACAGGACGCGGCCATATTTGCCTTGGAACAGGACGGACAGGCCGGAGGGGGTCTGCCGCACGGCTTCACCGGTCTGTCCCTTCATCTGACGATAAACGGGACTCTCTACCAGGAAGAACGAGAGGATGAGGAACAGGGCTGCGGGCACCGTCTCGGCCCAGAACATCCACCTCCACCCCATCGCCACGTTCCAACTGCTGAGGAGCTGGGCGCTGTCCAGGGTGGCATCTACGGGCTCCGCCATGAGCATATTGACAATCTGTGCCGACAGGATGCCCAGGACGATGGTCATCTGGTTCAGGCTGACCATACGCCCACGGATGTTCGTGGGGGCTACCTCGGCTATGTACATGGGGGACAGGATACTGGCCACTCCAATGCCGATACCGCCCACGAAACGGGCGATGTTGAAGAGTACAAAGTTATTGAAGAGACCGGTGCATACGGCACTCAACGTGAACAGGACGGCTGCCACCGTGAGCAGGGGCTTACGGCCCAACCTGTCGGCCAGGAAACCGGCCGTCATGGCACCAAAAAGGCATCCGATATTGGCGGTGGTCATGGCCAACCCTTGCAAAGAGGGGGAATCCTGGATGCCGAAGAACAATTCATAGAAGGGCTTGGCACCTCCTATCACCACCCAGTCGTATCCGAACAGGAAACCGCCCAGAGCGGACACGAAACAGATAAAATACAAAAAACTTTTCTTCATAATATTCGTCCTCTTAAAAAGAAAGACACGCCCATTGTCGTTCCTTTGGCAATGAACGTGTCTTTTTTTATTTCCTTTATTCCCACTCTATCGTTGCTGGCGGCTTGGAGGAGATGTCGTAGCATACGCGATTGACTCCCTTCACCTTGTTGATGATGTCGTTGCTGACCTTGGCCAGGAACTCATAGGGCAGGTGGGCCCAGTCGGCGGTCATGGCATCGGTACTGGTGACGGCTCGCAAAGCTACGGGATTCTCGTAGGTCCGTTCGTCTCCCATGACACCTACACTCTTGACATCGGACAGGAGGATGGCACCTGCCTGCCATACCTGATCGTACAGGCCCCAGTCGCGGAGACCCTGGATGAAGATGTCATCGGCATCCTGCAGGACGCGTACTTTCTCGGGGGTGATAGCACCCAAAATCCTGACGGCCAGACCGGGACGGGGGAAGGGGTGACGGGTGATAAGATGCTCGGGCATACCTAACTGACGGCCTACGCGACGAACCTCGTCCTTGAAAAGCCATTTCAGGGGTTCGCAAAGCGAGAGGTGCATCTCTTCGGGCAGACCGCCTACATTGTGGTGACTCTTGATGACCTTGCCCGTGATGTTCAGGCTCTCGATACGGTCGGGATAGATGGTGCCCTGGGCCAACCACTTGGCATCGGTTATCTTACGGGCTTCGGCATCGAAGACTTCAATGAAGTCACGGCCGATAATCTTACGTTTCTTCTCGGGTTCGGTGACACCCTCCAGATCGGAGAAGAACTTCTGGCTGGCATCTACGCCTATCACGTTCAGTCCCAGACATTCGTAGTCGTGCATGACGTTCTGGAACTCGTTCTTGCGAAGCATTCCGTGATCCACGAAGATACAGGTCAGACGGTTGCCGATGGCACGGTTGAGCAATACGGCTGCCACACTGCTGTCCACACCACCACTCAAGCCCAGGATGACACGATCCTGACCCAACTGGTTCTTCAGCTCGGCTACCGTGGTCTCTACGAAATTGGCGGGACTCCAGTCCTGACGACCACCGCAGATGTCCACGACAAAGTTACGGAGCAACTGGGTACCCTGGACGGTATGGAAGACCTCGGGATGGAACTGTACGCCCCAGATGGGCTCGTTGTCGGCTGCATAGGCGGCATTCACCACATGGTCGGTACTGGCTATGGCATGGAAATGCTGAGGCAGCGCGGTGATGGTGTCACCGTGACTCATCCATACCTGACTGTTGGCCTCGAAACCACGGAACAGGGGGTTCTGGAAATCAATGGTTGAGAGGTTGGCACGTCCGTACTCGCGACTGCCGGCGGGCTCTACCTTGCCTCCCAGGGTATGGCTCATGAACTGGGCACCATAGCAAATACCCAATACGGGGATGCGACCACGGAACTGATTCAGATCTACACGGAATGCCTGGGGGTCATAGACACTATACGGACTACCGGCCAAGATGACTCCGATGACGTCCGGATCGGGCTCGGGGAACTTGTTGTAGGGCAGAATCTCGCAGAACGTATCCAGTTCGCGCAGACGGCGAGCGATGAGCTGGGTCGTCTGGGAGCCAAAGTCTAAAATAATGATTTTCTGTTGCTGCATTCTATATATTTCGTTATGTGTTTCCTGTTTTCTGAACGCAAAGATACGACTAATTTCTGAAAAGGACACAAAATTGCGTCCCAATATTTTGCAGAACCAGCAGATTAACGTATCTTTGCTATGGCAATAAACAAAAACAGGACACAAAAAGACATGCGAAGCGACAGTATTGTAATCATTCCTACCTATAACGAGAAGGAAAACATCGAGGCCATCATACGGGCCGTAACGGGTCTGGAAAAGGCTTTCAACGTCCTTGTGATTGATGACGGAAGTCCGGACGGAACGGCGGCCATCGTGAAGCGGCTGATGGAAGACGAGATGAAGGACCGGGTTTTCCTGATCGAGAGAACAGGGAAGCTGGGACTGGGAACTGCCTATATCTGCGGATTCAAATGGGCCATCGAACAGGGCTATGACTACATCTTCGAGATGGATGCGGATTTCAGCCACAACCCCAACGACCTGCCTCGGCTGTATGCGGCCTGTCAGGAGGAGGGGAACGATGTGGCCATCGGCAGCCGGTACGTGTCGGGCGTGAACGTGGTGAACTGGCCAATGGGACGTGTGCTGATGTCCTACTTCGCCAGCAAGTACGTGCGCTTCATGCTGGGCATCGGGTTGCACGACACCACTGCGGGCTTCGTGTGCTATCGCAGGAAAGTTCTGGAAACCATCGACCTGGATGCCATTCGGTTCAAGGGGTATGCGTTCCAGATAGAAATGAAATACAGTGCCCTGTGCCTGGGATTCCAGGTGAAGGAGGTGCCTGTCATCTTCGTAAACCGTGAACTGGGGACCAGCAAGATGAGCGGGGGTATCTTCAGCGAGGCTCTTTTCGGTGTCGTCCGACTGAGACTGGGTAAAATAAGACCAAGGAAATGATCATCCAGCATGCGACCATCGTAAACGAGGGGGAACGATTCGTGGGGGCCGTACGGATAAAGGACGGCTTCATTGAGCAAATCGACCGAAGGGGGGAAATATGCGGTGCTGACGAAGAGACCATCGATGCCGAGGGGGCTTTCCTGCTGCCGGGGGTCATCGATGACCATGTGCACATGCGTGAACCCGGCATGACGCACAAGGCGGATATGGAGAGCGAAACAAGGGCGGCGGCGGCAGGAGGGGTGACCTCGGTCCTGGACATGCCGAACGTGGTGCCGCAGACCGTAACGATTCCCTTGCTGAAAGAACGCTACGACAGGGCGGCTACCCAATGCCATGTGAACTTTGGCTTCTACCTGGGGGCTACAAACAACAATCTGCAGGAAATAGTGGGGGTGGATCCGACTCTTGTTCCGGGAGTGAAGATATTCATGGGCAGCAGCACAGGGAACATGCTGGTGGACAAGGCGGAACAACTGGAGCGCATCTTCGCCCAATGCCCTACTCTGCTGATGGCGCATTGCGAGGACACGGCACGCATCAACCAGCGGATGGCGGAAACGGAGGCGCTCCATGGGGCGGATCCTGATGTCTGGTACCATCCCTTGATACGGGACGAGGAGGCTTGTTTCCGCAGTACGCAACTGGCGGTGGAGCTGGCGGAGAGAAACCAGGCCAGATTGCATGTGGCTCATGTGACAACAGCCAGGGAACTGTCTTTGTTCAGCCCCAATGACGAACGCATAACGGCTGAGGCGTGCATCGCTCACCTGCTCTATACAGACGAGGACTACAAACGGTTGGGGACGCGCATCAAATGCAACCCTGCCATCAAGACGGCTCATGACCGTCAAGCCTTGCGCGAAGCACTGAACAACGGTCTGATACGTGTCATCGGCACGGATCATGCGCCTCATCTGCTGGAGGAAAAGCTTGGGGGATGCAGACGAGCTGTGAGCGGTATGCCTATGGTGCAGTTCAGTCTGCCTTCGATGCTGGAGTTGACGGACGAGGGGGTATTGTCGTTGGAACGGATGGTACAACTGATGTGCCACAATCCGGCCCTGCTCTTCAAGATTCACCAGAGGGGGTTCCTGCGCGAGGGATTCCGTGCCGACATGGTACTGGTGCGCAAGGGGACACCTTGGAGGGTGGACAAAAACCACATAGAAAGCAAATGCGGATGGTCGCCAAGGGAGGGTGACTGGCTGAACTGGCGCATAGAAAAGACGTGGGTTAACGGGCTGCTGGCTTGGGACGGCATACGTGCCATCCCTTCAGTCCGGGGACAACAGCTGATATTCAATAAAGAAAACAGATAAGGGAGAGGGAATAAAACGGCCCTAATCCCGATACTTTTCGGGCAGATCCTGCTGGATGACTTCCCTACTCCTTTCCATCAGCATCTGCACATTATCCATGCCATGACCTTCGGGGTAGATGGGCTGGTGGATGGTCATACGCAAAGGATGCCACGTGAGAAAGTTGAACCCACGATTACGGGATAGAACATCGTAACTGCCATTGATGGTGACGGGTACAACGGGCAACTGGAGCTCATCGGCCAGCAGGTAAGCACCCTTGTGGAAAGTACCCATCTTGCCGATGGAGGTGCGGGCACCCTCGGGAAAGACAACCAGACTGGTACCGTCACGCAACACCCTGCGCGCCTTGTCGCAAGTCTGCAGGACGGCCTTCGGACCGCTCTTGTCCACGAAGATATGGCCGGCACTCTCGCAGGCCTTGCCTACCAACGGAATATTGCGAAGGGACTTCTTCATCATCCACTTGAAATTCCGGCCCAGGAATCCGTAGATCATAAAGATATCGAAGGCACCCTGATGATTGGACACAAAGACATAGGATGATTTACGGTCCACGAACTCACGGCCTTCTACTCGCATGGGCAACAGGAAGAACCAGCACATCATCCGGCTCCATATCATGGCGGGATAATGCCCCCAGAAATGAGCACTCCCCAACGTACACCCGATGGTGGTGACTATGGCCGTGAGGGCCGTCATGAGCAACATGACGGGAAGGGCGATAATCAGTTGATAAATGCAGTACAATGTTTTTGTCATGATCCTTAGTCTATTTCTATATTGTCTGAAAAAATGCCGTCATTTCTGATGCCTGACTTCGCCTGCAGACTGTCTTGATTTTGCCAGTTCCTGAGGAATACGCCAAGCCGTATATAGCTGCAGGATGCATCCGATGGTCAGGGGAAGAATCCATTCGTTGCTCGTGGCTATGCCGTAATGGTAGGTCTGCATACTCATACAGAGGGCGCACAAGATGAAACAGACACACCCGAGAAGCTGCTGACGCCTCAGACGAACGAGCGTCAGCTCACGACCCAGATATTCGGCCTTGACTACCATCAGCGAGAACAACAAGGCTCCAATGGAAAAGATCCACAGCGACCATGTGTGATCGAAAATGCGGATGGCTGCTCCGATAACCATCAGGAAATCACCCGCACAAAACAGGAAATTCTGAAACTTATTGAGCTGGCGTATCTGGTTCATCCATTTGTTCCGGTATCGTGTCGTGTTCTAATTCAAGAATCTCTTCCGGTTCAACTACTACGAAAACGTCTTCGTTGTCCCTTTTCATAAAGTAGCGCTCACGGGCTACCTTCTCTACATAATAGGCATCGTTCAAACGTTCCAATTCCTTGGAATCTTGATTATAGTGCTGCTTGTACATCTCTACCTCCGAACGCAACTGCTCCATTCCCATAAGGCGCTTCCTGCGGTTCCAAAAACTGTTGTCATCGACAAAACCCACAATGAGGACGATGACAAAGATGACCAGCACGTATTTGTACCGTTCCAGGAATTCGGAGATGGACTGAAATCTACTCATGGCAAACAGAATGCTCTATTTTTTCGCAAAGTTAGAAAAAAATTACGGTCATAATACCATTGCCCACCTTATTTTTTATTATTTTTGCAAAAATTTCACTTATTCGTATGGCAGAATACATTGTTTCAGCGCGAAAGTACAGGCCCGACACATTTGACTCTGTGGTGGGACAACGTGCATTGACAACAACACTGAAAAATTCCATCGCTAATGGAAAACTGGCTCATGCCTACCTGTTTTGCGGACCAAGGGGCGTGGGAAAAACCACTTGCGCACGCATCTTTGCCAAGACCATCAACTGTCTGAACCCGCATCCGGATGGTGAGGCATGCGGAGAGTGCGAGAGCTGCAAGGCCTTCAACGAGCAACGGTCCATGAACATCCATGAACTGGATGCCGCCAGCAACAACACCGTGGAGGACATCAGGGAGATTTGCAAACAGGTCCAGATACCACCACAGGTGGGACAATACAAGATTTTCATCATAGACGAGGTACACATGCTCAGCGCCGCCGCCTTCAATGCGTTCCTGAAGACGCTGGAGGAACCACCCTCGTATGCCGTATTCATCCTGGCAACCACCGAGAAGCACAAGATCCTGCCGACCATCCTGAGCAGATGTCAGGTGTACGACTTTGCCAGAATGACCATCCAGGGTACCATCGACCACTTGCAATATGTGGCAGAGAAGGAGGGCTATACGACCGAACCGGAGGCTCTGAGCCTGATAGCAAAAAAGGCGGACGGCGGTATGCGTGACGCGTTGTCCATCTTCGACCAGATGGTCAGCTTCACGGGGGGGGACCTGACATACGAACTGGTGTGCCAGAACCTGAACGAATTGTCAACCGATTACTATTTCCAACTGGTGGACTGCTTCCTGAACAACAAGGTGGAAGATAGTTTGCTGTTGCTCAACGAGGTGCTGCAGAAAGGATTTGACGGTGGCAACTTCATAGACGGACTGGCCAGTCACCTGCGCGACTTGCTCGTAAGCAGGGATGCCCAGACATTGCCTCTGCTGGAAACGAGCGAACAGATGCGTGGCCGTTATCAGGAACAGGCCCAACGATGCCAACCCCGGTTCCTGTTCAGGGCCATCAAGCTGTGCAACGACTGTAACCAGAACTATCGCAACAGCCGCAACAAGCGTCTGCAGGTGGAGATCTGCCTGATCCAGGCGTGCCAACTGACCACCGACGACTCACCTGCGGCGGGGCTTGGCCCTGCACAGACGATAAAACCCATATTCCAGCAAACGGCCAAGGCTGAGGAACAAAAACAGCCTGCCGTACAAAAAGCCGCACAGACCACCACAACGGCACCTGCGGCTCCTGCACCGCCCCCGGTTCGACCAATCGCGCGAGAACTGCCGAAAAAGAGCACGACAAAGGTTGCCGAACAGACGGTCATTGACCCGAAAAAGCTAAGCCGCTTCTCTCGCCTGGCCTCTAAATCCGAGGAGACGACGAAAGAGACCGTGGAGGAGAAAACGGTTATCGTGAATGACACTCCGATAGATGTATCCACCCTTCAGACTGCATGGCACCAATTCATCAACACCCTGCCCCAAGAGGAAACGGCCCTGGCACTGAGAATGCGGAACATGAACCCTACCCTGAAAGACGCCAACACCATCGGCATAAAGGTGAACAACAACCAGGTGGCCGAGATGCTGAAGGCCAAGGAGGGGAACATCGTAGCTTTCCTGCGGCAACAACTGCAACATTCCGATATCCGCATGGAGTACACCGTTGCCGAGATGGAAGAAATCCAACGGAGCTTCAGCAAGCCTGAATTGTACAAGCATTTCGTGGAACAGCAACCGGCCTTGGCCCTACTGGCACGCGAACTGAAGCTGGAACTCGACTAATAAAAATGAATGTCATAAATTATTAATCAAGAAATATGAAAAAATTATTTTGCTATGCACTTTGCACGTTTGTGCTGTGGAGTACCCAACCCTATCAGATGGTGGCCAAGAAGCACAACGAGTCATTTACCCTGGAACAGGTAAACGAGTTACTGAAGGACGCTTCGAGCCAAGCGACCATGATGGCCAACGAGCTGAAAAACAAACCAGGAGCACTGCCCAGGACGTTGGGAAAGGACGGCAACTTGATAGAAAACGACTACGGATGGTGGTGCTGCGGATTTTTCCCGGGTACGCTGTGGCTTCTGAGCGAAAACCAACCCGAAAACAAGACTTTGCGTGAATATGCAGAAATGTTCACCTGGCGTGTGGGTTCCGTACGAAACGTCAAGGACAACCACGATATCGGATTCATGCTGAACTGCAGTTTCGGACATGCCTACCGCATTACGGGCGACCAGAAATACCTGCCTATCCTGTTCGATGGAGCCAGGAACCTGTCCAGCCGCTTCATGCCCAAGGCTGGCGTCACTCTCTCGTGGAACCCGAACCAGAAATGGAAGGCTCCCGTCATCATCGACAACATGATGAACCTGGAACTGCTGGAAGTGGTGGGAAAAATGCAAAAGAACACGTACTATCTGGACATTGCTGACTCTCACGCACAGACCACCATAAAGAACCATTACCGTCCGAACAACTCTACATGGCACGTCATCGACTACGATCCGGAAACGGGCGAGGTTCTGCATAGGAATACAGCACAAGGATTTTCCGATGACAGCGACTGGGCACGCGGACAGGCATGGGGTCTCTATGGCTACACCATGATGTACAGGGAAACGGGCAACAAACTTTATCTGAAACAAGCCAAGAAGGTGACCAAATACCTGTTCAGCCGTACCAACATGCCCGAGGATTTGGTTCCCTACTGGGATTATGACTGCCCCGACATTCCCAACACCGTACGCGATGCGTCTTCGGCTGCCATCATGGCTTCGGCGCTCATCGAACTGTCCACCCTGGACAAGAGTTGCCGTAAATGGCGCAAGGTGGCTGAGAAGCAACTGCAGTCTCTCTCCTCATCGGCCTACCGGTCGCAAGTAGGAACCAATCATGGATTCATCCTGATGCACAGCACTGGCAGCAAACCGGGAAATTCGGAAGTAGATGTTCCACTGAGCTATGCCGACTACTACTATGTTGAGGCGTTGATGAGACTGAAGAAACTGCTGAAATAACAATCGAGTAGGAGGTAAACACTAATCGCAGGTGTTTATCTCCTACTTTCATATTTTCCGACCTCTCACACCACCGTACGTGCCGTTCGGCATACGGCGGTTTCGCGCTTTCTCATCTCACGATGTGTGGCAAGTTGTTTTCAGCCATCCCTCGGAATATCATCACTCCCAGTCTATTGTCGGATTCCGTCCTA
>JAZLIY010000083.1:0-4495 GCA_045617645.1 Bacteroidaceae bacterium | reverse complement strand
GTTGCCGTTCCCCTCCAGGTAGAACTCAGGACGTACCACCAACTGCTGCTGGTCGATGTCGGGGGTGGCAACGACCGTCTTCAATGCCTGTGGGTCAACAGGCTCCAGCCATACCGTCTGCCAGATACCCGTGGTGCGGGTGTAGCTGCAACCCCTGGACTTCAATGCCGTGGACTGCTTGCCGCCGGGCTGTTTGCCGTCGCGCAGGTCGTCATCCACCCTCAGCACCAGGTTGGCACTCTTTCCCGCTTGCACGTATTTGGTGATGTCCATCTCGAAGGACGAGCCCATGCCGTAATGGATGCCCACACGATTGCCGTCCACATAGACGGTGGCCTTGTAATCCACGGCACCGAAATGCAGCAGGATGTTCTTGCCCGCCCAGTCGGCAGGAATCTCTATCGAACGCTGATACCATAGCGTGTTGATGAAGTCCGTATAGCCGACGCCGGAGAGCTGGCTCTCGGGGCAGAAGGGTACGGTAATCTTGCCATCGAAGCCCTTCGAGTTGTGCCAGTCCTTTTCGGAACCGGTACGACCGAAGTCAAAGGAATAGGTCCATGTGCCGTTCAGGTTCTTCCATTCGGCACGTTCGAACTGAGGCCGTGGATACTCGGGTCTTGGTGTCTGTGCGCTGCTCTGCTGCCATCCGAACAGGAATGCCAGTGCAGCAAGGGAGGCTGCCTTGAAAAATCTTTTGCTCATTGTTGCTAATATAAGTTTGTATGTTAGATATTTACCCCTGTATTAGAACCATCTCTCCCGGGGCCAAGGTAAGGGTAAGCAGCCGCTTGTGTAACTGGAACGTCTTGAATTCAGTACGTCCGTTCGCATCGATGAGCCAAGCCTGGACCTTTTTAGAGAGGTTAACGCCAGCGGGCACCGTCCAGGTCTTGTTCTCGTATCCGTTTTCCGAGAAGGCGATGAGGGCATTGTCGCCCAGCCAGCCGGCAGGAACGAACACATCGCCACCCTCTACGATGGGCTGACCGTCTTTGGCCACGTACATTACGTCATCCTTTACCATCGTGCGAACCCCATCCTCCAGCACGCCAATGCTGTTGTCCTTGTCATCGCGGATGAGCGCTGTGCGCCCGAAGTTGTTTAGGTACTGGCAGACGAGTGTCTGTTTGCAGAACTCCCTCTTGAAAGCCACCAGGGCTGCACCGATAGGCGTGTTCTCGCGGAACAGGCCCTCACCGTTGATGTTCCTGCCGAAGGCCGGCACATAGTTGTTGCCGCCACAGGCTTGCGAGGCCTTCAGGGACATCACGTGATCCATCTCCCCGTAGTGCCAGTACATAGGGAAGTAGCCGTCCATGCCACGGTCGCTGAACACGCCTTCTATGGTGACATCGACCCCCTTCCCGTCAAGATACTTCGCGATGTTGCGCTGGGTCTCCATATCCTGTGCCATGGTATAGGCATGCCACGGGCTGATAGGTGACTTGCTGCGTATCTGTATCTCCCCGTTCTCATCGACATAGGGCTCCGGCACATCGTTGTGGAAGGCATCCACGTGCAACGTACCGGCATCGGTGATGGGCAGCAGAGTCAGGAGGCTGTCCAGACGTTTCTGCAGCAGTCCCTTCTCCCACTCCGCCGAGTAGCATATCTTGTAGCCCCAGTCGCTGTGTACCAGCTCGCCGTTCTCCTCTTTCGCCAACACGTCCTCCTTCACGTACTCGTCAAACAGGGGGCTGTCGGGATAGGCGTCCATGAGGTTGATATGCAGGCTCACGGCCGTATGGCATTTTTTACCCTCGTCCATCAGCCAGCGCAGGCTCTCCAGTGCATCCTTGTCCTGCGGACGCTTGATGGCAGCATTTCCCTCGAAGAAAGCCGGGTATTTCGAATCGTGCCCGTAATATTGCCATCCGACGAGATACACGATTTTTGGCAGCCCCAGTGTAATAGCGTCCATACCCTTTATGATGTCTAAGGCCTGTTCGCAGTTCAGGAAATTTTCCTGCTGACCGTTATCGCGCATCTTGAACCGCCCCATGTATTCAGGGTCGAACAACGCCTGACTCATGAAAAGCTTTGTCACGTACGTTTTCGAATAATCGTGGCGTGGTGTCACGTGCCATTCAAAGGGAGCCTGTTCATACATCAGCGTATCGGTGGGATTCTCCAGAGAATAGATATCCGGGTCGGCCACAGGGGCATTCTGACCACAAGCAGCCAGCAGTAACATGCCGCCGAAGAGCAAATCAATTCTTTTCATATCGTTTGTTAATCTTATATTCTGCGTGCAAAGGTTCGGAATTTAATTCATAATGCACAAGGTATCGCTCGACATTTCGCAACCTTGCCCCCTATTACCAGATATCCTCGGGTTTTTCCGGGTTGTCATAGACCTCCTTGGCAGCATATTCGAAGAAGTCAAGTACCAGGAATCGATCTGGATCATCGATACAGGATTTCAGTCGCAGGTAATACTGCTCGTCCGGGCTCATATACTGACGCAACAGGATTCGGCGCAGGAATGTTTCGTTGTCACGAGTGGGGGACGAACTCCCTGGATTGTTGCAGAAATATTTGGGCGATTTCATATAATCCTTGGCACGCAGGAATCGGTCAATCTGGGCACAATAGTCTTCATCGTCTTCCACATCGGGCTCCCATCCCATGCCGCTGGGACGTTCAACACCTCTTACATACATCGTCTGACCGCCCATGCGGAAATCGATGGGCAGACCGACGCTAATCAGCCTGTCGGGATCGGTACCCCAGTAGAACTGGTAGATGCTGCGGTTGTGGTAGGCATTCTGCATACAACGCACCTCATAGATGCCAGCCATAGGAACGGGGGGCATCTTGATTATCATGTCCACGTTGCCCGTGGCAGGCATGAAGTCACCCTGATACTCGTTGACCGCTTCTTCGTGATTGAAGACTGTTCCGCGTCTTAGGGTAACGTTTGTCAGATAGGGGTAGTCTTCTTCTGTGTAGTATTCCACAGTTTTATATTGATGGTCGTTGTTGATGATTTCGGGCGACAGGACGGTCGTGTCGAAACGCAGACGCTCGTTGCGGAAGCATCGGCGCACGTCCTCGCCATATACCAGCAACTTATCCAAAGGATAAATCATGGCGTTGCGAATGGCGTTGTTGACCTTGTTCTCCGCATCGCCTATGTGGACACCCTCCTTGTCCGGATCGCAGGAAAGCTCCTTATAGGTTCCCTTACGGCCGTTGTCCAGATTGGGGAAGCGGTTCAGGAACGGTCCTGCTTCGTAACTGGCCTGATAGGTCTTTATGACACGTGGCTTACCCATAGTGGTGAAGTAGTCATAGACTACGGCACCGAAGGCTTTGGTTGTGGGATTATATCCAACCTCGTTGTAGTGCCTTACCAGACGGTCCGTGTTCAATTTCTGAGGCAGGAAATGATATGTTACGAACTGGTTCAGCAGGTTGTCCTTGGAAGTGTAGTCGTTGTCGCGCTTAGCCTCGGGATAGATGTTCTGACTTTTCAGGTATTCCACCACGTCCTCGATGGTGATATCCAGGGCTGGCTTGCCCAAGGTGCGGCTCCAGAACTCATCCGTCTCGGCAAAGTAGGTGAAGTTGACATAGCGGTGATCGGCTGTACTGACTCGCTTATATATTGTGGGCAACTTGCCCTCCTTGTATAGCCTTTCAAAGGTATAGTCCTCATATACGCTTAACGTGTCATTCAGTCCTACGGCATTGGCAAGCAGACAAGCCACATAATAGCCCTCCTGTTTTTCCGAAACGACTTTTATGATGTAATCTGCCAATGTCGTTTGTGAGGGTGAAATGACGGAGTGTACCGAATGAATGACACCATTCAGGAACTCCATGTCGTACTCCTTGTCATCTATCAGACATTCATTGACGTAGATTTCGGAATCATTGCCATAGCGTACCATCAGCTTGCGGTCATTCATGTTTGGGTACATGATCTCCGCATTCTGCTGCGTGGGGAAATCAGACGTGAAAAGAGGCAACCTGTCATCACCTGTATCTATGACGCTATTGAAGACGATTATCCGACGTATTGAGTCCCTGTCTTTCTCGCTGCGGAACCCGTCCCAACTGGCGTTGTCGATGACATCATTGGCTGCCAGGGTGTCCAGGAAAGCCTGAATCGCCTCGTTCTTGGGTGCAAAGACGGTATAATGGCCACGTGCAGCTAGCAACTTATCGAATGTCGTAGTGGTTCTGTCGCTCAGAGGCAGAATTTTCAGCAATTCGTAATATTCAGAATATTCCTCATGCGAAGAAAGGTATTCCATGACCGTTTTTTTGTTGAATACATAGCGTGTCGATTCGTCTATATTTTCCGTGCAACCCACGAAAGCAAGTGCAAAAACCGACAAAAAGATATTAACCCAAGTTTGACATCTTATTAGTCGTTTTCTCTGCTATTCAGCGTTTTGCAATTTTCATTTGCGGTGCTGTGTACTACAAACTTTTGTCGATTTTGATTTTTCGGAAAGGCATCTTCTTGTACTTTAGTCGTTCG
>JAZLIY010000082.1:0-3665 GCA_045617645.1 Bacteroidaceae bacterium | reverse complement strand
CAGAATCGCTGAACTCAAAGATCAAATGCTTCCGAGCACAAGTGAAAGGAGTCAGAGACATACCATTCTTCATGTATCGTTTGGCAACAGTTTTGGGTTAGCATCCGTACACCCTCCCCACAGGGTTTGTCGGTTGCGCCTCTGCTCGTCGTCCAGGGAATCGATGACATGGGTGCCGAACCATTCTGCCAAACGGGTTTCCACGATGCGGGCCTTCTCTATTCCGCAGAAGAGGTAGCATTCGTGCAGTCCCTGCAGGAACTTGTTTATCACATAGATGGGTGACAAGCATCCGTTTATGCAGCTAATATCGACTTGGTTGTGTTCCAATGAAACGACATCCTCGAAGACATGGCGTCCTTGAGGCGTGGCAGCCACGAAACCGTCTCCGCCGGCCTCCTGTATGTCATATAGTTCATCTGCGATGTAGTTCAGCCTTTCTAGTATCGCCTTGTCTCCCGTGTCCTGATACATCATGGACATACCCGACATGTAGAACGAAAGGATATGCCCGGACAGGGGGCCTCCGCCGAACAGGTCCTCCGACTCCCATGCAGGATACGGTTGGGCCTTGGGCATTAGTCCGGCCTCCCGTCGAAACCAGGACAGCAGTCTGTCAGGCTCCAACGAAAGCAGGTATTTATATGCGCGCCGTTCGATGTCGTATGCCTGCCCACCGGTAAGATGGACATCCTTCAGCTGGAACAGATTTACGGCATTGGGCTGCTTGGGCTTGGGGGTACGGACATCATTTGCATTGACATGGATATTGACAGTCAACACTAGAAGTGCAAATGCGAGTAGTTTTCTGTACCTGGAAAGGAATGTAGATGACAGACTGGACATGGTTGTTGAATTTGTATTATGACCATCGATTTAACTTGAACGTTCCGGATCTAACCGGCAAGTGCAAATTTACGACATTTTTTCGTAAAAGCACACTCTCGGAGTTGAGAAATTCAATTTTGCCTTTGTTCTTGTGGCAATTTTGCGCATTTCCCGAGCCATAAGTCTTCAGATAGGCCGAAATGAAGTAAAAAGAAAAATCAGATAATCGTGTGTTATTCACAACTATCTGACTTCTTTGTGGTGTCACCAGGAATCGAACCGGGGACACAAGGATTTTCAGTCCTTTGCTCTACCAACTGAGCTATGACACCATCGCTTGTTGTTTTGCGAGTGCAAAGGTAAGCCGATTTTTTTATCTGTGCAAGGAAAAACGTAAAAAAAACACATTTTTCTGCGCAATTCGTGTGTAGTTCATCTTTTTTTCGTACCTTTGCACACGCAAAAGCACGATAAATGCCGATGCAATCGGAAAGTAGCGCAGTTGGTAGCGTACTACGTTCGGGACGTAGGGGTCGGGAGTTCGAGTCTCCTCTTTCCGACAAAGGGGGCGTGTCAGGTGGTATGACACGCCCCCTTTTTTTACCCTCTCTCAGCCGTGAAAACGGCCTATTTCGTGTTCACGTTGACGTTCGTGTGAGTGAATCCGTCAACAATCTCTGGATCAAAATTGTTAACCTCCGCCGTGACGTTGATGTTTTCGAATGTGAAGTTTGACAAACGATAGACCTCGTCCTGCTTTACGGCATTGAAGAATACGTTGCACTCGCATTCGCAGTTGCGCATGGTGATGTGGTCGGAGTAGGAGAGGGGAGGGTCTTTCCTGCCTAGCAGGTCGTAGAACTGTGTCCACGGTGCAATGTACAGGAAGTTGTTCACAGGGCCCTTGATGTTCTCCACGGTAACGTATTCGTACCTCTGTGGGGTGTCGGGGCGCATTTTAAGCCATAACAGATTGTTTGCACGTTCCGAAATGGTGATGTTGCGCAGGATGATGTTGTGGTCAAACACGGATTCGGAACCGAGAGTCAGGCATCCGTGGCAGAAACCGTATTCGCAATCCTCGATGAGGATATTGCGGTTTTCACCATTCCCGATGCTCTCAGACGGAATCTCAACGCCCGGATAATCCTTCATGAATGCGTCTGCATAGGGCCCCTTGCCACCCTTTATGGCCACGGCATCATCATTTACGGACATGTAGCAGTTCTTGACAAGGATGTTCTTTACGACATCGAGGTCGAGGGCGTCCGTTGAAGGACCTTTGGAGTCGTTGGGCTTGCCTAGACTGTAGATGTGTACGCCCAGGTATTTTACGTTTTCGGAATTGTAAACGTGATTAGTCCAGAAGGCTGAATTCTGCTCCGTAATGCCCTCTACCTGCACATTCTTGCAGTTTGAGATATAGACAAGACGTGGGCGCTGTTCGTCCTTGTTGGTGCATTTGTCATTCCATGAACGGCGCAGCCAGAATGCTTGGTGGTACTTCAATCCATTGCCGTCGATTGTGCCTTGGCCTGATATCGTAAAGCCGTCGAGCCCCTTGGCGTTGATCAGAGCCTCGAAGTATCGGCAAGTCTGGCCCTCCATGCGGGTGGTGTCGATTTTGTAGTCGCCGATAAAGTCGGACCCCATCAGCGTGGCCCCCTTCTTCAGATAAAGGTGAGTGCCCTGCCTGAAATACAAACCGCCGGTAAGGTAGGTGCCTTCCGGAACAACAATGACGCCACCGCCTTCGCTGGCCGCCTTGTCGATGAGTGCCTGGATTTCAGTAGTATGTAATTTGCCGTCAGCAAAAATGCGATAGTCGGTGAGTACATATTGCTTGCCTAATTTATTGAGGTCAACAGGCGTAGTGTCCTTGAACCATGCATCAATTTCTGTACCATCAGGCCAAAGGTCGGGCTGTACTTTCACTTTTTTTGCGTCGCATGTCAGCGCACCGGCGAGTACCAGCATACCGAATAGTAAAGTCTTTCTCATACGCGCGTGTCTATAGATAGAGGTATACATACGTTATTTGTCCGTAATTATCAGGCCGCCCATAGGCTGTAATGTGACCTTGAGTCGGTCTTCACGGTCTGTTTTCAGCTCTTTGACGTAACATTCCGGCAGGTTGTCCTTCTTGGCCGGCTTGTCCATGTAGGCTTTTATCGTCTTGCCTTGGAACATAGGCAGGGACAGTTCGAGTTTCAGAGGTTCGCTGGTTCCGTTCAGTCCTGCCACATACCATGTACTGCCATGTCGGCGGGCCATCACCACATAGCGGGATGGATAGCCGTCTATGAAGCGAGTCTCGTCCCATTGGGTGGGCAATGTCTTCAGGAAGTCCAGTTCCAGCTGCGGCAGTTCCTGCAGGTTGTTGGGCTGGATTGCCACACAGTTCACGAAACTCTGGTTCGTGATGCCGGTGGCCATTTCGAACAGGTCGGAGGTACGGCGATAGTTTCCGCTCAGGTTGTCGCGCCCCATGCGCTTGTTCATGACGACGCCTCCCCAGTCCATGCTGGCCACCGTATTGCGGCAGAAGGGGTGCATGGTCAGCTCGAATCCCTCCCGGTCGCAATGGTGCTGCTTGAATTTCAGGTTTTCCGAGGCCAGTACGGCTTCGCAGGCCACGAAGTTGGGATACATGCGTTCCCATCCTCGGGGCAGGGTGCAGCCGTGGAAGATGACCTGCAGCCCGTATTCGTTGGCATCGGCCAGAATGTCCTCGTACAGGCGCATCGTCTCCTGCTTGTCGCCGCCGAAGAAGTCCACCTTGATGCCCTTGACGCCAATCTCCTGCAGCCACTTCATCTCGCGATGGCGTGCGATGG
>JAZLIY010000081.1:0-8154 GCA_045617645.1 Bacteroidaceae bacterium | reverse complement strand
ATGTAGAACCAAAAACAAGGATATCAAACTCTGGCGAGATGAAAATCTGCTGGAGAATCTTGTTGCCAAACGCATCAAAACTCTCAAATCCTCTTAAAAAAGCGGTCGCGTTTTCGGTACGTATTTTGAACACCCTACCCGAAGGGGTGACATAGACAAGCGCAGGGTGTAAACCCTGTGGATAAGGCCCTCATCTCTCATTCAAGCCCTGTAAGGGCGACATAATTGCAATGCCGTGTTTGTTATGTAATTATGTCGTACCTACGGCACTCTGTCAACCTGTTTTACATTTTCACACAGGGTTTACACCCTGCGCTATGCTATTTCGCTCCTACAGAGCTTTTTAGTAAATTCTCACTCTTGAGAATCGTGGCAAGCATATAGAGGCCCTTTTCAGTGAAAGCAACAGGAACGGCCCTCGATTTCGGTGAAATTGCGGTCGAATATTTTGATCGCAAAATTCTAAGCTCCTGTTTATCAGGAAATATCAGATACCCTTTTGGGAACTTGTCCGGGTTATTCTTCACCGCCTGATTCACCGCTCTTGTCTCCACGCCATACAAGGCAGCCACATCGCGATCGATGAGGACAGCTGTATCGCGCAGGGTGATGATCCTGCTTTCTACCTCCTTGTATGTAAGGACTTCCTTGGACATTCTTTCTTCTTTTCTCTTGTGATCGGGAGGGGACATTCAACCCCGCCCGACCTGTGTATTTTTCCGTTCCTGTTTCTGCTCTTTTTTTGTTTCCTCGCGTAGTAGCAATTGCTACATCGCGTAGTAGCAAGAATCAGGAGCCGTTCTGGCTACGAGAGATTATTCGATTGTCAATGGACCAACAGGAGAACGATCTGCCCACTTGTAAACATTAGCATCGAAGAGGATAGCCAATGGGGA
The DNA here is from genome assembly GCA_045617645.1 of Bacteroidaceae bacterium. Taxonomy (GTDB): domain Bacteria; phylum Bacteroidota; class Bacteroidia; order Bacteroidales; family Bacteroidaceae; genus Physcousia. Next base: position 7,258 of record JAZLIY010000081.1, on the reverse strand, counting down.
GATAGTGATGGTCAGGTTGTTCTGCCAACCTTCACAGAATGTGAAATCACACAAATCCTTTGCTGTACCAGTTGTACCAGCCTTCACATCTGCTTCAGCCTTTGTGACAGGAACCAACGCATTGTGCTCAATAGTCAGGAAATAGGTTGGTGTGGTAATTTCTGTTTCACAAGCAGCATCTGAATAGAATTTGTCACCACTTTTGTAAATTCTTGTGGTACCTTTGGCGTCATAATACTCAGAACCGTTAAACATAGCAACTGCGTCATTGCTCAATGCAGAGGTTGAATTTTCTGTATACCAGTTGTTACTTGCATCCTGGAAGAGATAAACATCAGGATTTGCGGTCTTAAATGCAAGATTTCCATTTACATCTGCATACTGAGCAAATCCATTACTCATTACAGCTGCTAAATTGTAATAAGCGACATTGGTTTCTGATTCAGTTTCTGAATACTTGATAGTATAATCAATAACGAGGTAAGGTGTTGTGAAGCCACCTGTAGGTGCTGTACCATCCAGAGGAACATTCTCGCACTCTACTGTCTGAGGCATAATCAAGCCCTGATAGAAGAACTTATCTACATTAGCAGTAGAAGTGGAATATGGAATGACATTCATGTCAGAGGCAGTAGGTGCTGCATTTGTAGATACATAGTTATCGGAAGTTGCTGAAACGGTTCCACTTGTAGTAGTAAATGTTACGCCAAAATCATACTTAGCAGTAGCAGTCAAAGTCCAACGAGCGGCTGTACCATCGCTAAGCGCAGAAGATGATGCAGTGTTGTACGCCTTTGACTCATCAAATGCACCAGTTTTGATCATGTTCTTAATCTGAATGCTATTCAGCGTAACAGTAGCACCAGAGGCAGGTGTTGTTCCACTTTCAGCAACATACGCAGGAATGTTAGTCTTGATATTGATGTTCAGACGGCTCAGGATGTGGTTGAAATTCAGCTGAACACGCTGTGGAATATAACTTGCGTCAATTACATCGTCAGCAATCATCAAGTCTTTGTTATTGGCTATTTCATCTGCAAACAGATCATATGCAGCATCAGCAGCAGTATACTGGCCTGTCGGCTCATCATCCTGTGCCAGAGACTTACCATCTACAGAGAATTCAGACAATGTGAGATAGTGATTAGATGGGTAGCCTGAACCTGAAGTCGGAGTATTAATTGCAAAAGCTGCAGTTGCTGGTGCATAAGCATAAAAATCATATTCAGCAGTCTTGTCCCAGTAACGGATAGGAGAATAAACCCAGTCACCTGTAGTTGTAAATGGTTCCGTAACACTTATTGTTGTCCATGTACATTTCTGATCATTGAACACTGTTTGCTCGTCACCATCACCTACGGTCTTGTAACCCCATACGCCGAATGCCGGGTGGTAGTTTTCAAGAGCGGCTCCAATGGCAGCACTTGAGTTCTCAGCACGAGTCATGTTGTTCATACCGGTTCCGAATCCGATGGCCACTTCCTTGGTGTCAGCAACCTTGCTGTCATCGATCAAGGTGTCACTTGTGCAGGCAGCGAATGTAACAGCTGCAGCTGCGAAAATGAAATACTTTTTCATACTGTTTAAAAATTTAATTATTACTTTTTTTTACTTTTTTTATATAGAGGCTATAGAAAATATAGAGGCTATAGGGATCATGAATTATTCTATGTCTATCTGGTTGGAAATCTCGTTCGCCCAGTCATAAACACCGGCATCGAACTTGATGAGGTTGTTCATCGGGTTCAGGTGGAAGGCAACGGTATAGTTGCTGTTCTCGTTGTACTCGGTGGCGATGGGGGTTGTGGCATCGATCTTGAACACCTCAGCCAGCGTTGTCCGGTAGGTGTAGGGCTCGGTATGCTCGTTGCCCTCCTCGTCGATAGAGGTGATGGTGTATCGGAGCGTTATCTTCTGGTCGTCAGAAATATCCTGCGGCATGACCAGCGATTCGATGAAATAGGTATCGTCCTCGTACAGCTGAACACCGGGAGCTTCGGCAGAGAAGCTGTAATCGACCGTCTTGGCTGGGGTTGTGGCATCCACCGTCCACGTATCGGTATCGTAGGAACCGGTGCTGAGGAGATCCTCCACCTTTACGGACGTTACCTGAACACGGTAGCCGGCTGTTCCGGTGGTGGTGGGTGCATCCGTCTCTACGTTCAGTTTGACGTTCAGCTTGGCCAGCGTGTGACGGAACACCAGATCCACCGCAGCATCGGAGGTCTTGTGTGTGGCTCCATCAGCCGTCTGCAGGTCGGAAACCATGATGTCGATGTCCGTGCTGGGAGCCACGCCGGTAAAGCCCGACTTCAGTTCGGCAGCGGCATTCTCTCCCTGCTGCAGGTTCTGTCCCTTGATGGTGTAGGGAGCAGTAGATACGAACTTGTTGTCCGTGGCACCTACTTCGTTGCCGGCCGTACCATAGAAATATCGGATGGGAGCGGCAACCGGTGCGTAGGCGATGAACTTGTAATCTGCCTGTGTGTCCCAGTAGCGCAGGGGCTTGTAAGTCCACTCATTGGGAGAAGCATCTGCCAGGCTACTGTAGGTGCAGGTAAGACCGTCCTGCTTCCCGTCAGCCGAAGTGGCATCGCCGCCAAAGACATAAGACAACTGGCCATCTACCTTAGACACCTTGGTGCCATAGACGGCAAACGTCTGGTGGTAATCCTCCAGGTAATAGTCGGTACCATCGGGTTTCGTGGTACCACGCGTCAGCTGGTCGGTAACGGAGCTGAAGCCGATGGCAACGGGTGTCTCCTGTACGGCACCGTTGTCAACAATCACTTCGTTGCTGCAGCTCGCTGTCAGCGCCAGCGCTACGGATAATAGGTAAATCTTTTTCATTTTTTTTCTTTTTTTTATAGAGGCTATAGAAGCTATAGAGGCTATAGGAACTATAGGGGCTATTCTATATTTCTATTTCTGCATTAAACTCGTTGCCCCAGTTTTCCACCGTGGCGTTGAAGCCACCGCCCTCGGGATTGGGTTTCGGGCGGAAGATGGAATCGGGAATCTCGCTGGAATCGAAGACTACGGTGATGACACCGCCTGTGGGGTGCTTCTCCATCTGCTCGGTCACATCGCGTGTAACATTGTAATTGGCACCGTTGCGCAGCTTCAGGCCCAGGCCCAGCTCGTTGCCATTGGAACTGTATAGGGTGGCCTCGGAACGTACGACCAGAGGAGCCATGTTGGGTAATCCCCATGAGAGCATACGGCAGGCGAAGATGTCGCCCTTGGTCTTGGTGCCATCGGGCAGGGTCAGGTAACGGTCTCTCTCGATGGGCTTGACGTCATCGCTGGTGATGTTACCCTCGTCGGCAAAGTTGAAACGGGTGAACAGGTCGGTTCCCTGGGATACACCACCCACCGTCATACCTTCGCAACCCACAACGCGCTGACCTACAGAGTCGGTATTGTTGAGCATCATGACCTGTACCAGATAGATGAAGGTGTAGGGACGCATGGTGGCATCCAGCTTGTAGAGGTACACGATCGTACCGTCTTCCTCCTCGGCAATCTCGTAGTCGTTGGGGTCATCGGAAACGTACAGCTCGGGCATAAGCAAGCCGAGGAGTTCGTCCGGCTGATTGTAGTCGGGCAGCTGACGGCTGAAGGCACGTGAATAGGAGGCTACCGAGCTGGGACGGGTAGAGGCATAATAAGTGGAATAGTCAACTGCCGGGTTGAACAGGATGTATTCCGTACCGCTGTTGTAGAACAGCATATCGTACCAGGAGGCACTGGTCAGGGAGACACGACCTCCGTGCTTGTCGAAGTTACGGGTAAAGGAAGACACACGCTTGCCAGCCTCGTAATCGCGGTTGTAGATGGTGGCACGCACCCATTCGGGAACGGTATAGCCGATAGGACCGTACTTGGTGCTGTCCCAGTCGTACTGCCACTCAGTACGCCAATCGAATCCCCAGAGCATATCCAGCTGAATATCATAGACAGAGATCTTCACATCAGCAGGCAGGGAAGCCCTCAGGTAGAGAGGCTTCCGCTCGCAGGAGCTGATGACCGTGGTCAGCAGGAAGATGGCTGCTGCCATGGGAAGAAGGATCATATTTGATATTCTGTGTCTCATCATTTGTTCTTAAATAGTTTACGCCATGTAACCTTGCCATCATCGGCTCTGCGATAGAGCAGGTCGTAGCTCAGGTTGATACCGATAGAAGTGGGGCCTACCCAGGTGAAGCGATGGTTGCGGCGCTGGAAGTCCTCGACATCGCCCTGCCAGTCGTAGTAGTAACGGCCCTTGAAGGGATCGCCAGCATGATAGGGGTCGTACTGTGCCACATAGACACCGGCCTTCAGGAAGAATTCCAGTTTCCAGCGGCTGTCCCGGCCCAGACGCTTTACCCAACCGCCACCGATTCCGGCTCCGAAACCTTCGCCCTGCCATGCGTCCTCGGCATTGAAGCTGAAGTCCCAGTAGTTGCCCTGACCATAGACGGAAAGGAACCAACCCTGACGGACGGCATCCTTCTGGAAGAAACGGCGACCCTCGAGTGTCCAGTTCAGTACCTGGAAGTAATGGTGCTTGCTGTCGCGGCTCCACCAGGGGAAGTCGTACTCGCCGACCAGGGTATAACGGCTGTCGTGGAAATAATATTCCGCCCAGATGTTCACGATGGGTGAGTAACCCAGATGGGGCATGAACATGGCATCGTAGAGCAGGTTCGTCTTGACGCTGAGCATGGGCTCACGTGCCGGCTCCACATAGACCTTGGGAGTATCAACAGGTGCGGGCTCCGGCTCCGCTATCTCCACCACAGGTTCAGCCTGGACGGTGTCGACATTGAGGGGTTTCTCCACCAAGGGCACTTCGTTGAAGAGCATCAGGCGAACGGCACGCAGGGAGGGGAAATATTCCTTGAGCAGACGACGCCACATACGGCCGCCATCGTAGCGCTGCATGGCCAACTTCAGACGGACGGCATCGTCGCCATACTGTGTCATCAGGGAGTCGAGGACAGGGAACTGGGCATCCTGGTTGCGCTTCATCATGGCATGGAGCAGACGATAGTCCTCGGGGATGATATCATAGCTAATCTTATTCTCTGGTACTTGATACTGTTGGAAGAATTTATTTAGAGCATTATAACGCGCCTTGCTCAAGCGCACGTTCGTGGCGTACGGCCCCTCGGGGGATGCACCCGCGCGTACGTAAAGGCGTCGAAGGGTGGAATCCCCCAATTCCACCTTCAACGTATCCAAAATCCAGTCAATATCCTTCTGGGAGAATTCGGCCTTGTTGACAGAGAATATGAGGGGACGTCCCTGCTCCAAAACCAGGGAATCCGTCACCTCCTGCGCCATGGCCGGAAGCTTTGGAAGCAAAGAAAGCAGCAGCAGCAACAGCCAGCCGACAGCCTTTCTCCTACATCTCAAAGACTCTATTCTCATTAGCTTTTTTCAATTACAATTATCTACTTAACAGTTTTAACTTGAGTTCCAAGTGCACAAAAGTACTACTATTCTATCACTTATCGGATATTTCTTGCAGTTTTTATTTCACAGAATAGGGATATTTTAAGACTTTTTAACAAACGGGGGGGGTGATTTCTTAAAATTAGTGCATTTTTTGCTTCATGTATTTCTGCAAGAAAGCCCGTGGGAAAAGACGTTTGTCCTCCGTCTGGGACGGGAGGGCCAACGTCACAGGCTCCCCAGGAGGGGTGGTGCTACTCGAACTTCATCCAATCCAGTTCCATCAGGTCCTTGTCGGCATCGCCGAAGAAGAACAGGAAGACGGCATGCACGCCTGAGACGGAGGCATCCTGGGGAATGTCGGTCGAGATCTCGCGCCATTCGTTGCCGGTATCGGGAACATCCAACGAGAAGCGGGAACCACGGAAGAACTGGTCATACCCCACCCCTATCTTACAAGCAGCCTTCGAGCGGACACGGAAGGTAGCCTTCCGGGGTTCCTTGGCGCCGAAATCCAGGTATTTGAAAGCAGCCCAGTCGCCACCGCGAATACCGGAGAGCACCTCGCGGTTCGTGCGGCCCTCCATCAGGCAGATGCGGGCATTACCGTTCATCAGACAGGCACGGGCTCCATCGGTCGGCTCGGAGGCCTTCAGCGGGCCGGCAGCTCCCTGGGAGGTCATCTCCGCCTCTATGATGGAACCGTCCTTGGCAAACTTCAACGGTTCGATGCAAGCCTTGCGCATGAACTGGGTTCCGTGGGTGGAACGATGATAGAGCACGTACCACTTGCCCTGGAACTCCACGACCGAACCGTGGTTGTTCCACACATCGGGGTCGCACCCGCTGTTGTCGATGATGAGGCCCTTGTACTCGTACGGCCCCAGGGGGTTGGTGGACATGGCATAGGCTATGCCCGTGGCCTGGTTCTTACGTGCCACAGAGGCGTAGGTGAAATAGTAGTATTTCCCACGTTTGAAGACAAAACCGCCCTCGTGGAAATAGTGGTCTTTCTCGGTGACGATGCCGTCCTTCATCGTGCTCATATCCAGCGTCTTCATATCGGGATTCATCTTGGCTCCCTTGGCTGAGAACTGTCCCCAGAAATAATACGCCTGACCATCGTCGTCAACAAAGACATTGGGGTCGATACCGGAGACTCCCTTTATCTGTACGCCATCGGCAAAGGGCCCCGTGGGTGACTTGGCAGTAGCTACCCATTCGGCACCGCTGGGCGTGTCGTAATAGAGGTAGTAAGTACCGTTCTTACAGATGGCATCGGGGGCGTAGAGCATCTCTTCGTTGGTGAATCGATCCATGTAGAGCGTCCAGTCCTTCAGGTTGCTGGATTCGAGCACATGGTAGCGCTTGGAACAATATTCATTCGTCGAAACATCCAGAGAACCATAGACATACATCTTGCCGTCGAAGACTCGGGCCGATGGATCGGGTATATACACGCCATAGGGCGAAATGGGGTTTTGTGCGTTGGCGCCTGCACATACGGTCAGGGCGACAAAAAGAAATTTATTATTCATAATTCATAATGCATAATTATTTAACTCATTTTGCGATTGTTTCCAAAAGCTTTTGTGCAAAGGTAAAACTTTTTTATGTATCACGCAAGAAAACCGGATGCCAAACTTTTCATCGATCGAAACAAAAGTTACAGACGTTTAACCCAAGTTTGATACCCTAAATTTATTTTTCAACAATTTTCAGGGGGTGTTGTAGGCATAACTATCTGTTTTACAGCAAGTACATCCTTCAAAAGCGAATTGTAGTACACAGGAGTTTCGCAGAAAAGTCGTATCTT
>JAZLIY010000080.1:0-4834 GCA_045617645.1 Bacteroidaceae bacterium | reverse complement strand
CCCTTACGCAGGTCCACGGCACTGCCGCAAACCATAAACACATTGCTTTCACTTAAACTGAACATAACAAAATGATTTTAGGAGTGCAAAGGTACGAATACCTCAGCACTCCTAAAATACGGCGAAAATGGGATGGTTACGAAAGAATGCCCATACTGGGCAAACAAGAAACATGCCACTCTCCCAATGAGGGATTGTGGCATGTTCACTTTATAAACCGTTATAAGCTACCGCGTGCCTGGAACATGTTCCGCACGTCAGTGGCCCGTGACAGGCTGCCTACTTAAATTTCTGCAGTTCCACATCATCCTTATGTGTGGCCAAGATACGGCTCTTTACCTTCGCCATAAGCTTTCCATCTTCCATGAAAAGTATCCATATCGGCGTACACTCCATGGATACTACAACAGAATTAAATTTGTCGGACTTCAGAGTTGCATCGATTGTTTGCATCCAGTTCTTCAGCTCGCCATTGATTTTCTCCGGGTTGGGTTTTGTTGCGGTCAATGCATTGAAGACATTAGGGAGATTGTCACCACCCATCATGCCGTAGGAGTAGAAACTGTGTGAGAGAATGTCCGTTGCCTCTTTTGTGTAGTTAACACTTGCGCCCGCTTCCAATTTGAAGAGGCCTGATTCAATTTTGGCGGTCACTTGTGCGTTGTCAACTTTCAGGTAAGAGGTCGTGTAGGCTGTGTCTATGACAGCATCCAGATAAGCCATGCCTCCAAGCTCCGTGCTTGTCAGCACCATGGTGCCGTATGTGTTGGTCAACATGTCAACGTGGCTGTTAAATGAAGCATTGTCGCCTGTCTCGTACGCATTCTCTATCTTGGCCATATAGTCACGAACACCCTTGTTCAGAATACCGCTCAGTCTTTTCTTGTACGCACTGTACTCGGGATTGTTGCGTTCGTTATACCAGCTTACGGCAGAGGCCAGGTCGGTTCCTGCGGAAACCCTTGCATATTTGGCGGCAGTGCGATAGTGGAACGTAGAGTCATGACGCTGCTCGCCACTGCTGATATCGCCGCCTATTTCAAACTTGAAGGCATTGTATCCGATGTTTAGGCGGATGTGAACGCCCAGAGTGTCCACCTTCGTCTCTATGGAGTCCACTATCATCGACTCGGCCTTGACGTTTTCGTACTTCGAGTAATTGAAAAGTTCGTTGAAGCCTTCATAGCCTTCCTTGTCCTGTTCAATAAGGGCCTTTACCATTTCCATGTTTATCACCTGCTGCTTTGAAGAGCTGGAACTGAAGTCATAGCCGGCACCCAGAGCATAGCAGGAACTGGCCGTAGGGAATGAAGCGAAAGAGCCCTCCGCATTGCCGGCACCTTCGGGTACGTCCTGCTTCACATGGATAATCTGGGTCAACTCGCCGGACTTGACGGTGACATCGGCACTGCGGAAGTCGGGATTGACATCATTGTTGGCCTCCACGACTATGAGCAGACGACCGTCACCATACTCCGAACCGCCGATGGCACTGAGCCAGTTCACATCCTCGGGGACCGAGGCAGACCAGTCTCCATTGCAAGAGACTTTCACTTCATAACAGGCACCCGTAATGCCAGATTTGATGCCTTGGTTCAAGACCGTTTCGTCAACGTTCAGATAGGCGTTCTCATCGCTGCACGATGAGGCCATTCCCATTGCCACAAGCAATAGGCACAGACTTTGTAAAAATTTTTTTTTCATAAAATTTAATGGTTAAAATTGGGTTGGTTAAAAGGGGTTAAAAAATGTTCAAATGGTTCAGTATGTTCAGATAATTTGGGATGGAAGCTTGTGCATTGCGGATTCGTCTGCGCCACGACAAGAACTCTTTTGAAGCTCTAAGCTGTTCCGCTAAGGTTAGGCTTTTACGGCAAAACGAAGGCGGCTAGCGGATTATGAGCCGTTTTTTCATCATCACTTACTTCCATTTCAGCTTACGTTTGTTTTTCCTCGCCACGCTGGCTTCAATGGGATTATAGACATAGAGGTAGGCATCATCGCGCCTCATACGGTTCTTGTAGGTATCGTCTATGTAGTTGCCGTAGCGGGCGGCCTCCTCGGGCAGTTCCCTCTCATAGGTCCAGTTCTGTATGCCGGCTATGCTGTCGGTGCTGTCCAGGTAGAAGTTGCCAAAATGCTTGAAGACAGAGAAAGTCCTGCAGCTTTTGTCAAAGGTTCCGTTCGGCAAAATGGGCTTGGACATTTCCACCTCCGGCATCAGTTCGGCTTTCTGGTAAGTAATGTTCTTGTATTCATGAAACGATGGAATCCCAGCAAGCAGATACACGTCACTGTCGCTGTTCGCAGCGTCCTCTATTACAGTGGCCAGCAGTTCTTTTCCCGTCCATTCTACCTTATACGTGGCATTTTGATGACGACAGATGCCGCTGGTCGTCTTGATACGGCCCTCATAGATGGGATACACCACCTTGACCTTCTGCGAGGTGGAGATGGTTGGCACCCATTCCCTACAAATGGCGGCGACATGACGGCCGGCACAAACCACATCCACGATGTCTGGATCTTGAACGGTGGTCAGCTCTCCTCCCCTGCAATAGGAAACGTCACCCGAAGGTATGGTAAAATGGGCATTGATGAAGTTTTTGTTGCCAAACCGGGCAATCAAAGCATCCACGCTGCCCTCTATACGGATACGGACAAGGTCAGCCACATTTTGGTCGGGGATAAGTTCCCAAATGGGTGCCACTTCCATGTCTATCAGTTCGCTGTTGTCATCTTTGTTTCCTTCGCTAAATACTACAGACTTGCGCCAATTGGCGATATTGGTCTCATCAACGACACCCGCCTGATAAAGGTTCATGGAAATGAGGCGATCCACAGTGGATACATCGCCGCCCAAGACGGACACAATGCATTTCGAATCCTGCAGATGCTTATAGTCCTTATATTGCTCCGCCGTTGCCTTCTTGTAGTCCAGGAGTTTGATAATATCCATTTCTATCTTTGTCCCTGATTCCTCGATAGTACGGTAATCGGTGGATTTTATCTGCACGTCTATCTTAAGTTCGGCACCTAGAGTGGCACTGGTAATAACATGCGTTCCATACATATTCAGAAACGAGTCCACACGCACTTCCCAGTTGCTGTCATCACATTCTTTCAGATGTTCCACAGCCTCACGGAAACTGGCCGTCAACAGGTCGGGATGCCTACTTGCCACATCTTTTATGGCGGAAAGGTTCAGCCTGTAGCTTCCCGCAGCCACTCGCTGGCGACACGTCAGGATGTACTGATCTACCGTTCCGTCCTCGAATACATGAGCCATGGCAGAGACTTTGCCACTGCCCACGACCATGATATTCGCCGAGCCTTCTGCCTGGAAATTAGTGTTCTGAATATACTCCACGAAGGAATGACTTACGGAAGAGCTGCTTTCCCACTCATGCTTGTAATCCACAATGAGCATATCCTCGTCTGATTCATCGTTGTAATATTCCAACATTGGGCGGTTGATAACCTGGCAACGCACATCTTCAATGTCGCAGAAATCACCGGACATAGCGTTGTAACCATACCCCACACCATGATTGTAGAGGAACACCGACTTCAGACTGTCATACTGTGAAGGCTGGGTTTGGCCATCTTCGCTATTCGCCAATCCGACCGTCATGTAGTCCATATCCTGGTCAGTACATGCCATCAGAAAAGTCAGCGCCAGAACCCACAGAAAAGTACACCTTAACACTGCTATTGCGTTCTTATTCATTGATGTTTCAACTTTCAGTTCTCACACACATATATAGGCTACCGGCCTTCTGGCGGCCAGACTTTTCGAATTTCTTCGTCAGCGGTGACTCTGTAATTACCAATGCCCCTGTGTATATAATACCCCGACAGGTCTTTATTGAAACGTATCATGTCCGTCTGACCTTTATTGTAAAAAACATTAACATCTGGCAGGAAACTACTACTAACCCATTCATGAGACATATAAACCGACGTTTTTACCACCTTGTTGTGATATATGTAGAAATACCGAAGCGTCAACCGTTTAGGGTATCTCCAGCATTTCCAGCAAAAGTCATCATCGTAGCTTTGACTGATAAAATAGGAATGTCCGTCCCATTCGCAGTAGTTCATCGCATGTTCCACAGCTTCTCTGTTAGCAACGCCAAATTTGTCTTTGTTCTCTTCAAAACCCTTCCACATGGCATCTCTGCGGGATTTCCTATCCTCATTGTTCATTAAATCGATAAAACCATCAACGGCTCTATTGTCTGCAACGTTAAAGGCACCGTTATACACGTCAAATGGAACTACCCAACTCTTAAAGTGATCTTCCACCACTCCAAAGTGGTATGCCAACTCATCTTTGTCTCTGAACCTCATCAAGCAGCCCCAACCACTTTCAGTGGAGCCCTGATATTCTACTGTACATATATAATATTTCACGACACCGTCCTTTTTGACCTTGACGATGTCACCCTTGGAGAAAGGTGAGTCTGAGTCGTTTCCGGCATTCATGGACTCCTGTGGCACAAGATACAAGGTGGCGGCTTGGGGCACCTTCTTCAGCTGCACCCTGACGGTGGCGAAAGCACGGGGGTCATCGCCGCCCGGAGTATAGCGAATCTGGCCGTATTCACCCAAGTTGACATCGGTGCCGTCAGCCTTGGACTCACGCAACATCTCGTCGCCTCCGAAATACATCTCGAAGAATTCCTTTGCTTCCTCTGCACTGCCCACTCCCCAGTAATACACATTCGGCAATGTGTCGTCCGGCCTCAGGCTCTTGAACGTGTAGGTGGTGTCATTGCCGTTGACTTCCATCTGGGTCCAGTTTTCGAGAATGTCCAGATAACAGCACTTC
>JAZLIY010000079.1:0-25305 GCA_045617645.1 Bacteroidaceae bacterium | reverse complement strand
TACTCCCGTGGGTTCACATCGCAATCAGCAACTCAAAGTCGTTGATGAAGAACATACACCACGGTATCAAGCCGGAGTTCCTGCAAGAGTACCTCAATGAGTTCTGTTACAAGTTCAATCGCAGGTACTTTGGAGACAAGTTGTTTGACAGGCTTATGATAGCTTCCGTCGCCTGCACATCGGATTTTGAGCATCGCATCTACAATAGAAACCTGTCGGATGGTTGCGGATAATCATCAAAGAAATCAAAGAAAACAAACAACAGACATTTCAAACAAAGAAACGGGTAGTGATACTGTACCACAAAATTATTCACACTTCGAAGTCAGCGCACAAAAACTTCGATAGAAACACACGGAAACTTCGATAATATTGCACGAAAACTTCGATGGAAACACACGGAAACTTCGATGGAAATCCACGCACAGTGCGATTAAATGTCACGAACTTAAAAATTTTTTTTTTTTTACTCTTGTATTCTGCCTAGAGTATAGGGTAACCATACTGTCATTGTGTTTATTAGCATCGAAAACAATTAAAAATCAATATAAATAGCATTTTGCGTGAATTAATTGTCTGAAATAGAGAATAATTTATTACCTTTGCATCCAGAAAAGCACTAATCGCTCATTATTATACAATTATGGCAATAGCAATAGCATCAGTTCCTGTACTTAAAGGTGCAGCATCAGACCGATTCGAACAGCAAATGAAGGAAAGTGAGAGCCGAAGAGGTTCGGTAGATTTCACAAAGTCTATTGAAACAGCAAGAAAGATATTGGCAAAAGCAAAGTTCATCTAATATAATACAATGTCTTATCTTTCAGACAAATGCACCTTCCGCATCTTTACCCCATCGCTTGAGGCTGGTGGGGCTAAATTCGTTTGTGGTGACTTTGACCTTGATGAGTTCTTCCATGAAGATGCTTTTCTGCAAGCTGGTCAGTTGCTTTGCAAAAACTATTGTTTCACATCTGACGAGAATCCCAACGAGGTAGTATGTGCCTTTACTCTTGCCAATGATAGTATCAAGAAAATTCCAGGTTCACGAAAGAAAAAGGTTGAGGGAGCCATTCCTCGCGAAAAGCACTATGCCTCTTATTCTATGAGCATAATGGTTTTAAGTTTCTCTTCAGCTCAGAAGAGCAAGAACGTGAGTTCCGTGACTTGAAGCCGGATAGACCACTCAATACACGATTGATGTATTTCGACCTCATTGAATTGTTGAACTGATATTTTGTGTCAGCAGATAAGAGTCGGCAGTCGGCAATGGTAAGCCGATAGAAGAACTCTCGCTGTGCAATTTGTTTCTACGAAGTCATGGGGTGTCAGAACCCCATTATTTCCTTCATCTTATCGGCTAAAGCTTTACCTCTTAGATCGGTGGCTATAATCTTGCCTTTCGGGTTAAAGAGGATGGTGAAGGGGATGGCGTTGACGTGATATTTCTCTGCAGCTTGGCTATCCCATCCCTTCAGGTCACTCATGTGGTGCCAGGGCAGTTCCAACGTCTTTACGGCATTCTCCCAGTTTTCTTGCTTTACATCAAGGGATACCCCAACAATGTCGAATTTCTTGTCTTTGTATTTGTCGTAGATGGCTTTTACGTTGGGCAGTTCTGCTCTGCAGGGACCGCACCAGCTGGCCCAGAAATCTACGAGCACATATTTCCCGTGACCTACGAAATCCTTCAGGTTGACCTCTTTCCCTTGCAGGTCGTTCATCGTAAGGTCCGTTACCTTGGCTCCTATTTCACAAGGGTCAAGTTCTTTTTTCTGCTGAGCTGTTACACATAGGGTAACGAAAAGTAGGCAGAGTGTTACGACATGTTTCATAATTGTTTTGTTTTTCAAATCTTTTCTTGTTCTTTCTTCAACTCATCGTTTACCACGGCCATCACGCCTTCCACTTGTCCCAAGGCCAACATTCTGCCATGGAAACTGTATCCTGCATTATAGCCCATTTTCTCGTCTCCCAGCATCAGTGGCGCATGATCCACACGCATTGGCAGTTCGGGATTTACCCGTTGGAAGATACGTACCAGCTCGATGATGTGTGCTCTGCCTGCCAGATGACTTGCTTCCTTGAAATCGCCATTCGGGAAAACATTGGTACTTCTCAGGTGCACGAACCATGTTCTGCTTGCATATTTCTTGGCCAGGGCCGGTACATCGTTGTGCAAACCGCTACTCAGGGAACCGGCACAGAAGGTCAGCCCGTTGTGTGGGTTGGGGACGGCATTCAGGAACCATTCGATATCTTCGTCACACGTCACGATTCGTGGCAAACCCAGAATCTGAAGGGGAGGATCATCCGGATGTACGCACATACGCATATCAAACTCGTCGCATACCGGCATGATGGCCTCCAGGAAATATTTCATGTTCTCGCGTAATTTGTTGCGTGTGATGCCTTTGTATAAATCCAGCAACGAGCGAAAGATTTCAACTGGTTTCTCGTCCTCCTCCTTGATGTTGCCGTTCACGAATCCCTGTGTCCTGACGATGATATTATCCACTAATCGGTGTTCATCGGCTGGCGTAAAGTGTTTTACCATTTCTTCCACCTGCTGCATGGTCTCGGCAGAGTAGTCCTTTTCAGCTCCCTCGCGTTTCAGTATCTTACAGTCGAAATAGGCAAATTCTGCATGGTTGAAGAAGAGGGAAGAGGTTCCGTCCGGATTCGGATTTTCCAGATCTGTACGTGCCCAATCCAGCACCGGCATGAAGTTGTAACAGATGGTATGAATCCCTGCTTTGCCGAGGTTTGCCAGACTTACTTTGTAATTCTCTATCAATTCATCCCTGTCAGGCCCTCCATACTTGATGCTTTCGCACACGGGAAGACTCTCTACCACACTCCATCTCAGGCCGAAGCTCTCGATGTATGATTTCATGTCCAGAATAGCCTCTAAAGGCCATATTTCTCCATTGGGAATATCGTGCAGAGCGGTTACGATACCCTCAACTCCTATTTGTCTCAGCATGGACAGGGTTATCTTGTCCTTCCGTCCGAACCAACGCCACGTTTTTTCCATATCGTTTTATTCTTTAACCATTTTATATCTTGGAACCAGCACTTTCAGAACCGTCCAGCCGATGATGTATGCCACGGCACAGTAGCAGAATATAATGAAGTAACCAGCCGGTTTTCCCTGGAATCCCAGGAATGTCATCTGTGTCTGGTCGGCATAGTCGAACAACTGACCAGAAATCTTGTTGATGGCAAAGGAACCGATGCCACCGGCCATACCGTTGATACCAGTCATCGTACCGATAGCCTTCTTGGGGAACAGGTCGCTTGCCACAGAGAACAGGTTAGCCGACCAGGATTGATGAGCAGCACCTGCCAGACCAATCAGGATAACAGGGAACCAGTAACTATAGGTTCCCAATGGCTGAGCAAAGAGCGTCAGCAGAGGGAACAAGGCAAAGATAAACATTGCTTTCAGTCGGGCATCGTACGGATTCTGTCCTGTCCTGTTGATGATGATGGTCGGTAACTTTCCGCCATAGATAGACAACATCGTGATGGCATAGAGGACGAAGATGAGCATGATGGCCGTGGGGTTGTCGCTGGGCAGACCATAGACATCCGAGATGTAGGCGGGTGTCCAGAACAGGAAAAACCACCAAACACCATCCGTCACCAGTTTGGCCAGGAAAATGCCCCATGTCTGCGGGAAGGTCAGAAAGCGTTTGAAAGGAATCGCTTTCTCTTCGTTAGCCGTTTTTTCGTTTGTGGCATCTTCTGTTTGGTCATCCTGGCGGATATAGTCCAGTTCCTCTTGGTTTATGTGCTTGCATTCTTCCGGCTTTTGGTAAATGAACATCCAGAATCCAATCCAGATAAAGCCCAAGGCACCGATGATGATGAATGCCATTTCCCATCCGTTCCCTATGCCGATATTTTTGAAGTATCTGGCTATCAATGGTATGCTCAAGGGAGCAACCAAGGCTCCGATAGTAGAACCGCTGTTGAAGATGGAAGTGGCAAAAGCTCTGTCCTTCTTGGGGAAATATTCAGCCGTAACCTTGATGGCTGCAGGGAAATTGCCTGACTCACCGATGGCCAGGATAACGCGTGAAGCAATGAAGAAATAGGCACTTATCGTAGAGATGGACAATGCCAGCGTACCGGTTGCCTTGAACAGTTCTTCTGTTCCTCCCAGGTTCAGCGTCATCATCGTTGCCCATCCGCAGGCAGCATGAATACATGCGCCCAGCGACCAGATAGCAATGGCCCACAGATAGCCCTTCTTGGTACCTATCCAATCCATGAACCGACCGCTGAACAGGTTGGCAATGGCATAGACCAAGGCAAAGGTGGCTGCGATGTTGCCGTAATCCGTATTTGTCCAGTGAAATTCCGGGGCAATGAAGTCCTTCCAGGTGAGAGACAGTACCTGACGATCCATGTAGTTGATGGTTGTTGCCAGGAAAAGCATAGAACAAATGACCCATCTGTATTGAGTCATGGTTGATGATGATTGATTTTTCATATCCATATTATCTGTTTTGATGCAAAAGTACAAAAATAACACGGAGAATGCAACGAACTACGATAATAAATTACTAAATTTGCAAAAAGTTGGGGCTTGGCACTTTTACATAGCCATATTAATATGGTGTCATAAAAGCCAACTATGACGATGAGAAAACAATTTGAGAAATTATTTGTATGAAGAAACCTGTTTCATCCTTGTTCAAGCGTAATGCATCTCTGATAATTATATTCCTTCTTGCCGTTCACACCTTGGCACGAACCTCCTTTCGTGTCGGTAACCTCACGTGCCAGGAGATGGAAAATCCCTTGTGTGTGAACAATGTACGTCTTGGGTGGCAGTTGATTTCAGATGCCCCCAATGTTTACCAGTCGGCCTACACCATACAGGTCTTTTGTGATAAGAAGCCGGTTTTCGAAACAGGTCGTGTCGAAAGCGATGCACAATCCGATGTAACACTTCCTTTTACCTTTCAACAAGGCAAGTCGTATACATGGAAAGTCCGCGTGTGGGATGCCAATGGCAAACCATCGGCATGGAGCAAGCCTGCTACTTTTGGCATGGCCATCAATGATGCTTGGCAAGCAAAGTGGATAGCCACCGGTCAGCCTGGTGATGCCCCACTTCCCTATATCCGCAAGGAAGTGCATCTGCAACGTTCTTCAGTTCGTAGAGCCGTTGTCTATTTGTGTGGATTGGGATGCAGCCAGCTCTACTTCAACGGTCAGGCCGTGGATTCCACCCGTGTGCTTGATCCTGCACAGACCGATTACGACAAGCGAGCCCTTTACAGCGCTTTCGACGTGACGCAAATGCTGTCCAAGGACGGAAGGAATTGTCTGGGTGTAATGATGGGCAAGGGTTGGTACACCCAGGATGCCGTATGGATTCCAGGTGGATTTTCCTATGGTAATCCCATCCTTCGTTGCCAGATGAATATTGAATACAAGGACGGACGGCAAGAGGTAATCGGCACCGATGAGTCTTGGCGATGGACGGAAGGCCCCATCCAGCGTACCAATATCTATCAGGGTGAGGAATATGATGCACGAAAGTCTATCACCGGTTGGAGTTCTTCCGGTTTCGATGATACGGATTGGAAGCCCTGCTTGTTGGCCGAGGGTGTCATTCCGCAACGGATGGAGGTACAGGAAATACCTCCTATGCGTCAGTTGGGCGAGGTAAATCCCGTCCGGATGTGGAAATCACCACAGGCAGACAACTGTTGGATCTACGATTTTGGTGTCAACCGAACAGCCAATGTCAAGTTTCATGTCAATTTGCCTTCCGGTACCCGTTTGGTTACAAGGGGGTCCGAGACAATGTATGATGATGGCAGTCTTGACTACCGTTCCGCTGGACCGCAGTTTGTCGGTTATCAGGAAGATGCATATATATGCAGCGGTAACGGAATGGAAACATGGTCGCCCACCTTTACCTATCATGGCTTCCAATATATTGAATTGCAAGTTGAAGGCACGGATGCCATTCCCGATACCACATGGCTTTCTGTTGTACCCGTCCATACCGATGTCAGACAACGAGGCACGTTTGAATGTTCTGATGAACAACTGGAAGGGCTCCATCGCATAGCGACTCAGACCTTCCTGAACGGTTTCGTCGGTTTGCCGGTCGATTGCAACCAGCGTGAGAAATGCGGATGGTTAGGTGATACACATGCTTACGACCGAGCCGCCAATATGAATTTCCAGATGAACAATTTCTGGATGAAGTACCTTGATGACATTCGTACGACAAGCGACGTCTTCCTTCCCAACACACTTCATCAAAAGCTTTATAACACCCAATTCTATTATGCAGACAAGCAACCCGGAATACCCTTCATGATAGCTCCTGGAAAGCGACTCTGTGGCGTTGCATCACCCGATTGGGGTACGGCTGTCGTACAATTGCCCTGGCACCTTTACCTATATTATGGTAATCGAGGTATTTTGGAACGTTACTACGACATGATGAATCTTTGGGTACATCATATCGATAGCATTGCCGTCGAGGATATCGTTTATTATGGATTGGGTGATTGGTGCCCTCCCTATAGCGGTCGTTTCCACAATGTTACTAAGGTTGAGTTTTCTTCGACTGCCTTCCATCTTCTTGACCTCAGTATTATGCAACGTGTCGCCCATCTTTTAGGCAAAGAAACAGAAGCCGCATGGTTTCAGAAACGAGTCGAATCCACCCGTCTGGCTATGCAAGAGAGATTCTACAATCCCGAGAAACATTCTTTCGGCAGTCAGACAGCCGATGCCATGGCTTTGGAACTTGGTTTGGCGCCCGAAGGCATGGAGAGGCTTGTCGCCGAGGATTTCATACTTGATGTCCAGAATAATCCTTTGCATTTTCTCGGCATGGGCATATTCGGCCTTAGTCGCTTTGGCGAGCAGTTATGCCGTCAGGGAATGTCCTCTGACGTCTTTGCCCTCTTCACCAAAAAAGGCCCCAATAGTTGGGGCGTGATGCTCGACAGCCTTCATGTTACGACTTTGTGGGAGGAAATACCTCTTGATGCCACCCACGCCAAGGATATTGTCTCCTCACATTGTCATCCGATGCAAGGCGGTTACGATATCTGGTTCTACGAAGACGTCCTCGGTATCCGACCTGTAGAAGAGGCTCCTGGTTTCCGCCAGATCCTTTTCCGTCCGACCGTCACAAACGAGATGGAGTGGGCGAGGGGTACATTGGAAACAGCCTATGGTACAGTTGCCAGCAATTGGCATCACGAAGGTGAATCTCTTCATTGGGACATTGCTATTCCCCCATGCAGTAGGGGGCAGGTATTCTTCCCCAACGTTTCCGAAAATCAACGTATCCTAGTCAACGGAAAACCCCTGTCGTCCGATATTCCAACCCTGGAATCGACCGATGGATTGCTTTATCTGTTCCCTTCCGGAAAATACACCTTTATCATCACAAAATAGATGGTATGGCATATTCGTGTTGTTTTTTAATTTCCTAGAAAATTTGGTTTTTTAGATTCTCCGATTCGTATAGGTCAATTTCTGTAAAACGATTGAATGTCTTTCCGTTTCTTGTGATTTTTTCAAAGAACATTTTCTCTGGCCGCACCCAATAGGCATGCTCTCCATAGAGGGCTTGGTATATGACCATTCGTTCCGTGGTTTCGCTATCGAAGGCTGTACGTACATAACGATAAAGTCCACCCTTGAAATGGCGGAAATATCGGATTCCATCGGTCGGTGGTTGGCAGGTGTCCATAAGCTGTCTGGCGAGGGGTACATAGTAGGTGTTAACCTGTTCGGGTGTGGGGGTATGGGCACCAGGGAACGTATGAGAATGTGTGTAATGCCTGTGAAACTCATCTTGGAAATGGGCTAATGTGTCTTGTTCTCCAAAGAGTCCCCATACTTTCTCTTCATAAAAAGGGTTGCAAAAGCTGAACTGGTATTCTTCAATACGTGCAAACATCTGTATCAGTTCTTCGGTGATAGTGAATAGCTGATTACCATCGTACCTGGGATATTTGTACTGGTGCTGTCCGATTCTTTCCTGCAGGAATTGGGACATACGGAAGTGGGGATTGCCAAGAAGCGAGGGAATGCCCGTGATGGGAGAGAGTATTTGAGCGTAGAAGGCTCCACAACTATTGCCAATCATAAGGTTGGGACGTTCCTGGTCGATAATGTGTCTGATTTCTTTTATGGCTTCATCTGGGTTCGTTGGCAAATCGGGAGTGAGGACCTCTGCCTGTCCCCGAAATGCCTCTTGGAGGGCATTTGCCATTGGACATTGTCCACTGGCAAAGAATCCATGAAGAAAAAGTATTTTTTTCATCTTGTCACTATTGTATTCTTAGTTTAACCCATAGTCCTTTTGGTATTAATCTCCAAAAGAATACAATTAATTTGTATCGCCAGTCAATGGTAATGGCGCGTTTCTTCTGCTCAATGCCAATGACAATGGCTTTTGCCACTTTACTCGGTTGCATCATCAAGGGATATTGATAGTCGCCCTTCAACAGGTCGGTGTCTACAAATCCTGGTCGGATATCGGTAAACGTAATTGATAGTCTCTTCAAGGTGGCCAACTGTTCCAACGCTTCCATATAGGTATTGCAGAAACTTTTGGTGGCGGAATAGGAGGGGGCAACACCAAGTCCTTTCGTACCGGCAATACTACTTATGCATGCGATGTGTCCTTGTCTCTCTGGGTGATTTTCGAAATAATGGAAAATGGTACACATCATTCGGGTAAACCCTTTTGTGTTGGTTTCTACCGTTCGTAGTTCCTTGTTGATGTCGAGTTCTTTGTTCTGATATCCGATGCCTGATACATGAAGATAGAGATTTATGCCATTCATCTGGTCAATGAGTTCCAAGAGTCGCTCGGGGGCGTCTTCTTGTGTGATATCTAACGTTTGTATATGTACTATTTCCGGGTTGCCAGCCTTTAATTGTTCCAACAATTCAGTTCTTCTGCCACAGAGTCCAATGGTCCATCCTTTCTCTATCAGTATTTTGGCAACTTCACGGCCTATGCCACTTGTTGCGCCTACAATTATTGCTTTTTTCATTTGTCTTCCTTTTGAAAAAAATCTATATTCCGATGCAAATGTACAACAAGTATTGCATATTTTGCCTTCATACGATTAAAAACTATGCAGAATTCATACGCCATAAAGAAAATTTCTGTAAATTTGTCCTCGGTGAACATTACGAAAATAGTACTTTTAATAATTAAAATGAACAGTATGCTGGTTGGTAAAAAAATGGAACGGAGAGTAAAACGTTTATTTATTTTCATTCAATTTTTTTCCTTGTCCTTTCTTTCCACCATGGCACAGCCTAAGATGGTGGCTCACCGTGGATACTGGCGCACCGAAGGCAGTTGGCAGAATACTCTGACGTCGCTCCTGCGAGCTGATGAATTGGGATGCTACGGTTCCGAGTTCGATGTATGGCTAACGGCTGACGGTATCCCCGTGGTTTTTCACGATGCGCAGTTGGACGGCAAGCGGATTGAGGATTGCACCTATTCCGATCTTCAGTTTTATCAGATGAAGAACGGTGAGTTTCTTCCTACTCTCCAGCAATATCTTCAATTAGGGAAATCATTGCCCGATACACAGCTCATCCTGGAAATCAAGGAACACAGCACGGCGGAACGTAATGACAATGTTGCGGATGTCACCGTCCGCCTGGTGCACCAACTCGGTTTGGAATCCCAGGTGGAGTATATCTCGTTCAGTCGACGTGTGTGCGAACGGTTACACCAATCAGTACCGGAAGCGAAAATTGCCTATTTGACTGGTGACCTTTCCCCAAAACAGGTGTCTGAAATGGGCATCAGCGGTATAGACTACAATGAGAACGTTTTCAGACAGCATCCGGAATGGCTGAAGGAGGCAAGTCAACTGGGACTAGAAGTTAACGTATGGACTGTTGATGGCGAGGAGAACCTGCGCAATCATGTAAACAATCCCGGTATAGACCTTATTACCACCAATGATCCTGACGTGCTGAAAGGAATCATACAGGAACAAATGCATGGAAAAAACAGGTGAATGCTTGTTTTTTCGCTTGTTTAATAGTACTTTTGTACAAATAAATGTATATAAAAAAGGAAAAATATGGCTAAACTGAAATCACTGGAACTGGCAAGGATGATAGACATCAGCGCAGTTCGTGCAGAATCTACATTGGCGGAAGTAAATCAGATAGTGGAGGCTGCCAAAAAGCATCAT
Source organism: Bacteroidaceae bacterium (assembly GCA_045617645.1). Taxonomy (GTDB): domain Bacteria; phylum Bacteroidota; class Bacteroidia; order Bacteroidales; family Bacteroidaceae; genus Physcousia. The sequence continues at coordinate 15,076 of JAZLIY010000079.1, read as the reverse complement.
TTCATTTGTGTCTTCTCCATGCCGTCAATGTTGCCGTACGTCTTTGAGGGTCTCCAGGGAATGAAGGACGTGGGGATAGGTGGTATCGTGGGCTTCCCCTCAGGGGGAGACACCACGGAAAGCAAGGTATGGCAGGCCAATGACCTGAAGGAACGTGGCTGCAATGAGATCGACATGGTGATGAACATCGGCAAACTGAAATCGGGACTCTACAATGATGTGGTGGAGGAAATCCGATGCATCAAGGCTGCGGTGAGTCCGCTTCCGCTGAAGGTAATCATCGAGGTGGCTCTGCTTACGGACGAGGAGGTAGCCAAGGCTGCAGCCCTGGTGCTGGAGGGAGGCGCGGACTTCGTGAAGACCGGTACAGGATGGGCGGGTGCTACCGACATGCACCACGTGGAGATCATCCGACGTACGGTGGGCGACCGTATCAGGCTGAAAGTGGCTGGAGGTGTCCGTTCGCTGGCAACTCTGGAGGCGATGTATGACGCTGGTGTGTCGCGCTTCGGCATTGGTTATAAATCAGCCCTGCAGATCATGCAGGAGTGCATAGACAGGGAACAGGATGAATGATCTGGTTATCGCATACGACTTGGGTACGGGTGGCATAAAGTCGTCTGCCGTATCCGTGGAAGGGAAGGTGGTAAGCTCTACCTTTGTTGCCTACGATACTTACTACGAGACGGGCGGCATACAGGAACAGGCTCCCGAAGATTGGTGGCATGCCCTGGTTGAATCTACGCATTGTCTGCTGCAGTCGGAGGGAGTGGAAGCCGGAGTTGTACGTGCCGTGGCTATCTCGGGTCACAGCCTAGGCGTGGTGCCCATTGGTGCCGATGGCAGTTTACTCAGGCAGAGGACTCCCATCTGGTCTGATACACGTGCACGGGAGGAAACTGAAGCCTTCTTCCGCAAGGTGGATTACCGTGCGTGGTACGAGGAAACGGGTAATGGCTTCCCTGCAGCGTGCTACCCTCTGTTCAAGATAGCATGGTATCGGCAGCATGAGCCGGAGATGTATAGATTGATAGACAAAGTGATAGGTACTAAGGACTATTGCAACTATCGTCTTACGGGATGTCTGTGTACGGATTATTCGTATGCATCGGGATGCGGAGCCTTTTCCCTACACACTTGGAAGTACCGTGAGGATTACATAGAGGCTGCTGGCGTGCCGTATAGCTTTTTCCCAAAACTGATTCCATCGGACGGCATTGTGGGTGACATAACGCCACAGGCTGCCACTGAAACAGGTCTTCCCGTGGGAGTGAAGGTGATATGCGGTGGCGTGGACAATTCCTGCATGGCCTTGGGAGCCAAAGGAATAACAGATGGAAGGGTATATACCTCGCTTGGCTCCTCGGCATGGATTGCTTTGGTGTCTGGTTCGCCGGTACTTGATTTCCAATACAAACCCTATGTGTTTGCCCATGTATTGCCGGGGATGTATGCTTCTGCTTTGTGCATTTTCTCGGCTGGCACCAGTTTCCAATGGGTACGAAAGATGCTGTGTGCCGACTTGCTAGAGAAAGAGAAGGAGGGGAAGCTCGATTCGTATCTTGAGATAGACCGACTGGTGTCGTCGTCTGCTCCCGGAGCCAACGGTGTCCTGTTCAACCCGAGCATGGCAGGTGGCTCCATGATGGAACCGACGCCCGATATGTCTGGGGCTTTTACGAATCTGAAATTGGAACATACGCGCGGCGACTTGCTGCGTGCTACCCGTGAGGGTATCGCCATGAACCTGCGCATCGCTCTCGATTTGTTGCGTCGCTACAACCGCGACATGGAGCGTATGCTGATTGTGGGTGGTGGTGCAAAGAGTCCCACATGGATGCAGATTTTTGCCGACATTTACGGCTTGTCGGTAGAAAAAACCAATATCGATCAAGAGGCAGCTAGCCTAGGTGCTGCAGCCCTTGCTCTGAACGGCATAGGCTTGTGGCTGGGCTATGGTCAGATAGACCGGTTGCATCAAACGGAATACACCTATCAGCCAAGAGAGGAATATCGAGATGTGTACGCAGATGCCCAGCAACGATTCGAGGCTTTGCGAGACAACATAGCAAATATAAACAAACCATAAAAAAACACAAGTGTTATGAATAGTTTTGAATATTACAATCCTGTTCGGATCCTTTTCGGTGCAGGTGAACTGAAGAAAGTTGCCGTGGAAGCCAAGAAATTAGGAAGCAGGGCATGTGTCGTTTCCTACAAGGAACTGGCGTTCCTGCAGCCTCTTATGGACAAGATTGAGGGGATGTTGCGTCAGGACGGCATGGAAGTGTTTCCCTTCTATGAGGTGGAGCAGAATCCAGAAATAAAGACGGTAAAGCGTGGTGTTGATTTCTGTCGCTCCAACCAAGTGAACCTCGTAATCGGCGTAGGTGGCGGTAGCGCCATGGATGCAGCTAAGGCAATAGCTGCTGGCATTCACTACGAGGGTGATTTATGGAACATGGTATTCAGCCGTCACGACAATGTGCAGGCCGTTCCGCCCACAACCTCCCTGCCCACGTTGATGATACCCACTTTGCCTGCTACAGGAAGCGAGATGAACAATTGTGCTGTGGTCAGCAACTGCGAACTTAAGGAGAAATCTTATATCTGGAGCCCATGTCTCTATCCAAAGACATCCATCATCGACCCCGAACTGACGCTCACCTTGCCACCTCTTCAGACGGCCTGTGCAGCTGCTGACACTATCTCACATGTGCTTGAAATCTACCTTAACGGCGAGGAAGATAGCGATGTACAACATTACTTCCAGGAGGGTGTGATGCGAACTGTCATTGACAATGTGGGCAAAGTCCTGGATAATCCTGCCGACATATCGGCACGCGCCCATCTGCAATGGGCTGCCACCTGCGGCATCAATGGCTGGGCTTCTCCCGGCGATGCATGGACACCTATCCATCAGGTTGGGCACGTGCTTACCTCTCGCCACAGAGTGCAACATGGAGCCTCTCTCGCTATCTTGATGCCCGCATGGATGCAGTATATGTACTCGCGTAGACCGGCACAGTATTTCCGTTTTGCAAGAAATGTTATGCAAGTGAGCGTGGAAGGCAAAACACAGGAAGAAGTCATACTGGAGGGTATTGCCCGCTTCCGTGCTTTTTTAAGCGATATCAAGGTGCCCTTGACCCTTCGTGAGGAGAATATCACGGAAAACGACCTTCAGGCCATTGTGGACGGTGTTGTCAAAGTAAGCTTTGGTAGCGATGGCATGCTGAAATGCAATCCTCCTGTCAGTCGCGAGGACATCATGGAAGTGCTGAAGTTGGCGTTCTGATTTCCATCGGTAATCCTCCGAGATTTTTATTTGTAATGAATTGTCGAGAGTCGAAAGTCAAAAGTCGGTATAATCCGCTAGACTTTTGATTCTTGGCTTATATACACTTGTTGCGGCGATAGGCTGCGACGCAGAGGGCCAGTAGGGCCAAGTAAAGAATGGCGATGCCATATATCTGTGTGGGAGCATTGTTGCTTCCGTAGGAATGCATACCACTGAAAAAACAGTTGACACCGAGATATGTCATCAGTACGGTGCTGAATCCCATTACCGACATTGTACTGAGGGCGTATGGGGTGTTGAAACGTGGGAGGAAGTGTGCGTGGGTGATAGCTGCATATACGATAATCGTGATAAGTGCCCATGTCTCTTTTGGATCCCATCCCCAATAGCGTCCCCAGGCTTCATTGGCCCACACGGCTCCCAGGAAAGTGCCAGCGGTCGTCAGACATAGACCCAGTAGGAGGGTAATCCCGTTGATTGCAGCTGTTTCCCGGATGAGTTTTTCAACGGTTTCCGGACGGCGGGGGAGTGTCATGAGTATGAGATTGGTCAGTCCGAGGAGGAACCCGATGGCAAGGAATCCATAGCCGCACATGATGACGGCCACGTGAATCATGAGCCAGCGGGACTGTAATACGGGTACCAGTGGCGTGATGACAGGGTCCATCCAGTTCATGTTACTTACCAGCAGCAGTATGCCGGAGAAAAAGGCTGCTACGGCCAATGTGATGCGTGAATGACGGACGAAAGGGAAGCTGGATGCTAGGGTGCACCAGGCTGCATATACCATGGATTCATAGGCATTACTCCATGGTGCTTGTCCGCCTACGTACCAGCGTACCGTTAAACCGGCTGTGTGAATTGCAAAGGAGAGGAGGATGAGTGTGATCAGCAGGCGGCATGCCTGTTGACAGATGCGTGAGGTTCCGTTCGTCAGCCTCAGAATCAGGAATAATATAAGAAGCAAGCCACACGAGAGATTCATCAAGGCCGTGCAGAAAAAGGGTCTGATTCTGTTGTACAGAAGTTCCAGCTTGATCTGAAGGGGTGGGCGTAACGGACAAGCACTTTTTTTCTGCTGGTAGATGTGGATCATGTGCACGATGTCCTGACTCGGTTCCGTAAAGTACCAAGGCATAATATGACTGGCAAATAGCGAATCCTCGCCTTGAAAGTTTGACAGGTCGTCCCCGGGCGAGTACCATTTCTGTGTAGAATCGGTCGGCAATGGGAAGATAGGGAGCATTTGTCCTTGTTCGATGGAGAGAAGTATGTTCATCTTTTCGTCCAGTTTCAGCAAGGCTTTCTGCCCTTTGTCCTGTTGGTTGTTGGGGATGCCGTAAATGGTTGATATTTCTTCTGCTAGAACATAGTGCCCTTCCGTATCGAGTAGGTCATTGAAAGATAAGTAATTTCCGTCTTTGCCAAATCGTTTTTGTATCTCACGATCCTTCTGATAGATTATGGGTTGACTGTTCCAGTATGAGGGATTGCTCATCAACCCCAGTACAAATTCTATAGCATCTATACCGCTTATGCTCTCCTTGTGGTGGATTTTTCTGACAAGACTTCGACAATAAGAATCCATTGGTTCCACTCTTCCGTTCGGATTTTGTACCAGAATCTCATCCCAGCCTGTTTGGGCTTGGGCGGAGGCGAGAGGAAAAAATGGGAGTATGAGCCATAATTTGAGTTCCCTCATTAGGTTGTGCAGCCGAGATGTTTTCTGAAAGGGGAGCAGTAAGATTCCTAACAATAGTAGGGCATATCCGAGATAGGTGACGCGCATCCCTGCTGGATCGTGACTAACGGTAATGAATGTACCGGCTTCGTCCTCGTCGTAGGATGTCTGGAAAAGTCGATGTCCCTGTATGTTGATGACATGGTTCATCGCCACCTCCATACTGGTTGGCCCTCCTTGTCCGTAGATTGTCAGGGTACTGCTGTAGGAACGTGGGCTGTTGGAACCAGAATAGCGAGTGATTTGGAAATCATCTAGCTGCACGCGGAAGGGTAGTGTCACCGTTTCCTTGCCGTGGACAATCATCTCGTTCGTCTGTTCGCCCTCCCTAAGGTGAAGTACTCCCTCGGTGCCAAAGAAATGGCTGATGAATGCCCCCGCGATGATGAACAAGAAAGCTGCGTGAAGTAGGTAGTATGCGAATTTTTTCCTGATTGAATCTTTTCTTTTTCCCACGAGTAATAGCCAGTTGACTATCATCGTGCCCCACAGGATGCCCACGAGAGGGTGGAAATAAATGGAATTAGCAGTCTCGTCTCCCTTGTATTTCCCTACGAAAGAGGCAATTCCCAGCACGGTTGCATATATCATCAGCAAGAGTACCGTCATCCGGAAGGACGCCAGCAAGGACAGGATAGACTGAAACCGTTTCTTCATTAGGGCAGCCAGCGGCAATGCGAAGAGAGTGTGCCGTATTTTTCGTCGTTGAGCGTCCAATATACCTTGCCCGAAGCGTCGAACTCTATCAATTGGGGTGAATTGCCGTCGCTTTGGTGGCCCGACCAGTTGGTTAACATGAAATGTCCGTTGTCCAGTTCATTGACTTCGGCAGCAAACTGTATCTTGCAATCGGATAAGTCATCCTGCCCGAAGAAGAAGATCTCCTCACCTGTTTCACGGTCTATCATCTGTACACCGTGAGTATCGCCGAGCGGCAGGAGCAGATTGCCCTTTTTTGTTTCTACTACGGAGAAAGCCCCTCCTCTGATTGAATAGTTCCTGACAGTATTCCCCTCATTGTCTATTTCATACAGGATAGGGCGTCCCAGAACGGGAACCAGGTAGTTGCCGTTGCGTGCCTTGCCTATCTGACGGCATTGCATGTGGGGATTGTCGTTTCCCAAATCCTCTTTGATCTGGATATCTTTTCGCGTTTTTCCATTCTTGTCCAGTTCGACGATACGGGTGGGAACACCGTTGATGGCAATCAGAAAACCTTCGTCGGGCAGGAGGGAAACGTGATGGATTTCGCATCCTTCTGGTGCCGAATAGTTCCACAGCGTATCATGATCCGTATTGATGAGCATCGCTCCCTTTTTGTAGGAAAAGAGGATGTTGCCATCCACTTCCTCCACACTGTTGCATTCCACCCCCTCTTCGTAGGACGGTACGGCGTGTTGCCATTCGATTTCGCCTGTATTCTTGTCGATGATCATGATGGCTTTGTTCATGGAACCTGTCAACAGTAGTTTCTCTTGTCGGTTTTTATGGAAATTACATGCTATCAGGGAAAATAGGGCCACGAAAACCACCAGATATGATAGACCAATCTTGTATCTCATGATTATAGTGAATTTACATATTCAATTAGTTCATCCTTCTCCTCTTGGGTAATCTTTTTACCCTCAAGTCCGTGCTTGTGAACCGTGAAAACCTCCTCCATCGTGGCAGCCCTTCCATCGAAGAGGTAGGGAGCCGTGCGCCATATTTCCTTCAGCGTGGGAGTGTCCCATCCCTTCTCGAATTCCACATCCTGTCCGATACGGTGCATGCACTGGTCAGTATAATGTGGACCGCTGTGGCAATAGTCGCAACTGTATTTTTTGAAAACAGCCTGCCCTTTTTTTGCTTTTTCCGACAATTCCCCGTTTACCAGATAGGGACTTGGAACGGGTTCTAGGCTCTTCAGGTATTCATCAACGCAGGTGGCTATTTCCTCTGGCACCTCGTGGAACTGAATGTATTTGAATCCTGCTCTCACGGCGTGTTCGGCATCTTCCCTTACCCCCGAAATCATACACGGGGCCGTCTGGTGAGCATATAGCATGCTTTTGCAGTTTTTGGGATTTCCTATGCCATCGTTCAGCAAGTCCCAGTTAAGCCCATCGTTACGCCCGTCGCCTGGATGGCAACCGTTGCAACTCTGCCAGTTCTGGAAACAATAGGATGCATCGTTGAAGTATTTTTCTCCTTTATCCCTCGCATTTTCCACCCGATTGTGTACTAGTGCTGCCGTCGTACTCTCGGAGGGTGACTTTAAGCTGATGGTGTTTAGAGTGTCTGAGAAATAGGTTGGCACATAGGCATACTCATCGTCCACGGCAAAGTTTCTCGGCCCATTTCCCTTCACGGGAATACGGTGGCGCAGTCCCACCAGGAATCGTAGGTCGTACGCCAACGAACTTTTGTCGGCGACGCCTGTGTATTTTTGTACGAAAGCATTATAGTCGATGATGCTTATTTCGTGTGTGCCGCTATGGGTGATGATAATCTGCCCGTCGGTGCATTTCACATCCCATATCCCGGCGGCCCCTCTGTCGGCTTCGTCCAACAATACGGCTCCTCCGTATTCCATTGTCTGCAGGTCGATGACACTCATGGCGCTGGTGTTCATCCATCCCTGTTGCAACTGGCTGGTTGGTGCCTGAAATCGGCCTAGGTTATGTGTTACGAAGGCATATCGTCCGTCGTTGCTCAGGGTCATGCCTCGGAGTGCATTGCTCCCTGTCGCAAGTGGAATATCCTTGATTTTCTGGAAGTCGCTTAAAGCAATGACAGACACGGCTGATGAAACGCTGTCTTGATTTGCACGTCCTACAGGAAGGAAGTTGGCCACCAACAAGTATTTTTCGTCCGAAGTGAGAATGGCATTCTTCGGCTCCCTCAGCACGCTCACCTCCCTTGTCACCTTCTGTGTTTGCAAGTCTATTTCCGATACCGTTGTTTGGAACTGGTTGCAGACGTACAGTTTCGTTCCGTTGGCATTTATTACTGGCGAACAAGCCCCCCTTCCTGTCGGAATCAACGGTTGGGGCTCCTCCTTCTCCGGATGAATGACGACGGCTCCTCCTCTTGCACCACCCGTTGTGGCATAAATAGTTTTCCCGTCGGTCGTCACCCCCGTTGGTTCATCTTCCGTCTTCCATTGTCTGATACGCCCTGTCCCGTTGCCGGGATGCATGGAGTAGAGGCATACGCTACCCGTCCCTTTCTCGGATGCCAGGAAACCGTCCTTGTAGAGCGCAATGCCGTTTATATAGAGAGGCGTTCCTTCCTCCAGGGCATCCTCCTCCATGTTGAAGCTCCACAAACCCAGCGTCATCAAGAGAACGGACAAACCGGTAAGGATAACTTTTCTCATGATATATATGTTATTGCTGATCAGAGTCGTACATCTTTCCACCCTCGTTGATGCAGGCGTTCATGGCATCGTTTTTCTCTAGCCGGTCGATGTATTTCTTCAGCATCTCCTTGTGCCGCTCGCATGGCACTAACTGACTTTCTATGTCACCACGTGGAGTCTTCTTCAGCCGTTTGTTTCCTTCCTTCAGGAGTGCCACCGCCTCGCGGTATTTCTCCTTGTCGTTGCGTATTCCGTCCAGAATAGGACTCAGTTCGGGCCGGTCGAAGGTTATCTGTGCCTGTTGGGTACGTGCGAAACTACGCAGATCGTACAGATTGATGCCTGTCAAGTCTGCCAGCTGCTTCACCTCATCGTTTGTCAGCGGACATCTGCCACCGGCTGTATCGTCAAACGAGGATTCATATACGGGATAGTAAACACCATTCAAGTCCATCCACGTATAGAGTGTCTCCTTCTCTTTCTGGTTCAGTTTTACCCCCTTGTGCCTATCGTCGATGATCTTCGTCAGTTTGCTCGCATGACTACCCCATGAATAGGCCTGCAGAATGTTGGCAGGTCCACCGCCTGCCAGGCTTACAATCTTATTGACATACAGGTTTATGTAGGCTGCATTGAAGAATGGGTTTAGATCTCTTGCCAGCACCAGCTTTTCGCGGTTCTTGTTGTCGAAGTCGTGACATTTTACGCAATGTTTGTCTATGATTGGCTGTACATGTTCTAGGAAGGAGAACTTGAAGGGCTCCTTGCCCATCCATTTTGTCAGTTCCATTGGCTGTTTAGTGAGGGCTATAGGTCGCTTAGCCATTGGAGTAGGGATGCTTAGTCGGTCTTCGTGACATCCCACGCAACCGTTAATTTCGCCGGGCATCAGGGATACGCCGCTACGCATGGATTGTATCATCTTCTTGTCTTTGTCCAGCACCTGGAAATAGACATGCTTTCCGGCTGGTACGATGAAGCTGGCAGAGCCGTCCTCCTCGATGGGCACTTCGCCTAGGATACGTTTGTTTTCGAAGCTGTGCCAGTTCATACCCGGAGCCTGTTCTCCCTGTCCGAACCATCCCACTCTTGTCCAGGTCCTCTTTTCAGGTGATTCCACGACTCGGAGCCATTTAGCCTCACCCTTCTTCACACCCTCCATGTGGGTTCCTTCATACACGTTTTCTACGTAAAAACGTCCTGTTGTGTCCTTGTAGTTGCGCATAGAAGGTAGGGCCATCGGTTTCTCTCTCGGTTGCACCAGTTGAGCGTCATATAGACTTCTGTCACCTTCCAGCACCAGTTCCTCCAGTCCGTCCATACTCAGCAGGAAGAGTCCCTGCTTGGAATCTGTGATGCCCCATCCCGGCCGTTTGAACCAAATGGTGCGCGAAGCCAGTATGAAATTGGCGTCTATAGGATAGGGGTCTTCGTACATATTTGAAATCCACTTGAAAGAGTCCAGGTCACCCTTGCCTACAAGGTCGATGGTTTCTGCTGGCCAGATTTTCACAACCGGCTCCCGTCCGTCCACGCCTTTTTTTCTATCAATGACAGCCAGAGCCCCCCATGGACGGTCGTGGCACGAGCTGAAAGTGCATACCACTAAGTCTGTTCCAGGCATTTGCCTACCTTCCAACGTAGCACCGGGACACGCCGTATTGTTGCCGTAGTAGATGGCATGCTTGGTACCGTCCGGATTGACGGTCCACAGACCCTGGGCATCACCGAAATTCCGGTCCACATACTCCCATCGGTCATACATGATGCGACCGTCGCTTAGTATGGAGGAATGTCCCTCGAAGAGTGTGCTCACGCCAATTTGTGTGATGTTGCTGCCATCAGCATTCATGCGGAACAAATTACCCATGATGTGCCTGTTGCACATGCAATATTTGGGTTGGCGCGTGGAGGTGAACACGATGCCTCCGTCCGGCAGGTAGAGGGGGTCGATGTCCGTCACCCCGGAAGCCGAAGTCAGTTGCCGAAGCCCCGAACCGTCCACGTTTATCTCATAGATATGGTAGAAATCCTCTCTGTTCTTTCTCATAGCGAAGATTACCGTCTTTGCGTCGTAGGATAGTTCCGGATCGCGTATGACACCCTCCTGCGTCTCAATCAGCGTTTTGGTTGTCCGGTTGTTCACATCATATATTCTTAAGGCTGCCCCTGGAGCAAAACTTCCTTCGTTAATCTCTCCATGCTGGAAGAGCGTAGCTGTATTATGGTGATCCTGTGCATATTGATCACGTTCCACGAACAGGATCTGTTTTCCGGCCAGCACACTTCTCGCTTTGTCAGTTAGGGCGATAGGTTTCTTCGGCAGTTGAGCCTGCAAGGGACATGTAGCTGTTAGAGCTGCATAGACAGCAACGGTAAGAAGGGAAAAAATCTTTTTCATCATCTTTTTTTTGTTTCTGAATGCAAAGATACGATTATGTGAGCGAAAAAACAAATGTTATTGAGTTTTTCCGAGCGTGTTTTTCTTCTTTATCCCAAATCGGTCGTTAGAGCTTGATGTTTTGTGGTCATGTTTATAACTATCTATATTATAAGTGTTTGCAATTCGATTTTTCTAATGACCGTCATTAGAAAATAGGTTTTGTAAACGTTTTATTTTCAATATATTACAAATCCGACCACGAAAACATGGCCTTCTAATGAACTTTTTGGGTTTATATTTGCCATGCTTTATAAACACGAAAGAGCGCGCCCAACAGGATAAGATATAACGCTTCAGTAGGTAAGATAAATGTCTTGTCTTTATAAATTGTCTATTTGTGGTATTTATTTCTTTTTGGCCTTTGATAAAGGGATGTGCGGAAGCAATGCCTTAATGATCTGCAATGCATTGTCTTTATGCTCCACATCGAGAATGTAATGCTCTTTGGCACCATCGTATGGGTATCCTACCTCAGCAGCCTGCATCATCTTCTCAATCGCCTTATGTTTTTTGATATAGACGATATTATTGCATGCAAGGATAATTGGTTTTTCATCTACATAGATACAGGAGTCGCCAAACATCTTACGCGAACGAATCAGTCCCACACCTTCCAATTGTGAGCAAACAAAGTCGATAAATTCTAATGTACAAGCCATTATTTCAGTTCCTTTCCGCATGAGAAAGCATCTCCGACAATTTTTCCCATCTGAATGTATTTGTGGTTTACGGGTTCATAGCTGATAAGGTTCATCTTCTCTACGTCAGGGTTGCCTTGTTCGTTCAAGTAGTTTGCATCACAGAGTACATTAACAACCTCTGCAATAAGGTAATAACCAGTTTCGCTTTCATCAATCCTTTGCTTGATGCGGCATTCCATTGTCATAGGGAAATTCTTGAAAAGAGGAGCATTTACGTTTGGAGCTTTCTCTATTGTCCACCCTGTTTTTTCCATCTTCTTTGGGTCGTTCTTTGCCGAAACGATACCCACGAAGTCAGAGGCGACCATTGTTTCTGCTGTAGCAAATGCAACTGTAAACTCACCATTGTTCAGTTTCAGGTTATCTGTTGTCGCATGACTTCCCATGCAGATGATTATTTCATGCATATCCCAAGTACCGCCCCAGGCAGCATTCATTGCGTTAGCAACTCCGTTTTCGTTGTAAGTACCAATAATAAGCACGGGCTGTGGAAGCATCCACGGTTTTGATCCAAATGATTTCATATTTCTATTTTTTTATGTATTACATGTCACAATCATTTTACTATAGGTTTGCCCTCTCTAATCCAACCATTGTAACCAGCATCGAGTTCTATGACCTTATAGCCGTTCTTCACAAGGATTCTTGCTGCATTTTTACTTCGTTTACCGCCACGACAGTTTACGGCTATTGTCTTCTTCTTGGGAAGAGTCGCAAGTGCTTTCTTCTCAAAGTCGGATTTGAGCACATCAATGTTCAGAGTGTTGGCAATGTGTCCATCTGCATACTCCTCCGCAGAACGTACATCAAGGCGTACAACCATTGTGTCCTCAATCGACTTAGCATATTCCTCAACCGAAAGACTTTTGAAGCCATCTTGAGCGTTGCATCCAAGCAAGGTACAGAGCATAGTCAGTATTCCCATAAGTTTTATTTTCATTATACCTTATTTATTGTAGCCATAGCACAAATTGCAAGTAACGTACCATGATTATGTTGTTCTTTGTTTCTTATTTGTTTTTGTTTGACTCGTAATCTTCTTTAAGCATTTTGGCAAAGGTGTTAGCGCCTGACTCTGATGATGCGAAATCATCAACTTTCCATTGGTTGTTCTCTTTTACAAATGTAATAGTGATGTTTTTCGTGTCGCTTTTCTCCTCTCCGTCTCTTATCAAAACGTCAACCATACAGTTCTTGTCAGAAAGATCATGTACTCTTAGTATCTTTGCTGATGGATGGTTCCAGTCTTGTGCCATTATCCAGGGGTCACAATCCCATCCATACGCCATTGATTCTATTTCGCCCTTGGCAATGGCATCATTAACATCATCAATCAGTTCCTGAAGCTTCGTTGATGCATATTTATGGAAAGCATACTGCTGTCCATCCTTACCCGAATAATATATTGACATTATGTCATCGTACATAATTTGGGCAATGACCGCAACAAATTCTGAGTTTTCTTGGCCATAAACCGTTTCAATGTCTGATACTTTTGCCTTTCCTCGGTTTGGCAAAGGCATGAATATCACAACTTTTACTTCGTTGTCGGATTCATCTGTGCATATAAACTTGTAGTTTGTTCCTGCAACAACCTGTGTGGCAACGCTCTGTGGCGTCAGCTTAACCTCGTAGTTATAGGTGGATTCAAAGACCTTGATATCTTCATCAGTGAGTGCTCTGTAGTCTGCATATGCCCCACACAGGTATTTGTCGTTAGCCTCTTTACTTGCTTCTGTACCCTTATTGACACATGAGGAAAGGCTGAAACCAATGATTGTTGCTATTCCAATTAATTTTCTCATTTCCATTCTGTTTTTATGGGATCCAACGACGGCGTATCTCTGTAATCATACCATTCTCGATAGTTACAAGGGTGTTTAGCTGGAAGAAATTATCGCGACCACTCTTCAGATTCTCGATATAAAGCTTTTGGTCAGAACGTATGGTGTCATTGGAATCATCTGGAAACTCGCCACAATCAATGATTACGAAGTTCTCTTCTAATGCGACTTCTGCCTTGCCAAGTTCGGTGTACGTGGCATGATCATCCCAGTTTCTTGCAACGTATGTTCCACCTTCGTTTGGAGCAAGACTGCAACCGCCTTCGTCCAGATCTCCGTTAATGTTGATGTCACCATTATTCTCTTCAAACGTGTTGATTACCATTGGCTCACCAGAGTAGATGAGCGTGTCGCCCACTTGGATCTGCGAAATTTCCACCGCGTCATATAAATCCTTATTATAGACGGTCATACTCAGGTTTCCACCCATCCAATGGAAATCGTCGGGAGTGAATGCAGCTGGTACTGTGCAATCCTGAAGGTTCTCAATTGTAATACCTGCTGGTAATGGGGCAATTAGTTTATGCTCAACTTTCTGTGAGCCACATCCATAGAGTAGGGTAGTAGCGATAAATGCAGTTATTATGTTCGTTGTCTTCATACACATATTTTACAAATCTCTATGAATCACACTACCGCTTACCTGATGAGTTGCAAGGATGAGTACCTCTGCAATCTGCACATGCTTTGGAGCACTTGCTGCATAGAAGGCTACATCAGCAATATCTGCACCTGTCAATGGCTTGATGCCTTTATAGACGTTGTCTGCACGTTCATTGTCACCATGGAAACGAACGTTGCTGAAGTTCGTTTCAACAAGTCCTGGCTTTAGGTTTGTCACACGAATCGCCGATTCTGCCACGTCGATACGCAAGCCATCGGTAATAGCCTTTACCGCAGCCTTAGTAGCGCAATACACATTTCCGCCTCCGTATGCAGCATCACCAGCCACGCTACCTATATTGATGACATGCCCTTCGTTGCGTTTCACCATTTCTGGCACAACAAAGCGTGTCATGGTCAGTAATCCCTTGATGTTGGTGTCAATCATCGTGTTCCAATCCTCGGGATCACCCTCATACTCCTTCTCCAATCCAAGCGCAAGGCCTGCATTGTTGATGAGTACGTCAATCATCTGCCATTCTGCATCGAGCGATTCTACGGCATTCTTTGCAGCCTCTGCATCACGAACGTCAAACACGAGTGTCTTTACTTTTGTGCCATCTGCCTCAAGTTCCTGCTTGATTGTTTCGAGCTTATCTGCACGTCTTGCCGTGAGTATCAAGTTGTAACCGCCTTCCGCAAATCGTCTTGCGCAGGCTTCACCTATGCCACTTGTGGCACCTGTTATGAGTGCTGTCTTTTTCATTGTTTTCTATTATACTAGAATGTGCGCTTTAATTCAGAGACAAAGATATGTAATTTTCGCCGTATATTTACCATACTCGATAAACATTAAGTATATTTAATACAATTATTCGTGGAAAAGTCGTATTATCTGCTTGTTTGTTTTCTGAGACATAGCTGATGCGGATTAGTAATTTTCCGTTTTTGTGTCCTGTTCTTAACCCAAGTTTGACATCTTATTAGTCGTTTTCTCTGCTATTCAGCGTTTTGCAATTTTCATTTGCGGTGCTGTGTACTACAAACTTTTGTCGATTTTGATTTTTCGGAAAGGCATCTTCTTGTACTTTAGTCGTTCG
>JAZLIY010000078.1:0-12387 GCA_045617645.1 Bacteroidaceae bacterium | reverse complement strand
AGGCCTTCATACATATTTATATTGCTGCTACGATTCATAATGCAAAGGTACTAACTTTTCTGCAATCATGTATCGTTTAGCGACAGTTTTTGGGTTAGCATCCGTATCCCCTTCCCCACAGGGTTTGTCGGTTGCGCCCATTATCAACAAAGAAATGAAGCAAAAATTTCACTATAAATATAAAAAAGGTATGAGAGACCTAGGGGCGAAAGGTTCAAAGGGTTCAAAGGGTTCAAATGGTTCAAGGGGCACAAAAGGTGAAATGGACAGGCACAATCTTACTTCTCTATTCCCTCATTGGCAATTCTCATCGGGCACACCAACAGATCTCTACAGGCATACGAGCACAGCTGGTTGCCTACATTCGTGTCCTTATATCTACGATAAGCGAGAGACCGGCAAAATGGAAAAGGCGCAAAAAAACGCCCCACAGTTCCTTCTCATAAACCCCACGGTTCGTAGCCAGTCACCCCACGGTGTTTACTCACGAACCCCGGGGTCTGAGAGAAAAAAGACGCTCTTTTTTTGAAAAATGAAGTATCTGTGGGGTATATTAATGCGTAATTCAGCTAATGGAGCTGCAATATGCTATCTTCTTTTTATGCCAAAACGTTTCTTCTGCTTGGTTGAAAGTGTTTCGGTTGTTTCGAGAATGTCGAAAAGATTACGTCGGTCTTCTTCTGTTAGTTTGCCGTAGTATTCACCTATCATAACGCAGGAACTCTGGATAGCTCTCTCGTGAGAGCAAATACTGAGCCGTAAGATATTCCTCAGAGTAATTGGCTCGGGGATTCATGTCTGTATTCACCAAGACGGAACCATAGCATACTCCATTATCTCTGTCAACACCAATGAGGATGATTCGTTTTGGCTTCTCCATGCGTCCATCCTTGAGAACAAGTCCGTCCTCTCCTGATAGAATCGTAAGGATAAGTGCGCCTATTTCAAGGCGTTCATTTGTGACTTTGCGTTGTTCTGCCACAAAGGCTTTTTGCATTTCCCTTAAATCCATTGCAATTCACGGCTATTGATTTGACGCTCGCGAATAACCCCAAGCATTGCATCATTAGCACCAGCAGCCTTTGCCATATCGTAAAGGGTGATTTTTGTATCCTCTCCCGTCAACTCGGTCTTTGACTTTGCCGCCTGCCAAGCCTCATCGTGCGAAAGGTCACTCAAATCAAAAGACTCAATATCCTTGCATTTGTCAATCCACTTGTCAAGTACTTTTGTATTTGACACGGACAGTTCATCAACATCACAAGTTACACCATCGCAGATAGAGACAATCTGATGTCCTTCTATCATCTCCACCTTTACAGACTGCATGAAATCAAATAAGTGCTCATCTGTTACGTTCACCTTGCCTTCCACCCCCTCAGTACTTTGTAGGTCAGGGCGGCTACGGGTCCATGTTTACGTGCCATAAACGAATCGTCCATAATAGGCATACCATAGCGTACAAGATGCTCCTGCTGGGCAAAATAGAGTGTTTTGAAAAGATGAATGTAATCCACACCCTCCGGCATCTTTTCCAGAATATAGAGTACCGTGGATTTTATCTTTAATATCTGATCAGTAGTCTTCATTGCAGTTGGATTTTTATTTAACTGGCTATGGCAAATGGTATACACTTTGCATGCAAAAGTATAATTATTTTCTCTATTCCAACTCTTTTCAATGTAAAAAAGCAATGATATTCTGCATTTTTAACAAATCAAGTCCGAATGAGTCCTGCAATTTACAAAAATCACATATCCCTTATGCATCCCGTCTTTCAAGCTTTCGAAAACCGCCCATCCATAAGACATAAAAAGTAAATACCCCCTCCGCATGACATCTAAGCGAAGGGGGCATGTTTGTTCTAACTGGTTGTCCTATCCGATATTATTCGAGTTTACGCAATGCAGCGTTTGCCTGACGAATGGTGGCTGACGCATCGGTTTCACCTGCATACTCGGTTCCTCCAAATGGGGCAAGCAATGCCTTGAGTTTAGTTTCCGAAACGCCCTCAGCACGCAATATGCGGATTTTCTCATACGCCTGTATACCCTCGACTAACCGTTCCATGCGGATGCTGCTTTCACCTGGATAAACCAGATAGCAATCGCCACTATACCATTGACGTTTGAAATAACGGCTGTCCTGCAACGGAGTTATCGTCCAGCTGTTGTATGCCCAACGTAGATAGCCATCATAGCCTAGATTGGCGGCATGCCATCCCAGGAATGCAGACTCTGCAGGTGGTGAGAAGGTAAATGTATTGGGGTGGTCAGGACCACAGCAAGTATAGAACGTAGTGCGCTCACCTGCTTTCTGGCGAGCCTCCAGCACACCCTCGGGCAAGTCGGTATATTGATAGTAGAGACATACGTCGTACATCATCGAAACCAATTCGGGCGAGTAGTTGATGGCACCCTGTATGCGATAACCGGAATCCACGCTGCGCAACAATTCCCACGCCTTTCTCAGTTGCTCCATGGGACGCTCGTCCATGGCGATACATGTTTTGTTGAACCAACCCTTGGCTTTGAGATGCTTGGCAAAATCTGTCAGCAAGGGGCGCAGATACTCCTCATACGCCTTTTCGCCCGGTTCGGCCTTAAATTCAACCAATTGGGAAGATGCCATGTCGATATATTCAAAAGAGAATCCCCAGGGTACAATGGTATAGCAGTCTATCTGACCGGTTATGCCGCAGCTCATCATGAATTCCACCCATTTGTCAAAGGCCGTATAGTCATAACTCCACGACCCATCGATGTGTTTCATCTTCACAATCATGCTCTCAAAAGGATCTTCGGTCTGGCTGTTCCATGGATGACGGATGATGGAGGTGGTGATGACTTTCTGTCCAGCCTCAGCCAATTGTGTCATGACTGGACGCATGAGGTCGAAATGCTGCTGACTCCACAAGGGTACATTGTAGTAACGGGCTACGGAGAATGGGTTCTGCCATAGATCCAAATGGAAGGCCCAGTCCTTGGGTGCCGGCAAGACTCTTTCACCTACCGTAAGGGTTAGCGGCAACACAAGATCCGAACCATCGCAATGCATGGTGAGCTTACCCGTATATTTACCAGCGGCTGCCTCCTGAGGAACGCGGATGTCGAGCCAAAGGGGACGAGTCGTATTGGCGGCTATGTCAAGTGGGGCAACAGGAGCAAGACGGTCTGCCATAAGAAAAGAATCCTTCTGTACCGCACCGTAGCTGTCGGTAAGAACATAGCGAACGAAATACTTACGGATGTTGTCGGCAGAAATGACATGCTTTCCGTTGCGCAGGTCACTAACGTCAAACGTAACGCCCTTCAAGTCCTTCGGCGTGGACAAAACGGCTTGAGCACTAACACGCTCACCTCGCCATGCATAGAGCAAAGGAGCTTTCTCGGCCTTGGCCAATTGACTGCGCGAATAACGTTCGTCTATGGTACCCCAAGCCAATGAGGGGGCTTTCAGGGTTTGCCATGCTTCCTGCGGTCCGGGTTTAGGATCTGGCAGTTCATCGGTGTTGGGTTGAGCACACAATGGCGTTGCCAGCACGGAAGCCATCAGACAAACCAAAATAGAGATTTTCTTCATAATAATGTTTGTAAAAAAGGATGATAAATTTGTTATTTCTTGTTATGATTCGACAAATATACAATTTTTTTGGAAAAAATGTAAGGTCGCGGCCGTTTAATCGTTTTTTCTTGCAGCAAATCGTTCCACAACAAGTGCAGAACATAGCGAAGCAAGCACCTTCCCTCATTTTTAACATTTTTTTTTGCCCCGATTGTTGATTTATCAGAATTTCTTCGTACTTTTGCTTGTTACAATATAGACAAGTGAGGGAAGGCTTCTGCAACCGCCCATAACTTTTGGACAAAAAATAAATATTAAGATATGAATAAGAAAACACTTATCACAATTTCCATTGCAGCATTCTTGCTGCTTTGTCTTATCATCGGATTTCTCGTTTATCGTATGTACGAGCAAAAAAAGGAAAGCGACCAGATGCTGGAACTGGCAGAAATGGACAAGATGGAAATGGAGCATGAGTACGAGCAGTTTGCCATGCAATACAACGAGATGAAGACCCAGATAAACAATGATTCACTCATTGCGCAACTGGAGCAGGAGCAGCAACGCACAGAAGAACTGCTGGAAGAACTGAAAAGGGTTAAGAGCAACGATGCAGCCGAGATCATGCGACTGAAAAAGGAACTTGCCACGCTGCGTGCCGTTCTGAGAAGCTACGTTTTGCAGATTGACTCCCTGAACCGGGAAAACGAGCAACTGACCCAAGCCAACAAGGCATTAAAGAGTCAAAACGCCCAAGCGCAACAACACATAAGCAGCCTGAGCAAAGAGAACGAGACACTTTCCGACAAAGTGGCTATAGCCAGCCAGTTGGATGCAACGAACATCTGGGCCGAGGGACGCAACAAGCGAGGGAAAACGGCCAAGAAGATAAAAGACGTCAAGAAATTCGTCATCGGTTTCTCTATTGCCAGAAACGTGACCACCACAACGGGTGTGCGAAGCCTTTACGTACGTATAACCACACCTACGTCAGAAGTCTTGACTAAGGGAGGAACGTTCGAGTTCGAGAACCGGAACCTGGAATTCAGTATCCGGAAAGACATCGAATACACAGGCGAAGAGCAAAGCATCCAGGTATATTGGGATGTGGCCGAAGCCCTGAGCGCCGGCACATACAGAGTGGACATCTTTGCAGATGGTCACAACATCGGTACGACAAGCTTCACTTTCGAAAAATAATCGGTTAACCGCAAGAATACTACGGACGACAATCCACGGCCATCGGCTTTATGACAGGCCGGAAACCGCTCTTTCTGTCGCTACGTTTCACAAGAGCGGCATAGTCGAGCGGACCGTTGACCATTGACACAAAAAGACCGTTGACATAAAATTTGAATTATGGGAAAAGGTAAATTGCAGAAATTTGCTGACATGGCGAAGAATCCCTTGGTCGTAGAATGCCCTTATGAGGACATCGCCCCCTTTATCGAGCACTTTTCGGAACCATCTGCATCTGAAAAGCCGGAAGGTGACTTTTACCTGCGCGGTCATTGGAACGAATCGTTTTTTCACAACGACCGTCCGATAGTCCTTGAATTAGGTTGCGGCCGGGGCGAATATACCGTTGGACTGGGGCGCAGATACCCCGACAAAAACTACATCGGCGTGGACATAAAAGGAGCCCGTATGTGGACAGGTGCACAGGAAGCCCTGAAAGAAGGGTTGAAGAACGTGGCGTTCCTGCGCACCAACATCGAATTTATCTCGTTTTTCTTTGCCCCCGATGAGATAAGCGAAATATGGCTTACGTTCAGCGATCCGCAGATGAAAAAGGTAACCAAGCGCCTGAGCAGTACCTATTTCTTGCAACGCTACCGCAAATTCATGCAATCCGGAGGCCTTATCCACTTGAAGACAGACAGCAATTTCCTGTTCACCTATACGGAAGAGATGCTGAAAGCTAACAACATCTCCCCCATCGCCAAGACAAGGAACCTGTATGCGGAGCCCGTTTCCGGCACGTGGAGCCCAAAAGCTGATTCCACAACCCCTCAGGAACCGCTCATCGGCATAGCCTCCTCTATACAGACCTACTACGAACAAATGTGGAGAGGCCGGGGCATCGACATCAAATACCTCTGTTTCCCCTTACCTCAGGAGGGCACACTCGTAGAGCCCAACGTGGAAATACCTCTGGACGAGTACCGCAGTTACAGCCGTCAGAAACGGAGTGCCTGCGAAACACACATATAAAAAGAAATATGGAAGATACACTATATCCCAAACTCATTACGGACGCCCTGTCCACCGTACGTTATCCGGGAACAGGGAAAAATGTCGTGGAGATGCAAATGGTAGAGGACGACATACGCATAGCCGGACTGCACGTCAGCTTCACCCTGATTTTCGACAAGCCCACCGACCCCTTTATGAAGAGTATGGTCAAGGCCTGCGAAGCTGCCATCCACGCATACGTCAGCAAGGACATTGAAGTAGAGATCAAAACCAAGACGCTGCAAGCGCCACGTCCCGACCTGCCGGACCTGTTACCCGGAGTCAAGAACATCATTGCCGTGAGCAGTGGCAAAGGCGGTGTGGGAAAAAGCACCGTAGCAGCCAACCTGGCCGTGGCCCTGGCTCGCCTCGGTCACAAAGTAGGCCTGTTGGACTGTGACATTTTCGGTCCCAGCATGCCCAAGATGTTTCAGGTAGAGGACGCCCGCCCCGTAGCAGAAAGCATTGATGGCCGCGACCTGATTGTTCCCATCGAGAAATACGGCATAAAGATGCTGAGCATCGGTTTCTTCGTAAACCCCGACCAACCGACCCTCTGGCGAGGTGGAATGGCCTGCAACGCACTCAAGCAGCTCATTGGCGATGCCGCCTGGGGCGACCTGGACTACTTTATCCTGGACACGCCTCCCGGAACGTCCGACATTCATCTTACCCTGGTGCAGACTCTCCCCATCACAGGGGCCGTCATCGTCAGCACGCCCCAGCAAGTGGCCTTGGCAGATGCTCGCAAAGGCATCAACATGTACCAGAACGAGAAAGTACAGGTGCCCATCCTGGGACTGGTGGAAAACATGGCGTGGTTCACTCCTGCCGCACACCCCGACGAAAAATACTACCTTTTCGGCAAGGAAGGTGTCAAGCAACTGGCAGAAGAGATGAACGTACCGCTCCTGGGGCAGATTCCCGTGGTACAGAGCATCTGTGAAAGCGGAGACAAGGGAGAACCCGAAGCACTCGACATGGCCACCCCGACGGGTCAGGCATTCCTGCAACTGGCTGCCAGAGTCGTCACGCAGACCGACAAGCGTAACCTGGAGATGGCACCGACCACCATTGTTGGAATAAAAAAATAAGAAACGGACAAATAAGACAGAAATGAAGAAAAGACACATTCTCTTTTGCCTCATGGCATCGTTGTGTATCAACATCCTTGCACAAGAGTATTCCATACCGGCCGACAGCATACGCATACGCGACCCCTTCGTGACGGTCGATCACGAAGCCGGGAAATACTACATCATCACTACGGCACGGAGCAACGGACACATGGCCCTGAAAGCCCTCGAAAGCCCAGACCTGAAAATGTGGCGCAACTGTGGCATCGTTTACGAGGGCAACAGCGGTTATATGCAGTATGTACAACCTGGGACAGACGACTGGTGGGCTCCCGACACTTATTTTTACAAGGGACATTATTACACCATCGCCACATTGAGCAGCAAGCAGAAGGGACGGCTCCGTTGCTGTACCCTCCTGGACGGCGGAAAGAAACCGACAGGACCCTATCGGGATATACTGACCAAGGAAGAAAACGTGAGCCTGACCCCACGGGGACAGCAATGCCTGGACGGCAGCCTCTATATCGACGACAAGGGACAACCCTGGCTCGTATATAGCCTGGAATGGTGCGGTCCCGACGTAAAGGATCAGATTGGCGAAACCTGGGCGGTAAGGTTGAAGAAGAACCTGCGAGGGAGCAAAGGGAAACCGATAAAGATCTTTTCCGCCAACGAGGCCGAGTGGGCCCGACAGCCCGATGGTGCTGCATACATCGTGGATGCGCCTTTCATATACAAGGATGAGGCCAGCGGCTCCCTCATCTGCCTGTGGAGCAGTTTCGTACATGGCACCTATGCCGTAGGACAGGCCGTAAGCCGCAGTGGCCGGATAGAAGGCCCCTGGGAACATGTGGACGGCACCATCTACCAGAACGGTGGCCACGAGATGATATTCCGCGACTTGCATGGGAACCTGAAAATGAGCCTCCACCACAACAACCGTGACGGACACCTGAAGATAGTGGACGTCCAGGTAAAAGACGGACGTTTCATGCCTGTAACCCTTCCATGAGCGAACAGAACGGCCATATACCCACCGAGTTGGGAACCCAGCCCGTAGGCAGCCTCCTGTGGCGCTACGCCCTACCCTCCATCATAGCCATGGTGGCATCCTCGCTGTACAACAACGTGGATCGCATCTTCATAGGTCACGGAGTAGGTCCCGATGCCATTTCCGGCTTGGCCACCACGCTCCCCTTCATGAACCTGTCCGCTGCCTTCGGAGCCATGATTGGCGTAGGAGCCAGCGCCATCATCAGCATACGGCTGGGACAAAAGGACTATCGCACGGCACAGCGCGTCCTGGGCAACACCGTTGTCTTCAACCTGATCGTGGGACTGGTATTCACTCTGGCATGCCTGCCGTTCCTGGACAAGATCCTGTTGTTGTTCGGTGCCAGCATGAACACCCTGCCGTACGCCCGCGACTATATGGAAGTCATTCTGTTGGGCAATCTTATCAGCCACAGTTATTTTGGGCTGAATGCCGTGCTGCGTGCCGCCGGCCATCCCCGGGAAGCCATGTACTGCACCATCCTCACCGTCGTGTGCAACACCCTGCTGGACCCCATCTTCATCTACACCCTGCACATGGGTATCCGTGGAGCCGCCATCGCCACCATCCTCAGCCAGAGCATCGCCCTGATCTGGCAGATACGTCTGTTCGCAAATCCTCGGGAAGTCCTGCATCTGACGGGTATCCGGTCAGGGGGCACGGCACCCTCCATCTACAAGCCCGACCTGCGCATTGCACGGCAGATCTTTTCCATCGGAGCCTCTCCCTTCCTGATGAACTGTTGCGCCTGTATGGTAGTCCTGCTCATCAATATGCAGATACGCACCTACGGCGAGCAGCTGGGCGTACCCAACGGGGGCGACATGGCCATAGCAGCCTACGGCATCATCAACAGCCTCATCTTCTTCTTCCTGATGACCGTCATGGGATTCAACCAGGGGATGCAACCCATCGTGGGCTATAACTGGGGCGCGCGCCTCAACCATCGCGTATGGCAATGCCTGGGCATCACCATCGTGTGCGCCACCTGTGTCACCACCCTCGGATGCATCGTGTGCGAACTGTTCCCCGAGCAGCTCAGCCGTCTCTTCACCAGCGACCCCACCATCATCATGTTCGCAAAAAGGGGTTTCCGCATCTGCGTCATGGTGTTCCCCGTCGTAGGGGCACAGATGGTCATCGGCAATTTCTTCCAGAGCATCGGCCATGCCGGAAAGAGCATCTTCCTGTCCCTCACGCGCCAGCTCATTTTCCTCATCCCCTTCCTGTTCATCCTGCCCCGGTGCTACCAGCTGGACGGCGTATGGTTCTCCCTGCCCGCATCGGATGCCATCAGCTGCTTCGTGGCAGTAGGGATGCTATGGTATGTCATCCGTAAAGTCCAGGCACAGCCATGAAACGCATCGGACTGCTCAGCGACACCCACGCCTATTGGGACGACCGCTACCTGAAATATTTCGAGGAATGCGACGAGATATGGCATGCCGGAGACATCGGCAGCATGGAGCTGGCCACGCGTCTCAGTGCCTTCCGCCCCCTCAGGGCCGTCTATGGGAATTGCGACGGCGGAGAACTCAGGCAACTCTACAAAGGCACGTTGCGATGGGAATGCGAGGGAGCCGACGTGATGATGACGCACATCGGAGGCTATCCAGGCCGCTACGCCCCCGGCATACTCAGACTGCTGTATGCCCAGCCGCCCAAACTATTCATCAGCGGACACAGTCACATCCTGAAGGTACAATACGACAAGACGCTGGGCCTGCTCCACATCAACCCCGGTGCCGCCGGGTTGCAGGGGTGGCACCAGGTACGCACGCTCGTCCGCTTTACCGCAGACAAAGGTGCCTTCCAAGACTTGGAAATCATAGAAATAGAACGGCAATAACACCCCCTGCATACCCCCATGGCATTACGAATACAACAACCATAATCGGGCTTCGCCCAGAACACGACATGAAACATCTCACATTAACACTCTTGACCGTCGTTGCCCTTGCAACGAACATCAATGCTCAGACATCTAAGGATTCTCGATGCACCCCAGACAAATCCCAGCAACTCATCCAGCGTTTGCAGAAAATACAGAAGCAGGGATACATGTACGGCCACCAGGATGACACCTTCTATGGCATCACATGGGAGTGGGAATTCGGCCGTTCCGACACCTACGACCTCGTCGGCGACTTCCCCGGCGTCATGGGCTTTGAACTTGGTGGCATCGAGAAGGGCGCCACCAGCAGCCTCAACGCAGTTCCTTTCGAGCAGATTCGGCTCGAGGCAATCAAGCAGCACGAGCGCGGTGGCATCATCACCTTCTCGTGGCATCCTCGCAACCCATTGCTCGGCACTACGGCATGGATAGCCGAGGACATCAAGGGCTACGACGCAGCAATGCCCTATCTGGACCGTATCGGAGCACGCAAGGATCTGCTGCCAGACCCACGCCAAACAGTCAGGTCTATCATCGAAGGCGGAGAGAAGCACGAGCTGTTCCTGCTCTGGCTGTCCCGCGTAGCCGACTTCCTCTGCACCATCAGGGACGCAAAGGGCAACCCCATACCGTTCATCTTCCGTCCTTGGCACGAGAACAACGGCAACTGGTTCTGGTGGGGCGAGGGCAACTGCTCGGCAGAGGATTTCCGTGCCCTGTGGAACATGACACAGGATTACATCAACTCGCGTCTATATGATAATGTGGTGTGGTCGTACTCTCCCAACCTGCAGGGCAACTGGACACACGAGCACTTTATGGAACGCTATCCGGGCAACGACCGCGTTGACCTCATCGGCGAGGACGCCTACCAGTGGGGCACACAGGCAGACTTCGTAAGACAGATTACCGCCGACCTCGATTTCTTCTCAGCTTTCGCTCAGGAGAACGGCAAGCTCCTTGCCCTCACCGAGTGCGGACTCCCCAACTCTACCGACCCCACATGGTGGACCCACGTGCTAAAGCCCATCATAGACAAGTACCCGGTAGTTTACTGCCTGCCCTGGCGCAACGACAAGAACCAGCACTTCGGAGCCTCGAAGGATGCACCTGTTGCCGAAGACTTCAAGGAATTCCACAAGGCAAAGAACACGCTGTTCATCAACGATATCAAAAAGATAAAGTAAGAGATACACCCCGACCCATCAGTCCCTCATAAAGGGCAACGAGGCCCCTTCGAATCACTTTATTTTCTTCAGGTAGGGATACAGGAACTCCGCCATTCTCAGGAATCCCAGGTCCGTCAGGTGGCAGCCATCCACCGCCCCCTCGTGGTCGGGTCCCGTGGCACTCCCCTTCATGGGGTCTTCCAGACAATGCTTACCACCTATTTCCAGGTAGCGCACGTTCTTCAGCCCCTCGGCACGCAGCTGTTTGCTCAGGGCAAGCCACAGGTCATCCTCCGCCTTCACGCTCTCGTGCCTCTCCTTCGACAGCCATTGGTTCTGGTAGGGATAGTTGCTTACCATGATGATGGGCGTATTGGGCCGTGCCTCGGCCAGGGTATGGATGAACTGCATGGTGCTGTCCTTGATTTGCTGGAGCGAGACGTTCCCCAGACAGTCGATGATATATGCCCCTGCATCTATTCGCGTCATCTCCTCCGCTATGATGCGGTCCATCTTTCCGTTTCCGCTGAATCCCAGGTTGATACATTCGCGCCCCAGCATACGCGACAGGATGTTGGTGTGCGCCATGCCCGGCCAGTTGGCACATCCCCCCTGTGTCACGCTCGTGCCGTAGAAGACAAGCGGAGTGGTAGCCTTTCCGCCAAACAGGTTGTTGCCCGTTGTCTCGGGCTGTTCGATCACCGCCCCCTCGTCAATGCCGATAGCCAGTTCGATGACCCCGTCATACAAAGGGAAAAAAGCCACGAACTCCCTCATCTTCTCGTCCATGTTACGCACGAAGATGTTGGCAGACTCCTTGCCCGTAGGCTGAGCCGTTCCGGCATATCGCCACTCCCCCTTGTCCAGGGCGTAGAGGTCGAACCCGCAGATACCCGTGGGAGCCATGTGGCTCATACGGCTGTTGTTCAGCAAGGTCCATCGCGCACCTATCGTCCGGGTGTTTGACCTGAATCGGACGGCAAGCCCTGTACTGCATTGTCCCAGCCCCCACACGGCAGGTCGCACACTATGCTCTATGCGTGCCGGGAGTCGCGTGTAATAGCCGTCATTCACGGGTTGTCCGTCAGCCGTCCGTGGTGCAGCCCTGCGTTCCGCCTTCTGCATATTGCTGTCATAGTCGGCAGCATCCTTCACCTGAGCATCCTTTTCCGAACTTCCGACACGCACACAGTCCTTGAAACCCTGGTTCAGGATGGGTAGCCCCAGTTCCCGCACGTCGTAGTATTTCAGGGGCGCAACCGACAAACCCTGTGGGGAGGGTGTACGGATGCTAACCCAAAACTGTTGCCAAACGATACATGAAGAATGGTATGTCTCTGACTCCTTTCACTTGTGCTCGGAAGCATTTGATCTTTGAGTTCAGCGATTCTG
>JAZLIY010000077.1:0-3211 GCA_045617645.1 Bacteroidaceae bacterium | reverse complement strand
ATTGAGGTCGGTCAGTATCGTACAAACGAAGAGCATATCATTAGCGGAATGTTTGGACGTGAGAAGATACACTATATAGCTCCATCACCCGACCGTGTAGAGGGAGAGATGCAAAAATTCCTCTCTTGGTTCGATACAGATGAACCTGTAAGCAGCATCATCCGTTCTGCTATTGCCCATTTCTGGTTTGTGAGCATCCATCCATTCGAGGATGGAAATGGCAGATTGGCACGTATTCTTTCCGATATGCTACTGGCAAGAGGAGAGAAGAGTGAGTTTCGCTTCTACAATGTTTCATCTCAGATTAACAAGGACAAGAACCACTACTATGACATCTTAGAGCGAAAGCAGCATGGTGATGGCGACATTACCGAATGGTTGGTGTGGTACATGCAGAAGTTGATAGAAGCTCTTGACGAAGCTGAAACCATCGTCACCACAATTCTCAACAAGAGTTTCTTCTGGCAGAAGGCATCGTCAATACCGATGACGGAGCGACAGACACAGATACTCAATCTTTTCCTCGACGGTTATGAGGCAAAGATTACGTCAAAGACATGGTCAACATTGGCAAAGTGTTCCAAAGACACTGCCATACGTGACATTCAGGATCTATTGGACAAAAACATTTTGGTGGAGGACATTCCAGGAGCAAAGCGACCAAGCTACTCCATCGTATATGATGCAGAAGACCTCACACAGTTCTTCACAGAGGTGAACATCACCGAAGAGAATGGTGTTCCGTATCTCAAGGCATTGTACAAAGGTAAGAAACCTGTAAGCGAAAGGCTTCTGAAGCTTGACGCAGAGAGATTCCAGAAAGGAGAACTTCCACTGTCAAACCTGCTCAATAAGTATTGCTCCTATATCGTCGCAAGTTATTAAATGGCATCAGGAAATGGTAACGTATCTAATTAGATATGTTGCCATTTTTTCTTGGAGGAGATACCATTACACCATGATAATCCTAATATGTTTGCCTTGAAAAGAAAATCAGTATGGTTAAATTCATTATAGATATACATTGACCATACTGAACCTATAAAAAGACATCACATCATGTGTGTTTGCAAGTATCAAAGCAATATATACCAAAGGGGGTATTACAGCATAATAAGCGAAGCGGAGTTTCCAATCAGTTTTTCTTTTCAAGGCAAAAAAAGACTTTTAAGTATGGATAAAGTGGTTATGAGACAGATAAAAATCAAAAGAAAAAAGATGATAATATCTGCAAATGAAGATAACAAAAGAAAAAACAAATCATAGGAGAAAATACTCGAATTTGCTTATATTTCAAAAAAAAGTATTATATTTGCATGAGAATGACATAATTCGTGTCACCACGATGTCACTTAAGAGCAATTCAGAGGCGAAAATATATCGCTAACAGATTGATACTTAAAGAGAAATGAAAAACAGTCCCATTTTCTGCATCGGTAAGTAAGAAAGAGTGTAAACGACCAGTTAAAAGTTTAAGAGTCATTATAGTTTTAGGGATGTGCCGTAATTTTGCGTTTGCGTTAAGGTTTGCGTCATTCTTCCTGAAATTATCAGTCATTTGAAATATAGTTGTACCTCTGCTGTAGGTCGGCAGTACCTCCGTTGTAAGTCCGCTGCAAACTCGAAGCAAATTCGAACCAAACTCGAACCAAAGTCGATAAAATAGCAGAGACAGTTCGAATTTGCATCGAGTTTGGTTCGACTTTAGTGCGTAGAAAGAGTATAGGAACAGCGTAGGACGAGCAAAGTAACAGCAAAGGAAATATAACTGGAAAAAAACAGAAAGTGTCATATACTGAAAACAATGGACAACAGGGCAAAGGAAATACAAAGTATTACGTTGTGGGGCGCATTGGGCAACATTGCACTCACTACCGTCAAATTCATAGCAGGTATTGTCGGCTGCAGTGCTGCAATGATTGCCGATGCAGTACATTCCGCTTCCGACCTTGTCAGCGACATTATCGTCATAGTCTTTGCACGCCTTTCAGCACAGGGACAGGACAAGAGCCATGACTACGGACACGGCAAGTTTGAGACACTGGCAACAGTCATCGTGAGCATTCTACTGTTGGCTGTTGGCGTGGAAATGACCATTTCTTCGTATGAACAGGTTCGTTCAGTCGCTGACGGCAACATGCTTCCCGCCCCTGGAAATATTGCTCTTTGGGCAGCCGTTGCTTCCATTGCAGCCAAGGAATTCCTATATCAATGGACGGTTCGCGTGGGAAAGCGATTGTCGAGCCAAGTGGTCATTGCCAATGCATGGCACCATCGGACAGACGCATTTTCCTCCATCGGTTCGCTTATTGGTATAGGCGGAGCAATCTTGTTCGGAGGCGAATGGACGATTCTCGACCCTCTGGTGGGAGGTGTGATAAGTATCATTATCATCGTGGTAGCCGTGAAGATGGCGGTTCCTGCCCTTGCAGAACTAACTGAAACATCCCTTCCGGAAGATACGGAACAGCAGATTCTCGGCATTGCCCGTTCCGTAGAAGGTGTGAACGACGTCCACGACCTGAAGACACGCCAATGCGGTCACTACTGCATAGCCGATTTCCACTTGGTAGTTGACCCTCAGATGAACATTCACACGGCACACGACATTACGGTACGCATAGAAGAAAAACTGCGCGAAGTATTCGGTAGCGAGATGCAGATAAGCATCCACATCGAGCCGTCTGAAGACTCATTGTAGAACAAACGGCATAAGGTTGACTCTATTTTGCTTCTCTTTTTTAACATTTGACATTCCGTACTGAAAAGGTTGACTTTCTTGTTGGAGGTTGGTTGACTGCTTTTCCGGTCTTATTGACTTTTTTTCCTGATGAAGTTTACTTTTGACGGAATACGTTGACTTTTTTGCCTGACATTTGAACTCCTCATCTAAAAACTTTCTTAAAGTAAATATATTGCAATATTTATGTTGCAACTACGCAATATTACAGCATTATTTTATGATATTCTGAAATTTTATTTTATAAAATTTTTATATTTCGACATTTCTTCGTATCTTTGCGTTGTCAAAGTTCGATGACCGAGTTTTTGAAGGCCTGGAAGATTCGTCGGAGAAGTTTGAACGCGCGCGTGGAAATTAAAAATTAAAACTTAAAAGTGAAAAATTAAGATTCGAATCTAAAAAAACTAAACCAAACCAAACTGCCGGAATTGCTGAAACTCTAAAATCTTTTCTACAATGTTTTATAAG
>JAZLIY010000076.1:0-38019 GCA_045617645.1 Bacteroidaceae bacterium | reverse complement strand
ACCTTCGGGGTAGAGCGTCAGTACGGCATCCAGGGGCTTGTTGTCGGCCTTGAAGTGACGGCGAAGGGGACGTAGCGTCATCTCATGCTCGTACTCCCCTGGCTTTAACGGCTTGTCATAGACGGGGAACACCCGGCTGTAGAGTTTCTCGTAGTCGCGGTAATACTGCTCCGCCATGTGCTTGTTGAAGAAGAAGCGTTCTGCAAAGTCAGTATGCGGATGGGTATAGGCCCCCCAGTTCAGTTGCCATCGGGTGTAGGCCCTCAGTTCGTAGAATCCCCCGTAGAGGGTATCGGCCAGACAGAAGGAGCCATGCCCCCTGTCCGTCCTTCAGTTCTATCAGCTGCCGCTCCACCAGATAGCCGTCCTGGTTGAGGAGCTCGGCATAGAGCAGTCCGCTCAGGTTGCTGGGCGACCCTGTGTCGCTCCTGTGGACGTATGCCTTGAAGTAGAGGGTGTCTCCCAGGAAGTAGCAGGTGTTGTCCGTATGGATGAAGATCTGTTCCTGCGGAACTTTCTGCCCGAACTTCTCCAGCCGTTCGGCAAAGCTCTGCAACGTGGCGTTATCTGTCTCTGACTGGGCAAAGGCGGAAGTCAGGCAAATAACCATGACCGCCATAAAAAGGATAAATCTGTGCTTCATCATTCTACCTTATTTATATATATACTAACTTCAGGGAAATCCCCACGAAATCCTTTCACAAAGTTAGACGGATTAAAAATAGGAAAAAAGATTTTTTCGACCTTTTTTCACTCCTAAGAAAGACCGTTTAGTAGGAAACGTGTGTCTTTCAGTATATTAAGACAGGAAAAAATTATTTTACAAAAATTTTACTTTTTTGTAAATCCGGGTGGCAATGTACTTTTATCCCCTTAATTATGAAGATTAGGACACCTATACCAAAAGGCGCAGTTTTTCGTCAAATTCCTCTGGTTTACCCTCCAGTCCGAAGATTTTTTGCAGCATGCGTTTCCGGCTGGCCGATACGGAGGCGTTCCTCTTCTCCATCAGCAAGGCAATGGCAGAGGGCCCGAAGCCAGCCAGGATGAGCAGGCACATACGGTAGTCGCTCTCGCTGACCTTGTCGTGCATGTGCAGACGCGCATAGAGGTTGGGATAGGTCTGTTCCATCGTCAGTTGGAAGGATCGCCATTCCGCTTCTTTGATGATGGGGACATTCTGTTGCTTCTTGGGAGGATGGTCCACCAGATGGCGGAAATGCTTTACGATAGGCGTGTCTGCCAGTGCCATCTTCTCCTCTCCCTTTCCATGGAATTCCAGTTCGTTCTGCAGGAACTCGACTTGTCCTTTCAGCCGGTGCAGATAGGCTTCATTCTCCTTTATCCTGTTTTCAATCTCGGATTTCATCTGTGCCTTTTCCTCCTCCGTACGTAGGATATGCGATTCAAGTTGCTCTTTTTCCTCGATCAGCTTGTTCAGCTCCATCTCCGTGACCGACATGGCGCGGCTGCTTTCCTGCAAGAGGGCAACCAACCTCTCGTTCGCCTTTTGTTCCTTGCGTGAGTTGCGGTATAGGTTCACAACATATAGTAGGACGAGCAAGGCGGCGCAACTGCTGATGACCAGCACCATCAGGTACCGAACCCTGTGGTAATCGCTTTCTGCGGCTTTCTTCCGTGCTATCTCCTGCTCTACATTATAGTTATACAGGGCTTTCATACGCAAGGTGGCATCTGCAGCATCCATATCGAAATGCTGCATGGTCTTTTCCGCGTACAGCAACGCATATTTCTGGACGGAATCGGGCAGGCTCAGATCCTGGTATGTTTCCAGCAATCCGTGATAGATGATGCCGTCGTCCGATAAATACTGCTTATATTCCAGTGCCTTGCGGTAATAGTATTCGGCAGAATCTACCGCACCGACATTCAGGTAATAACGGCCTTTGTTCACGAAGTACGGGGCAAGGCCATTCTTTAACAGTTCGGGATTGCACTGGTACGAACTGTTCTCGTATTTGTCGAAATAATCTTTTGCCGTGTCATATTCCCCCTTATCCATATAGCACCACGCCAGATTATGGCAAAGCAGAGCCGCTTCGTCGTCCAGTTTCATCTTTTTACATTTCTTGAACAGTTGGCTGGTTCGCTGGATGCAGTCATCTATTTTTTCCACGTTATACAGGGTGGCGCATATCTGTCCCTCTATGACGAGGGCCGAAAGGGTATCTTTCATCTTCCAGCTGTACTTCTCGGCAAGATAGGCTTCTTGTATCGCTTCCTCGAACAGTTTCTGCTGTGTGTAGAGGTTGGCCATCTGGGAGTGTATCCTGGTCAGGGTGAGCAGGTCGCAGTCCTGGCTCAGCGTGTCGGCGGAATGGACGGCCTTCTGATAACAGGCTACGGCACGGGGGGCGTTGCCCATGTCCCGATAGGCGCACCCCAGGGTGTAGTGGGCCTGCATCCGCTCGTTGGCGGAACCGTGCCGGTCGTAATATTCAGCCACCTTCAACATGACGGAATCGGTGGTGAACAGGCTGTCGGCCTTGTTCATGGCTGCTCCGCGCAGCAGTTCCAAATGCATCTGCTCGTGTTTGGAAAGCGCCCTTGCCGCATCTATGCTGTCCAACTGCACCAGCACCCTGCGCGGGTTTGTATAGATAAGGCTGTCCATCTCTGCCAACTGGCAACAGGTCTCATCGTGGTGGTTGCAACCAGACAGGAAACTTGCCACGAGCAATTCCACCAACCACATCGTCCAAATTCGAATCTTATGCCGTCCGTTCATATTGTACTTATGTTCTTATTAAAAATGCATCCCCGAAAAGGAGTGACAAATTACCTCACTACAAAGTTACGGGGAATTATGAATAGTAAGAAAACTTTTTCCCCTTTTTTTCGGCAAGAATATGGCAGGAAAGACGAAAAAGATTGAATGATAGGTAATTAGGCTCAAAATTATTATTTTACAAAAATTTTACTTTTTGTAAAATCGAGGTGAAAAGGTGGAAAAATGATTCAGATAAAGTCCGTTGACAAGAACAAGAAAGGGGCGTGTCATAAAGAAGTGACACGCCCCCGGAAACAGGTATGTTAACTCAGTTCTTTTACATTTTAACCGTGATGCTCTTGCCCGGTTTCGTGATGAACTTTTTCAGCTCCTTGCCATCGCGACTGACCGAAACGCGAAGGTTCGCACCCTGACGGGTTACGGATAGGTCGAAAGGTTTGTCGGCACAGGCATAGATATGGTTCAGACTATATGTGTCCCATCCCTGGGGCATCTGCGGCGTAAGCATGAAACTGCGGTAACCCGTGGGACGGAATCCGAACAAGCCTTCGGTAACGATACGGCAATAGAGTCCGTTCTCGGCACTGAGGTGACGCTGGCCGCCCTCCGGCCAAGCCTCTACCACATAAGGCACATGCTCGCCCAGCAGACGGATGGCGCTGAACTTCTGCATGAACTCCAACGCCTTGTCGGGATAACCGGCAGCGAAGGCTCCGCGCAGACCATACAGGGTACTGCGATCCCAGAAGATCTTGTCGTGACTGACGCTGAGCATACCGTTCTCCGTCCACAGCTGGGGTGAGAACATTGCCTCGATGGTTCCTTCGGCACGGTCGAAGATGCCCATGGTGAGGGGTATGCATATCCAGCTGCGCAACTTGTCGTTGCCGTCGTAGTAGCGATAGGTATCGTATCCCTCTACGGTAGCATGGAAATAACGGTCGATGCAGTCCTTCAGTTGTGCCGCCTGTTTCAGGTAGGTTTTGCCCACGGAAGAGGGCTTGCCCATCTGAGCCGTCAGATAGGAAGCACTGATGAGTGCATCGTAATACAGACTGCTGGTACACAGATTGGCCTCGCCGCTGGGCAGACGATGCTCCAGCTCATCGGCATCGCTTGCCACAACCCCCTGGTCGTTCAGTTTCCGGTGGCAATATTCCAGACACCATTCTATCAGGGGCCAAACTTCCTCTGTTATCTCCTTGTCGCCCATTTCCAGGCAGTAGCGACTGGCACCATAGGAAATCATGGCCGCATCGCCACGGTCGAAGGGGCCATAGACGTCGAGTCCCTCGCAGATGATGCTCCAGGGAAGAAACTTATATTCGGGATTGATGTATTTCTTGAACAGGCGCCAGCAGGTAAGTCCGCTCTCGTTTCCTTTCTGATACCCCAGGAACGGGAAGAAGGGGGAGATGTACTCCGCCTGGTCGTTGGCCCAGATGGCTGCATAATAACTCTCACCGCCTGGACCATGCATCAGTCCGCTGCGGGTGCGGTAGATACTTTCCGAACCACGGATCTTGGACATGGCGAAGAGGGTGTTCAGCGTATCGTTGGGACACTTGAAGTCCAGCTTCGATGTCACTTCCTCCACGAAATCCCGACGTGCCTGGCATTCGGACGCGAAGTCGATGTCCTGGCGAGCCTCGTCTTTCTCGGCGTATGCCTGGATGCTGGCATAGAGGGTGACGCTCTTTCCTGGTGCCAACGTAACCTTGAACGGTTCTCCGTCCTGTATGGAAGAGGACAAGATATACGAGCCCCTTGTGCCGGATTCGGGATGCGTCTTTTCTTCGTGGCGCATGCCCGGCAACATGATGGTCTTCTCGTGTTCGCCTGTATTCTTCAGCGTATAGGTTTCCAGGGCGGCAGCCTTGGTGGTGCTGGGGAAGAAGCAGCGAGTCAGTTCGAACCAGGTATCATCGCCCTTTATCTTGCTCTTCACGGTAAGGGCACCGTCGAGTTGAACCTGATCTACCTTGTCGCTGTGCACCTTGTGACCGTCCACCGCCAGGCCCTTCAGAAAGTCAATGTCCGTGCGGGGCATCCAGCTGGCGTGGGTGTTGTCGGGAATGGTACGGAGCATAGGGAAGACCAAGTGGCGGTCCACACTGAATCGGCCCTCCTGATCCACCTTCCAGTAATAAACGACAGAAATCTTCTCGCCGCTCATCTCGATATGATCTTCGTGAGGTACGCCTCCGCGCAGGTTATTCCATTGTACGGCATGATGTCCTGCAATGTCCCAGCGGGATGCAGCCATCGAACCGATGGCGCATAGCAGGAAAAGGAGTGTTAGTGCTTTCTTTTTCATATTGATTAGAATTGTATGTCGGCCCAATGGGGGTTGTGGTCGGACATAATGTAACTGACTGAGGTAGGGGTGATGCAGGTATGCTTCACCTGGATTTTGGGGGTGAGGAAAATAAAGTCAACCTTCTGGGCATCTACCGGCTGTATCTTGGCAAAACCTTGATAGGTGTATTCGCATCCTTCGTGTTCGGGGCTTATCTTATAGGCATCATTCAGGACAAATTCGTTTGTCGTCATTGTCTGGTATGCCTCGCTCTTGTCGTTCACGTTGAAGTCACCGGTGATGATGGCCGGTTTCTTGCCCACGATTTCCTTTATCTTCTGGATGATGAGCAGGGCACCCTGCCTACGTGCCTCTGTGCCGATATGGTCGAAATGCGTGTTCACACCCATGAACACCTTTCCCGACTTGCGGTCCTTGAACTTGCCCCAGGTGGCCATACGGGGATAGGCTCCGTCCCAACCCTTGCTGGGAACGTCGGGCGTTTCGCTGAGCCAGAAATGACCGCTGTCCAGCAGTTCGTATTTGTCTTTCCTGTAGAACAGGGCCATGGTTTCGCCCTCCTGCTTGCCGTCGTCGCGACCGGCGGCAATGTAATCGTAACCCGGCAGGCGATCCAACAGGTCGTTGATGGCACCGAACAGGGTTTCCTGGGTTCCCACGATGTCCAGCCCTTTCTCCAGGATATAGTCGGCTATGCGGTCGCGACGCACGGCCCAACCGTATCCGGCTTCGTTGTCGGACTGACTGAAAGTACGGATGTTGAAGGTGGCATAGCGCACCTGTGCCTTCTTGGCATCGGACACCATGGGCATCAGTAACGCCAGCAATACAAATAAAAGTTTCTTCATAACTGTCATGTATCAATATTTCAGTTCTGCCCAATGAGGGTTGTGGTCGGACACGATGTAGGATGGATCATCGGGGGCAACGTGTACCTGCTGCACCTTGATGTTCGGAGTAATGAAGATGAAATCAATCTTCGCAGCTTTCTTGGGCGGTATCTTACTGAAGCCTTGGTATGTATAATTGACACCCTCGCGTTTATCGCAGATCTTGTAGGCATCGCGCAGAACGAACTCGTTGGTCGTGATGGTTTTGTAGGCCTCTGCCTCGTCGGTAATGTTGAAGTCACCCGTAACGACCGCCGGCTTCTCGCCCACGATTTCCTTTATCTTCTGGATGATGAGCAAGGCACTCTGCCTACGTGCCTCCGTACCGACATGGTCGAAATGTGTGTTCACACCCATGATGATGCGGCCGGTCTTCTTGTCGCGGAACTTACCCCACGATGCCACACGGGCACAGGCAGCGTCCCATCCCAGGCCCGGAGTGTCGGGATGTTCGTTCAGGAAGAAGCTGCCACAGTCCAGCACTTCGTACTTATCCTTCTTGTAGAAGAGGGGAGAGAACTCGCCCCGGTCCTTGCCGTCCTCGCGTCCCACGCCGATGAAATCATATCCCGGCAGACGTTCCAGCAGGTCGTCGATGGCTGGGCGAAGGGCTTCCTGTACGCCCACGATGTCGAAATCCTTGTCCAGGATCATCTTGGCCACACGGTCGCGACGTACGGACCAGCCATATCCTTTGGCTTCGTCGCCACTGTTGATATAACGGATGTTGAAGGTGGCATAGCGCACCTGTGCTTTCTTGGCATCCGATACCATAGGCATCAGCAACGCCAATAGGATAAATAATACTTTCTTCATATTTCGTATCTCCATTTCTTGTTAGACAAAATCATTTATGCATTATGCATTATGCATTAATTAAAAGGTGTATTTATATTTTCCCTCCGGCAACAGCAGACAAACCTTGCCATCCTTCTGTACCGTATGGTCGGTCGTCTGGTATTGTATCTTGCCCGATACATCGTGTATGGATTTCACGGGCAGGTAGAGCAACGCCTCGGAACCCTGGGGAACGGTAACGCGGATTTCCGTCTTTCCGTTGGCCTTGCGGAACGATGTGCCTACCGTACCGAGGACAGTGGGAACCGTGATGGATGCCTTTTGGAACCTGACTATCTGAGGGTCAATCTCGAACCTTTTCCAACCGGGTTTTACGGGACGGAGACCCATCAGGCATTGCGAGATGACGGTAAGTGAACCACCACTCCATGCATGGTTTGTCGTACCGCCGCCATATCCGTTGGCACCGATGCCCCATCCTTCGTACAGGGTGGTATTGTTCGGGTCGGAAACCATCTCATCGAAGCGCTCGCGAACACGTTCCATCGCATATTCGCCCTGGTTCATCTTGAAAAGGGATTCCATCACATATTTCTCCATATACGGGCTGGCGTGCTTCTGCGTGTGGAGCAACCGGGTTATCTGTTCGTACTTGTCGCTTTCGGCAATGCCGGAGAGTACGGCCAGTGCCTGTACGCGGTCGTCGGTATCATCGTTGAAGCCGGGATGACGGTAAGCCGTTCCGTTCCAGCATTTGTTGTAACCGTCCTTTACCTTTTCCATTGTTTTGCGGAAATCCCTGGCTTCACCGTTCTTGCCCAGTTCATCTGCCATACGCGAAGCGGCATCCAGGGCCATATAATGCCATCCGGCATAGATCAGTCGTATGTCGCGATTGTCACCCCAGTCGCCCCAGTCCCAACCGCCGTGGCGCTCGGCTGTGAGTCCCGTCTCATCGGTCTTCCAGACATCCAGGTAATCACATACGTATGGATAGACTTCTGCCAGCGTCTCCTTGTCGCCGGTGTTCATATAATAGTTCCAGAAACCATACAGTCCCACGCTGGCCAGCATCTGGGCCGGCAGTTCGCTTCCATAGTTGCCGGGGATGGGGGAGTAGATGGTGTTGTCGTCCTTCCTCCAATGGCACAGTTCCAGGATGGCTTTCTTCATCAGTTGGTGTACGCTGGTACTATACGTATAGAAACATTCGCCCATCAGCACGGAGGCATCGCCCCACCATTGGGCACGTTCGCGGTCGGGACAGTCGAAATAGGTGTCGCGCATATTCACATAAAGTGTGCGGAGTCCCTTCTCCCAGAACTTGTTGAAGAAGGCATCGTCGCATACGAACGTACCCTCCGGTTCACCGTTGTAACCCGTCTGTCGGTACATCAGTTTCTTCACCTTGATGCCGTGGGGCACGATATAGCGGATCTTTTCGCCGTTCATCCAGCCCAGTGATTCGTAGGTCTGCTGTCCGGCACGGGTAACATATTCGGCGCGTACGCCCCATTCGCCGCCACCCTTCACGTGGTCCGTCTCCATCTTGATGACGTGCCCGCCTGTCTCGTCGCTCAGGCTGAAAGCCGGAGTGATGTGGATGTTGCAGGGCAGGCTTACGACCAGGGTGTCACATTCCGTTCCAGCCAGGGTCTGGTATTTGGCCGTCGTCAAGCCGTAGTTTTTCCATTGGGGAGTCAGACGCTTAACCAGTTGGTTCCAGGGAGCATCGCCGGCACTTCCCAATATTTTGGAAGCGCAGAACCCATTCAGCTCGTTGATGCCTTTTGTCTGCCAGTCTCCCATATCCTTGTTACCATCGTAACGGATACTGCTCTCGCTCAATCGGAAATTCGGCTCCGGTTTGCCGCAAGTGCCGTAGGCCGGATGGATGCGTGAGAGCCAGGAGGCATCGGAACGGAGTCCGATGGACGGAGCCGATACGATGACACCGCTCTTGCCACTGGACAGATGGGAGAAACCGCTCTTGCCGAAATACCACAGCAGGAGGGCAATCTGGTTGTTTCCCTTTTTCAGGTAGGGAGCCAGATCCACCTCGTCGTAATAGGTGTCGTTCTTGTTGGGACCACGTTTCAGCTGTCCCTCGAAAACGACTTGTTTGCCGTTGATCCACAGCCAGTACTTGCTGTCTGCCGAGATGCTGGTCAATACTTTGGATGGCACCTTGTCCACCGATACGTCCTTTCGGAAGGCAACCCAAGTATTCACCTCGTCGGCCTTCTCGTTGTTGGCGGAAATCCATCGCGCCGCTGCATCAAATCCCTCGGCACGTAACATATTGCAGCAGAAAACTGCCAGCAATACAAAAATTGTTTTTTTCATACTATATAATGTTGTTGCTTTTTCTATATTTGACTGCGAAGGTACTGAATTTAATGCATAATTCATAATTCATAATGCATAATGTTCTATTTAATCCATAATTGTAAGGCGAAAGGCACTGTTAATTCATAATTCATAATTCATAATACATAATACATAATGTTCTATTTAATCCATAATTGTAAGGCGAAAGGCACTATTAATTCATAATTCATAAGGTATAGGTTATAAATTCGCCATCCATCCACCAAAATCCCAATTCCCGTAATGAATGATGCTTCTTATTTTGCGCATATTGAATTATATTCGTACCTTTGACCTATGGTCGAAGATACTCCCGTTCGGTAAAGGCAAAAAAAATCCGGTTTTCTTTGCCATTACTCTCACTTATTCGTACCTTTGACCCCATAAATGAAATTATAATGTAAAAATACGACAATGAAAAAGTATCATGTATTTGCCGTAGCTCTATTGCTGGCTGCAACATTTGTGACTGGTTGCTCTCAGGAGAAAAATGACACGGAAGTCTATCTCAACGAGAAAGCACTTACCGAACGCAGGGTGAACGACCTGCTCTCCAAACTTACCATCGACGAGAAGATTAGCCTCTTGCGTACCCTCTCTCCGGGTATCGAACGCATGGGTATCGATAAGTATTACCATGGCAACGAGGCTCTGCACGGTGTGGTACGGCCGGGCCGCTTTACCGTGTTCCCCCAGGCAATCGCTTTGGGTGCCATGTGGGATCCTGCGTTGGTGGAGGAGATTTCTTCTGCCATAGGTGATGAGGCTCGTGGCCGTTGGAACGCGTTAGACCAGGGACGTAAGCAGGATCTGCATTACGGTGACCTCCTCACCTTCTGGTCGCCTACGGTGAACATGGCGCGTGATCCACGTTGGGGACGCACAGCCGAGACATACGGTGAAGATCCTTTCCTGAGCGGACAGACGGGAGCCGCCTTCGTTCGCGGATTGCAGGGGAATGACAAGCGTTATGTGAAGGTCGTATCCACCCCTAAGCATTTTGCCGTGAACAACGAGGAGCATAACCGTTTTGAGTGCAAGGTTAAGGCTTCCGAAAAGATACTGCGCGAATATTTCCTTCCTGCCTTTGAAGCTTGTTTCACCGAGGGAGGAGCCCAGTCGGCCATGGCGGCTTACAACGCCATAAACGGCACCCCTTGTTCCTGCAACCACTGGTTGCTGACCGAACTGTTGCGCGACGAGTGGGGATTCGATGGTTATGTCGTTTCCGACTGCGGTGGTGTGGAGAATGTGTTCTCGGCTCATAAGTTCACCGGCACCCTCAAGGAGGCTGCTGCCCTTTGCCTGAAGGCCGGACTTGACTTGGAGTGCGGAGACAGTGGTTATCTCGACCCTCTGCGTGAGGCATACGATGAAGGGTTGGTAACGGACGAGGACATCGACCGTGCAGCCGGCAGAGTGCTCACCGCCCGTATGCGCCTGGGTATGTTCGATGCACCCGAGCATAATCCATACGCCCAGATTCCGGACACGGTCATCGGTTGCGAGAAACATCGCAACCTGGCTTTGAAGTCGGCACAGGAATCCTTGGTATTGCTGAAGAACGACGGTCTTTTGCCTCTCCACAAGGACAAGATAAAGACGATAGCCGTGGTAGGCATCAATGCCGACAAGTGCGAACTGGGCGACTATTCCGGTTCGCCCACCATCATGCCCGTGAGCATCCTGCAGGGTATCAAGGACGTGGCTGGTTCTGGTGTGGAGGTTCTTACCGCTCCGTGGCGTTCCTCCGGCAATGGCATGGAACTCATCAATGCCGAGACGTGTGTTGACGGCATTACGGCAGAATATTACAACGGTTTGTCTTTCGAGGAGAAGAAACTGGAAAGGAAAGAATCTTATTTCTATTTCGAGCCGTCCAACCAGGCTCCCGACCCAATGGTGCAAGTCAATCACATGTCGGCACGCTGGAATGGAGATATCTGTCCTGATGTGACTGGAAAATACGACTTCAAGCTGGATCACTTCGGCGGTTCCTGTCGTGTGTACATCGATGACGAACAGCTGGCTGGCGACAATATGAACAACGAGTTCAGCCTTACGCTTACTAAAGGTAAGAAATATCATCTGAAGGTGGAATATTCCATCGAGCGCGACTACGCCCTGATGAAACTCTCATGGACGAAACCGGGTACAGCCGACATTAACGACCTCTATGCCGAAGCATTGGAGGCTGCTCGCAAGAGTGATGTCGTGGTGGCTGCCATGGGATACAACAAGACAATAGAACGCGAAGGACTTGACCGTCCCAACCTGACGCTACCCGAAGATCAGCAGAACTTCCTGAAGGCATTGAAGGAAGTCAACCCGAATGTCGTATTGGCATTGGTCGCTGGAAATTCATTGGCCCTCAACTGGGAAAACGAGAATCTTCCAGCCATCGTCGATACATGGTATGGCGGTGAGTACGGAGGTCTGGCCTTTGCCCAGATGCTGTTCGGAGAGTTCAGCCCCTCCGGCAGATTGCCTTTGACTTTCTACAAGGGTGTTGAGCAGTTGCCTCCCTTCGATGACTATCAGGTCGTCAACGGACGTACCTATAAATATCTCGAGGACGCACCTCTCTATCCCTTCGGCTATGGTTTGAGCTATACGAACTTCGAGTACTCCGACCTGAAGGTGAGCCATCGCGGAAAGAACTGGAAGGTGAAGTTCAATGTTACGAATACCGGTCAGATGGCAAGCGATGAAGTATGTCAGGTGTATGCCCGTATTCCCGACTACGAAGGAAAGAGCCCCATCAAGGAACTCAAGGGCTTTGCCCGCGTAAGCTTGAACCCAGGTGAAAAGAAAGCCGTGGAAGTGCTTGTCCCCGACAGCAAGCTGCGCTATTGGAGCGAAACAGAAGGAAAATTCAAGTTCAGCAAGGAGAAACCCGAAATCATGGTGGGAGCCAGCTCTGCAGACATCCGTTTGCAGTAGCCCTCTCTGCCGATATACACTATGGAAGTTCTATCTGTCATGAAGAAACATCTCTTTGCTGCCATCCTGATGCTGATGGCCATTTGTTCCTGTACGAAAGAGAAGGCAGACAAGTTCTCTTTCGATGGGAAACCCTCTCCGGAAGTGCTCAACAATTACCTCGACCGTGCCATAACGATGCAGGGATTGCTTACCGATTCCTATCCCGACAAGGATGCCGACATCGACTTCATTGTGGAGACAGGAACCAAGTTCGTAGGACGTGCCATCAGCATCTGGGGTGGCGAAAAGAGACTCTGCGACCCAGCGTGGGTGGGCGAGGCCAAGGCATATGCCGACAAGGTGCACGCGGCTGCACCCGAGGTTGTCCTTCAAGGCTGTTGCTTCGAATTCATGACCGGACAAATAGAGGAGGTTCCCATTCCGGCCTGGACGTTTGAATCCCTTGGCCTTCCCGTCGAGGACAGGACTTTCAACATACAGGCCATGCTTTACCCCGACGGCTCCTTTGTGGGACATTGGGGCGATGGCAACAGCGTACCCGACATCCGTCAGACGGAAACCCAACTCTGGTACTCTTTCCTCATAGGCAACTTTGTGGAGATGGGTTGCGAGGCCGTTCACCTGGGCCAGACGATGCTCGTGGGCAGTCAGGACAAGGACTGGCAGGCCTACGATGCGTTCCTTGCCAAGATGCATGCCTATTACGACCCAAAGGCTCGTCGCCATTATGTGATGTACGATGCCCATGCAGGAGAGGAAGGCATGTTCACGCCGGACGGCCGTAGTGTGCTGGACTATAATGCGTTCCCTATGCGCATCGAGGAAACTCCGCAGAACGGACATCTGACGGCACAACTCCGACCGGGCTTCACCGATGCGATGTACGGGACCTATCCGTACCCCTACCTCGTAGAGTTCGATAACTGGGGGGCAAGCTCTCATCCCGGTGAACCTTCGGACCGGAGCGATGTGAATCTGCCTTTCGAAGAACAGATCTTCATCTGGGGCTACGACGAGATAACATGGCTGTATGTCTTGCCGGAACAGGAACGCCAGGAATGGCTGCGATATGCCTACCATTGGATAAAGGAGAACGATCCACACGCTCACCTGCAGATGCCGGGAACCAGGGGCGTATCTCTTAGCAAGGGCAAATGGTGCATAGCTCGCTCCATAGCACCCACCGAAAATGTCCCCGACGGCATGAACCTAACCCAGACCATCAAGGAACTTTGGAATGAGGAATAATCCGTGCAAACGAAAATTCCTTACATTTTATACAACCTTCTACAATAGGCCAAAAACAGAGAGTCGACACTATTTATAAAAAGTGTCGACTCTTTTTGCAAATAGTGTCGACACTTTCCGTTTCGAAGGTCAACTATCAAAGAAAAGGGTGCTTGGAGAAATCTGGAAAGAAGAGTATCATTTACTTTGTTACAATATCGTACAATGACTTATAGTCTTTCGCCACATCATAGATATAGCCATTATCGCTGATAGCCTTGAAGTGATGACGAGCACATTCAATCTTACTTTCTTCAGAACCACGAAGCTGGCTGTTTTGAAGGTCATTACCCTTGGATTCTGCCACAAAATAGACGTGTTTCACACTACCTTCACGGAAAGCAACAGCCCAGTCGGGATTGTACTTTCCCATAGGTGTGTTGATATAGAATCCGTTTGGCAATTTAGTGTAAACGATTACATCGTCCTCATGCTCCAGGGATTCAGCAAAGCTCTTCTCTGTACCCATACTGTCAAGCACAACGAGGTCATAGAGTGACTTGGTTGATTCAATCGCAT
The DNA here is from genome assembly GCA_045617645.1 of Bacteroidaceae bacterium. Taxonomy (GTDB): domain Bacteria; phylum Bacteroidota; class Bacteroidia; order Bacteroidales; family Bacteroidaceae; genus Physcousia. The sequence goes on along the minus strand of JAZLIY010000076.1, from coordinate 24,137 downwards.
TGATGCCCAACTTACCACGAAGCATATTCTCGGTGAAGATGTCTGTCGAGAACTCATCATTCAGTTTCTCATATCTGATGCATTGAATAACGGCAAGAGCCTTGCAGTCATTGATAATCAATCCTGCTTTGATGATGAATTCTTCTGGATTCATCTTGAACAAGTAGAAGGTCGAAGGCTTTATTCCCTTCAGAATCTCTACTATAGTCTTGCGAGTCAATCCTGTCGCTGTTACCAGCTTGCCGATAAGGTCGTAGGTCACTCCCTTACCGATAGCCTCAGTTACGTGGATTGTTCGGGTTTTACTCTGAGTCATGGCAACACCTCCTTCCAGGGATTCCCTGTCACGAACATTGTCCAACGAACCGCCTTCAACAACAATACGGATTTCAGTTACCTTTAGATTGTCATCAAGGGCTTTTATTGACTTCTTCACAAGGTCAGTTGTATCAAAGTTCACCTGATAATAGGTGCGTTGATTGATACGTTTCCAAAGGTCTTGGAACTCTTTCCTCTCAAAGTTCGACTTCTGGAATGTGGCTGCTTTGGGCTTTCTTGCATCCTCTGGCTTGACAGACGAAGGATTGAATACCATATCAAGGGCAGCAATAATGCCATCCTTCATATCATCCACCTTTCCAAAGTTGAGTTCACCCTTTCGCTTATCCTCATAGTACTGCGCTGTCAATGCTCCATCGTCATCCACATAGTCCTGACGAATAAGGGCATTGTAGATTGCGCGTGCCTGAGTCAAATCAAAACGTCCATTTGTGCCGTCAGGCTTGGTATAGACCTTTCCTTCAAAGAGATTCGGAGTAATGATGATAGGACGCTCTGAACAAGCTTCAGCCATTTCTGTCTGTAACTTCTTTGCGAAGTCATCATAACTTTCACTGGCGATGACGGTAAGAATGTTAGTATCAAAGACGTGTTCGCCAAGTACATCAGCATCCTGTCGCTCTCCATTCTGGTTTACACACAGTCGCATACCACGACCCACCTCCTGACGTTTCTTCGTTTCGTTGTCGGAGTTCTTCAAGGTGCAAATCTGGAATACGTTAGGATTGTCCCAACCTTCCTTCAAAGCAGAGTGAGAGAAAATGAAACGAACAGGCTCGTTCAATGACAACAGACGTTCCTTGTCCTTCATAATCAGGTCAAAGGCACGTTCCTCATTCTCACCCTCTTTATCCTTCGAGTCAACAGCCTTACCCTTCTTGTCCATCGAGAAGTAACCCTGATGCACTTTCGATGCTGCATTGCGAGGATCGGAAAGGTAACGCAGGTATGCGTCATCACCAAAGGTAGGCTGCATTTCAGAGAGTACGTTGACATATTCTTCCTCAAACATTTTAGCGAATTTGCCCTTTGGATCATCGCCTTCATATAGGCGGTAACTATCCACATGGTCAATAAAGAACAGGCTAAGAACCTTTATCTTCTGACCAAACAACTGACGTTCACGTTCCAAATGGGTGTGGATAGTCTCACGTATCTGAATGTGGCGCAGATAGTCTTCGTTTACACAACCCACAGCATCACCTTCATGAAGGACTAAACCATTTGTAAAACGCACAAATCCTTCATGTCCATCAATACGCTCAACTATGAAGTTATTCTTGTACTCGTTAAGTTCTCCGCTTTGCTCATACAGCTTGAATTGTTCTCCAACAACCTTGCTTGTCTGCTTTATACCTGTTGCCGATTTCTTATCAAAGCTGATGCGAGCTTGGGGATTACCTTTTCCAATGATAATTTCTTCCAGATATACATAGCCATTGGTTGCAGTTGACCCAATCTGCTTGATACCCTTTACTTCAATCTTCTTGACAAGTTTCTGATTATAGGCATCAATAGCATCCAGACGGAACATCATATTATAAATGTCATCCTTACGGTGGGTGGCACTATAAAGCAGCGTGAACAGAGGTTTGAACAAAGCCAGACCCTTACGTGTCTTGTTTCCCTTATCTACACCCAATACACTCTGTGGCTCATCAATAATCATGATAGGATGACACTGGCTGAGTACGTCGATAGGACGACGACTGCCGAACTCATCGCGCTTGTCGAAGATGATACGTGCGGCCTTGTCTGCCTTTGCTCCCTTACTCTTCTCTTCATTCATAGATGAATTGAAAGCTTGGGTATTGATAATCATAACATGCATACCTGCGTCACTGGCAAAGGCATCAATTTTGCTAAGTTGCTTTGAGTTATAGATGAAGTACTGCATTCGTTTGCCGTTGTATTCCTGTGCAAAATGCTCCTGCATACTCTCAAAACTCTTCAGCACACCTTCTCGTATGGCTATACTCGGAACTACAACAACGAACTTCGTCCAACCATACTTCTCGTTTAGTTCGTACATGGTCTTGATATAGGTATAAGTCTTTCCTGTACCCGTTTCCATTTCGATGGTGAATGCCATGCCGACACCCGGAATGTCTTGAAGATAGTCCACAGGTTTCAGACCTTGCTCCGTTTGAATGGCTCTCACATTCTCGCAGATGGCTTCACGAGCCAGAACAACGTTCTTATTGCCGAAACCTGCAAGTTTGAAAAGTCCCTTATTCTTTCCTTGGTCAACGGTATGGTCACTCAGCCCGTCACTCTTCGGCTGACCAGTAAAGGCATTGGCTATCGAGCGAGCAGCTTCTGTCTGGAAGCGTTGATGTTTGTATCTTATCTTCATACGCTTAAATCACTCTGATGTTCTTGACTACTTGTTCGTCCGTCCAATCCAAGAGTTGTTTGAACGTCTCATAGATATTGATCTTGTCGGCATCCTTTTCGAAACAACTGTCACGGAAAATCACACGTAGCGGCATCTTGTCAGCCATTGCCTTTACGACATTGTCTGTCACTTTGTCTGCGAAACATGCAACAAGGTCGCCCTCGTTCACGTTGTAAATAGTCTTACCGTCAACAACTTCGGAAGTCATAGGATATGACAGTTTTACGCCCCAATCGAGAAGACAGCCAAATAGCAAATCAAGGTCATCACGGTCAGACTTGATATTGTTTAAGAACAAGTCAAGTTGATCCTGATTCCATTCCTTTGGAGAATATTCTACTTCTTCATAGTTACTGCTATCAACGCGGAACACACGGAAACCGAGATCAACTGCATTAATATAGTCTGAGTTTTCTTTTTTTATAGATTCAATTGTCTTCCGTAGTCTATACTTGGCTAATTCTGTAAGTCTATGAGGCTTGCCAATAGAATCAAGTAAATTGATACCATTTTGTATGAGTTCTTTACTTACTGTATCCGCCGTTTTTAGGTTTTCATCAAGGTTCTCTGGTAATTGAACCAATATGTGTCTAAGATTGATGTTCTTTTCAATGTTGTATCTCCATACGGCATCAGCAGTTGTACCTGAACCAGAGAAGAAGTCTAATACAATATCTCCATCTTGACAAATAAAATTGGTCAAATACTTAATCAAGGAAACTGGTTTAGGGTATGAAAATACATTTTTTCCATCCATTAAATTAGTAAGATAGAATGACGCATTTTCATTTGTGCCAACACCAACTCCAGGCTTATCGATTACTGGTGTAGTGTACTGTTCCTTGATAAAGTTTGTTGGTCTTTTATATCCTTCACCTTCTCTTATAAAACGGACACTTAGGTTATCTGTCTTGATGATGAAAGTTGTTCCTTTATTTACCTCTTCATCGAAGAAAGATTGAGTCCATTTAAACTCTCCTTTAAGACGGAAATCTGTTGTTGCTTTACCATCAACAATCTCTATTCGATCGAGCAGTTCAACTCTGTCTTTACAGAATGGTTCATACACACCATTTGGGAAAGCATTCTTCTTAAACTCGACTTTGTCTTTCGGGAATAATAAAATACTTTCAGCATTACCTGTATTTAATAATGGTTGGTCACCTCCATCCAACAGTTCACCATTGTATTTTATTTTGTTCTTATTCTTTTCATAGCAAAGAATGTATTCGTTTGTCTTCCTTGATTTTACTGCTAAAGATGGAGGTGTTGAGGTTTTTACCCAAGAGAATATCTCAACAAAGTTTTTTTCGCCAAATACTTCATTGCAGATACTCTTTAATGTTGCTAATTCTTCGACACCAATTGAAATGAAGATTACACCATCTTCATGAAGTAAACTTCTGGCTACCATCAATCTTGCATAAATCATGGAGCACCATTCTGAATGGAACCGTCCATTAGAATCTGTGTTTCTTCTGTAACGATTTCCCAATTCATCAATATTTCCAGCCGCTAAATCTTCTTCATCTTGAGTTCGTCTGCTATCGTCATGATATACAAAATCCTCACCTGTATTATATGGGGGATCAATATAAATCATCTTCACCTTGCCAAGATATGACTTCTGGAGCAGTTTCAATACTTCAAGGTTATCACCTTCAATATAAAGGTTCTGCGTATTATCCCAATCCACACTATCTTCCTTTACGGGGCGAAGTGTCTTCTTGATGGGTTGCAACACTTCGGCACGAGCCGCTTGCTTACCAACCCAATTGAACTCGTATGCTTCAGGAGCATCTTCTACAGTATCATCACCGAGCAATTGGCGCAAAGTGTCGAAGTTCACCATGCGCTTCACTTTTCCTGTCTTGGGGTCAGTAGCCTCCGTGAAGCAGGAAGGTGCAATCTGATAGAGTGCATCAAGGTTGAGCTGCACACCATCAGCCGACTGCATTTCTAATCTTTCTGGTTTTCCCATCGTTATATTGGATTTATTGTTTTGTTTATAGATGGCATCCATTGTTAGACCATCTGTGAATAGAGAACACAGAGCCCTTCGACAACTTCATTTGGAGGTCGTCTATCACTCGTTCTGATATGTTATTGATGACTTTGGGTAATTCCATAAAAAAGGTATCTTACTTCTGCTCGCTTGCTCCTTTTGGTCCTAGGAAAACCTTCATCAGTAAGCTCGCAGTTTCAGATACCTACAGGAGGACATATAATACACCCATAAAGCGTGCAAGAGGACGCGATACGTCCTCAGCACGCAAACGGGGGATACTATCTACCCGTAGCACCTATTTCTGCATTGCTTTTGACTGATGATTTGAATTTCCTAGGTTCAAAGGAGCCAAAAACAAGCGTCCATAAACGCTTTATTCCATTATATATAATATTTATGTCGTATCGTGGACAGCCATTTCCACCACCTCGCTTGGTGGAAGTTTATACCATGGTTTTTCCAACTTTTATATTACGACTTCGCAAATTTAGGTATTTTTTTTGAGATTACTGTAAGGAAAAGGGTAAAAGATTGATGGATTTTGTCCATCTCCCCGAACCAACCCCCTAAACTTGTTAACAAGATGAATAAAAAGGATTGATTGATTGCTCTAAACTTGCTAGCAAGATCCGCTTAACTTGCTAGCAAGATGGACAAATAGTGTCGACACGTTCCATTTTATATGACAACTATCATAGAATTTATCATCTCCAATAAGTAGAAGACTATATTGTCTTACTTTCCATTAGAGGCAGTAGTAAAGTATTTCTTTACAACTGAATATAATTTTAGTTCTTTGTCTTGTAGGACTTTAGATACTGGTTGACCGATATTTTGCCCTGAGGTGCTTGTAGTCTTCAAGTGCCTGATTGATGTTAAAAGGAACCAGGGTACAAATTGCACCCCAGTTGGGTTTTAGGGAATCGTCACGATTTTTCTGAAATTCACTGTTCCCTTCTTGTGTTTTCTCTCGTTTTTCCGTATATTTGCAGCCAAGCAATCAGAAACATGCGTTTATGAAGACGTATTTCTTTGCTCTGTTGCTGATGGTGTGCCACACGGCTGTGTGGGTACAAGTGATTTTAGGTGTTGCGGATTTAAGGTTAATAAAAACATATCGAAGAATGAAAAAGTATAAACAAATAGTCATTCTTGCAGGATGCGTAGTTCTATTTTTCAGTTGCGCTTCGACCAACAAAGCCAGAAAGGATGAGCCGGCTGTTTGCAAGGACGTAGTTTCCGTCCGAAACGAAATGCCTTCCCTCCTTCCGGCGAACAAGCAGTTCAAGCTCGTCTGGAATGACGAATTCAACGGAAATTCGCTTGACGAATCTAAATGGTGCTACAGAACCTGCTTCTGGGGAAGAAGGGCTCATTGGTTTGCAGAACCCAAGGATAATGCGGTGGAAGTGAAGGATGGGAAAGTGTACTTGAAAATCGTAAAAAAAGAAGACGGACAGCTTGTTACTCCGTTACTGCAGACGGGGCATCTGATCTGGGATTATATACATGACAACAAGGGCAGTTTCTGGCCCATCTCTAAAATAGAAAAGCCCACTTTCCTTCACAGATACGGATTTTATGAATGCCGTTGCCGTACACAACAGATGCCTGGCTGGTGGTCTGCCTTTTGGATGCAATCAGAGATGCAAGGAACAACTTCTGATCCGGCTTATGCAGGTATCGAGCATGACATCATGGAATGCTTCTCTCCCGGAACCATCATTCCTTCCTGCTTCCATTATGGCGGTTGCGGTGCGGATCACGTTCAGTTTACCAGCCCCAGAATGAAAGGAAGTGTGGACGAGGTTTCAACAAAAATAACCAAGGAAGAATTTCATGTTTACGGAATGCTATGGGAACCGGACGGATATACGCTCTATTTAGACGGTAAGCCACGTGGTCCCAAGATTGGCATGGAAGAGGGCGAAGCGGTTTCGCAGGTTCCCGAGTTTCTTCTCATCTCTACCGAAGGGCATAATTTCAGACAAAACAACTGTACCGGAACGGCCAGTGCCGAACTGGAGAGGGCCTACGAAGCCGGAGATGCTTTTATCGTTGATTATGTGCGTGTTTACGATATTGTTGAATAACACTACATTTTTTGGGAAACTCATAGAAAGCGAGAAAATAGAATCCACTGAACAACCTGTAAAGGATATCCTTTTCAGATATAATATTAAATGAGACCTGTTAACAATTAAGTTTTAATTCAGACGTTATCAACAACGTCAAAATCCGGAAAGCGTTATGAGGAAAAGACATTACTTTATTTCATCTCTTCTTGGTCTATTAGTTATTAGTTGCAGCAATCCGCGGGTTGCCAGCCTTGTGCCTGACACCCCCTCTTCTGCTCCCGACTACTTCTGTACATGGAACATTCAGGGCTACATTAGATCCTACCCAAACACGAGCGATGCCATGCGCGAGGGCATGACCGAGGAGAATATTTTTGGAAACGGACCGTATCAGAACTGGATTGATTTTTTCCCATCCATCCGCAGCGACCTCTTTTTCGTCATGGACGATTCCTGGGACATTCCCAGAGATATGAATGGACGTAATAACAATCCATATTTCGGAACGATGGAACTCAGCGAGGATCGTTTCCCCTCATTTACGGGAGATCCAGCAACTCGCCTGAAGGCGTTGACAGACAGCGTCAAGGCCAAAGGGTGGAAAGGCCTTGGAGGATGGGTGTGCGCCCAGGAGGCCGAGAATTCCGTGGGAGTTGCTCCCGAGGATTACTGGATCAGGAGGTTGGATGCGGCCAGGGAGGCTGGCTTCTCGTATTGGAAGGTGGACTGGGGTGCACAGGAAAACAACCCTCAGTGGCGTGAGATGCTGAGTCGCCTTGGCCGGGAGCATGCCCCCGAGCTGTGGATAGAGCATGCTATGAGCCCGGACTTCGTCCAATTCAGCGATGCGTACCGTACATACGATGTGGAAAACATCATATCCCAATCCGTAACGATCAGTCGTATCACAGAAATCCTGCCGTATTCGGCCCAGGGCGATGCCAAGGGAATCATAAACTGTGAGGATGAGCCTTATATCGCAGCCGGCTTGGGGTGTGCCATCGGCATAATGCGTCATCCTTTCGATGGCAACCTTCCTGATGGAAAGCAGGACTTTGCATTCCCGCCTGTCGGCCACAATTACAAGAAATGCCTTGACGAAGTGGTTCGTGCCGTACGCTGGCACAGGATTGCCGAGCCGTTTGGCGTGGATGGAGATTATAATGTGGACTCGCTCATACTGACCGACTCGTGGGAATACCGCGAACGCGAGAGCTGGAGGGGCGAACGTAAACCGGGCGAACTCATCCTCGGAAGTGCCCCGGCAACCGTAAGTCGTCGAATGCCGCTTCCGATAGTTGAAGACACCTCATCCTCCCGTCCATTCATTGTGGCTTCGACTTATCCGAACGGAGCTGTAGCTGTAGCTGCCCTCGGCCGTGCCCTCGGTCGCGAATATGTCACCAAAGAAGTTGCCGTGACGATTGATGCTCAGGACTGGTATGCTCCTCTCGGTATTTTTGGCGATTTCGAGAGCGTTACAATCCGCTTCCCGGCCGCTCCGGAGAAGAAATTGAAGGTTTATGCTCAGGATCTGGCCGGCGAGACGCCTGTCGATATTACCCGCGAAGTCAGAATTGAGGGGAACAGCATGACCATCTCCAAGGAGACGATTCAGAGAGTCGGACTGATGAACGCCACCGAGGGTGACCTTTCAGCTCCCGGTCTCGTCATCAAGGTGATGTGATATTTTGGTCATCTCCCTGAATAATCCTCCTATATTTCTTAACAGAATCATGCGAATTTGCAATCAAGTTGAGCAAAATTAATTAATTCTTTTTGCTCAACTTAATTGATTGCAAAACAGACGTGATGAATAAACTGTTTCGAAGTTTTTATTTCATCTGCTCGCGGATCTGAGCTATCAGGTCATCTTCCTCCTTCGTGTTTACCTCGTATGGTTTACCTACACCCAGGTGGGTGGGCCATAGTTTGGCTTCCTCGGCATATTTGAGGGCTTTCCAGTATTGTTTCTTGTCCAGATACTGGCGGGCGAGGGTCATCTTGATGGTACGGTATTGTGTCCGTGTCGCATATTGTCCCTCGAAGGGCAGGACGTCCATGGCCTCTATCACGGCATCGGCACGGACGAAGTCCTTCGTTTCCATCAGCGCCTTGGCATAGACACTTGCTATGTGGAAGTTTTTCTTGTCAGTCTTGTATCGGGGAGCTATCAGGTCCACGGCCTTCTTGTGCTGACCGTCAGCGATGTAACGGTTCGCCAGGTCGCAGGCATAGCGCCATTGCTGTTTGTCAAGCGACAGCGCCTTTTCCATATCTTCTACCTTGTTGTCCAGGATGTAGCGGAACGCATAGTAGGGGGCATAGTCCGATTCGTTGCCCTGCATCAATTTCTTGGCTTCCTCTTTGTCGGCGATGAAGCATTTCAGCATAGCCAGTTGATAGCGGCTCTGCCAACTGCCACCGTTTTCCACGGCCCATGCCAAGGGGGCATACGATTCCTCGCGGAAGGGGAAGATGCGCTCGATGGTTTGTTTCTCTGCCTCTGCAATGGCAGATTTGTCGTCTTGAAGGTAGGCTTTCCACAATGCGGTGAGGATGTTCTGTTCGGGACAGGCCTCCAGGATACGTACCGCCTTGGTGTCCAAGCCTAACCGATGGAAGAAGACTGCCAGTTCCAGATAGTTCTGCCAGCAGAGCTCCTCGTGTATGCTCTGGCGGAATTCATCGGCCGACAGTTTTCCTGCCAGCATTCTCTCGGCATTGGGATAATGGCTCAATGGGTCGAACTGCTCTATTTCGTTCAGCAGAGCCTCGTCGGTCTGATATTGATAGAGTATTTGAAGTGCCGTCATGTTGGCCTGATTGCCGCGCAGGCTCTTGCGGGCATATTCGGCAGCCAGGTCTTTATCGCCCCGTACGAAATGAATTTCTGCCAGACGAGTATAGGCCGCGCTGCGCAGTTCCGCCGTGATGGCTGCCAGTTCCAACCGGTCCATGGCATCGTAGTCCTTGCCCATGCGCCAGGCAGCCAGACCGCTGAGATAGTTGGCCTGTGGATCATAGGCATCCACGGCCAGTACCTTGTTCGCAGTCTCGTAGGCCTGTTGGTATTTCATCCGTCGGAGACAGAGCATGGCTTTCAGGTTGAGGGCATCGAGTAGGGTAGAGTCTTTCGACAAGGCGGAGTCTGCCTTTTGTTCCGCTTCGGTATATAGTCTCATGCCGGCCAGATAGCGTCCGTGAACCACAAAGCCCTGTGCCGAATTCAGGCTAAATTCCGGACGGATGGTGTTGGGACGGTCGGTCTCCTGCTTGTCTGCCGACCAGATACGGTGCCCATCCACCAGGATGGTGGCAGCAGGGGCACTGAGTTCAAAGGACTTGTTGAATGCCTGGGCGGGAGACAGCGTCACCTGACATTTCGTCAGGGGCTTGCCCTGGGCATCCTGGATCAGCATTTCACCCTCCATCTTCTGCAGGGGATAGATGCCCACCTCCGTCTTTCCCGACTGCTCCCGGACGTGTGCCACGGCGCGTAGTGTCATGTCGTCCGCTGCGCCGATGTGGGAGAAGGGCAACCAATAGTCGTTCCATTCGTCTGTTCCGTAGGGGGTAAAGAAGAACTGCTTATAGGGAGTCTGTACGCTGTTTGTGGCATTCTGGTTGAACAGGCGGCCGCTCTGCAACTCCACGTATTGTGGATTGGTGTCGGTGAGCAGCCCCTTCCAGATGCTGCCCTGTTCGGATTGCGCCCAGCTGAAATACTTACGGCCCAGTTTCTCGTCGCGCAGGGCGTAGTGCAACATACCGCAGTCATCGTTGGCCCAATAGACACCGAAGAAACCTTTATGCGATCCGCCCGGATGCAGGGACTTGTCGGCACCGAACGTCTGTTCGTTGTATTTCGACAGGTCGTGTCCTTTCTCGTCGATGGGGTAGGGAGTTATCTCGCCCCCATGTCCTATGCTGTACGTTGCCGGGTAGATGAGTTGCAGGTCGTCGGAAGCCGTGACGCCGGAGTTCGCCCATGTATAGTAGGGTTGGAACTGACCGCTGTAATTATGCCAGAAAGAGCGGGTGCGTACCCACACGGCATCCTTGGGCAGGTTAATCTCCACCATCCAACGGGTACGGGTCAGCAGTTCCATGACACCAATATAGCAACTTACGCTGCCGTCGGCCTTTTTCTCGGTCTTGTAATCCACCGGATGGGAACAGGAGGGAGCATGTCCGATGATGCCGTAGTTGAACTCTATGCCACCGCTTGTCCACGGTCCGCGCATGGCTATATCGCGGAATTTAATGACACTGTTGTCGTAGAAAAGTTCCTTGCTGGCGGTCTTGTCGTAGATAGACCATACCTTGCCGCCAATCTGGGGGAATATCTTCACACGCAGGAAATCGTTTTCCAGCACCACCATCTTCCACGTCTGTTCGGTTCCCTGGAACTCGAATCCCTGGAAACGTTCGTAGGGATAAAGGTTGCCAATCCGTGGCACAGGGTCGGGATCGGAGTAACCGTAGGTCAGGATGGTCGTATCTTTCTCTATGATGTTTTGTGCAGTGGCCACCATGCTGCCAGACAGCAGGGCGGCCACCAACGGTAGTGCTATGTAACGTTTCATGTGTTATTTGTCATTTCCCCCAGTATGTGGGTTGATTATTTGGTTATTCTTCTACTTCTACATCCATGTGTTTCATCTTCATGCCGCTGAGGCTCATGTTGGCATAATCGCCGTCCAGCGGTTGCAGCGTGATGGTGTGCGTTCCGGGTTTCCGGAAATGCAGCCAACCCATACGGTGCCAGGCGTAGGCGTTGCTTGGCACCAGCATGTCGCGCACGGTCTCTCCCTCGTCGGTCGTTATCTTCCACTCGGCCTTGTCGTTGCCCTTGCACTCTACGCCCATGTCGTAGTAACCTGCCGTGGGAATGTTCACCGTCCACTTCACGCAGCTTTCCGTCGTCATACCGCTTATCTGGTATTTCTTGAACCATTCGCCGTAGCGTTCCATCCAGTTGACATCTTTGACCTCGCAGTTTTCCGTCTGGCCGAAGAGTACGGACATCTGCGTGTCCAGGTTGGGATCGACGGCAAAGTCGGGCGAAGCCTTTACGTCCTTGGCCGGAACGTCGAAGGTCAGTTCGATGACACTTGCCAGCTTGTCGGGTTTCTGATAGGGAACGGACAGACAAGTCCATGTACCGTCCTTCTTCCATTTCAGGGAACCGCCGCCCACTACCTGGGCTCTCTTTATGCTGTTCTCCAATCCGGGCAGCCACAGTTCTCCGTTCGAAGGCCATTCATATATAATAAGGTAAACCTTGCCGTCGTTGACAACGGCATCGCCCCATGGCAGGGCATGTCCCCAGGGCGAGGGGCCGGCCTTATAGATTGTCTGCGGATAGCGGCGTATCCATTCGCCGGCCTTGTGCAGGGACGCAATGGCACGGGGATGGATGGTTCCGTCGGCGCGGGGACCCACATTGAGCATATAGGTACCGCCACGGGCCACGATGGTTGTCAGGGAACGAATGATATAGCCGGGTGACTTCCACTCCTCGTCGAACTTGTTGTAGCCCCATCCTACCTGTATCACGTCGATTCCTTCCCATCGTCCGTCAATGTTGCTGATGGGAATCTCCATGTCGTTCTTCGATTCGTAGTCGCCCATGTCGTTGCCCACACGGCTGCTCACCAGGGCACCCGGCTGGTTGCGGTGTACGATCTCCACGAGTTCCTTGGAATATTCGGCACCCATGATGCTCGGGGTATCAAACCATACAAGTTGCAGCTCTCCGTACTTCGTGGTGAGTTCCTCTACCTGGGGGACACACTTGTTACGGAAATATTCATCGAAGGAAACCTCGCGACCGCTACTGTCGGTTTTCGGACCATTGCCGCCCCCCGGAGCCGTCCAGTCCTGGAACTGGGAATAGTAGAAGCCTATGCCCAATCCGTGCTTGTGACAGGCATCGGCCAGTTCCTTCATCAGGTCGCGCTTCAGTTCCGTACCGTCGCAGATGTTGAACTTGTCGGCATTGGACTGGAACATAGCGAATCCCTCGTGGTGCTTGGCAGTAATGACGATGTATTTCATGCCGGCATCCTTGGCCATGGCCACGATCTTCTCGGCATCGAAGTTGCTGGGGTTGAACGTGGCGGCCTCGGCCATGTATTCTTCCACGCTGATACCGGCCAGGACGGGATGCATAATCCATTCGGCAATACCGTAATAGGGTTTGTCCTTCCACTCTCCTTCCATTTTGGAGTAGAGACCGAAGTGCATGAACAGGGCATAGTTGCCGTCATCGAACAATTGTTCCTGTGTGCTACGGGTATCCTCTTCCTCTGCTGTCGTGGAGGGGACGTTGCCTGTCTTATTGCAAGCCAGCAACAGAGTAGAAGCCAGCAACGTGGTGGCTAAACAGTGCTTTTTCATAAAAGGTCCAAATGCTGAATGGGGATGGACGGGTTACTTGTTCATTACTTCTACTTTCAGGTTGCCGCATTCCTGCATGATGCCCACGTACTCCTTGAATTCGGGTGTTGCGGAATGCTTGTCCAGTGCTTCCTGGCTTTCCCATGTCTCCACGATGCAGAACACATCAGGGCGAGTGGCGGATTCAAAAACATCGTAGGCGATGCATCCCTCGTGTGTCTGAGATTTTGCTACTAATGCCAAAGCGGCTTCCATTGCGCGTGTGTACTGGCCCATGTTGGCCTGGAAAAAACAGTTGATACGTAACATAATTTTCTATTTTTAGAGTTAATAACTTTATTTATGGGTCAAAGATAAACAATTTAATGCACAATTCATAATGCATATCTCATAATTTATTTTTAAGGCGGGAATATTTTATACGGCAAAGGCCAAAAGTATCTAAAACCGCAGGATTCTAGTGCGGTTATATATGATAAAAATACTTTAGAAGTTTAGATGCGACCTAAAAGTCCAAAAGCCCTGCCTTGCTGCTCATTTGCCGCAGTGCTTCCGTCGGCATAGGAGGTATGAACCCCTGAATAGTGCATGGCCTAAAGTTGGTTTTTCGTCTTCGAAAACGTTAAAAAACCTTTATTCGACGGCCCTGGAGCGCGAACTTGCTAAAAAAATGTTTAAAATTGGTACTGTTGTTTGGAGAAATGCGCAAAAAGCTATACCTTTGCATCAAGTTTTTCATGGTATTAGTTTAAGTTTTAGGTGTAGGGAAACCATCCGGGAGGACCGTTTCCCTTTTTTCATGTCTTTTCCCGACCTTTTTATTTCAGTTTCATGCTACGGCGTGCTTGCCTACCGATGTACCCCTTTAGGAAGGGTGTTTTAAAATACGAGCAAATAATGTAACGAAATAGCCCGGTACGGGCGACATAATTCCATATCTTCTTCCAATATGAAACGATATCGCACTTTCAGTGCTATTTTTAACACCCAAACAGAAGGGTCAAACGTACTTTTAGGTTTCTTTTATCGTCCCAACTTCTTTCCAAATTTTTCAAAAGCCTCGGTATATAATCCATCGACCCTCGAAATGGAAAGGCTCGACACTATTTGCAAAAAGTCTCGACACTATTTATAAAAAGTCTCGAGACCCTGTTTTTGAACCTTCGAAAGTGCGGAACGAAAATGTAAGGATTCTTCAATTTATTATTGCCCGGTAAAGCCTTGACGTTTTATTGGCCTGTTTGGAATATATTCCGAAACCGGGCGTACTGCTTTCCAAAGCCGGGTGAACAGGAGTCCGAAGCCGAGTGGACTGAAGTCCGAGTTAGGTTGGACTGTAGTCCAGGGCTGATTGAACTGGAGTCCGAAACCGGTTGGACTGGGGTCGGACTGGGGGAAACACGTTCTTTCCAATTGTGATGCAGCGAAGCTAATTTTTCTTCAGTTTCATTCGCAGGAGGTAGGGATTATCACTTTCTTTGATGCTGGCCTTAATGGGTTCTAGAGCATCTTTCAGCATTTCGCGCATATTCATCATGTATTCCTTGTATCCATCGTCTCCAGATACCCCGTCATACTCGATGATTCTCAATAGATCCGTTGGTGCCATCAGCTTGTAGAAATAGCCGTTGTTGTAACAATCGAAACTATAGCCGAAATCCGTATTATGACGGATTAATGTTATTTCGTGACTCTCCAAGTCTATACGGAAGTCATAATTATGTTCACAACTGCGTATATTTCCTCGTATGCCATCATGAGAAAAAGTATAGAGTTTGACATTTTCGTTCTTGTCGGTTATTCCGTTGTTGTTTACCAGTTCTTCCGTCCACATCAAATCAGAGGACAGGGTATAGCTGCCTATTTCCGAGGTGTTGTTTGCATCAAAGACATAAAAGGTTGACGATGGAATGTCGAGGCAGCAAATCGCAGAATGATCCTTTTGGATATAATTGAGGTTTACATTTCCCAAAGGTCCTTTGATGATTGTATGTCCCTTTTCGATGCACATGGATTTCTTCTCGAAATTCTTGTCATAGCCTAATATCATATAGCCGTCATCTTGCTGCCGATGAAACATTCCCATAAAGTACCCGTTGGGAGTAATGGCCATGTCTTCGATGCCATTTGTTCCATCCAAGCTTTTAGAGAAAAGAAAGTTGTTGTCGGAATCGTAGAATTTCAATTCATGCATATCAAGTATAACGATGGTGTCACCCTTTTCGTCTGCACTGATATTCATGATAAATTGATATTCGTTATTTGCATGTCCCAATGCTCCTATTGTCCTATTGAATGTGCCGTCATTGTTCATTAGAAAAACAAAGGGAACAGGTTTGCGATTAAATATGTAAAACCCTTTTTCTGTTGCAATAATCTTTGGTATTTGCGACATGATACATTCTTCCCTTGTCTCCAACGGAATAAGGGTAAAATCGCAGAACTCGTCGGTCAACTTTTCTTCCTTGTACTCCAATCCGTCCAGCGTCAGGGTGTAATTGCCACTAACGATTTTCTTCTCATTCCCTGTGCAGGATGCCATAAAACCCAATGTCGCAAAAGCGACTAACAGGATGGATGCAATGTTTCTTTTTGTTTTCATTGTTGTTATTTTTGTTCTTAATACATTCCATAATAGGGTGGCTCGCCTGTTCTGTATATATCCGAAATGGAGTAGTCGATGCCGTCGCAGGTGACGGAGGTGCACATCGACTCGTTCCAGACTTCCGGCCGGGTGGCTGGTATCGTTGTTTTGGAAATGTACAGGGTGTCGTGTACCGATTGCACGATGTGTACCGTGTCGATCGTTTGCGTCGTTCTCATCCTGTTGTTCTCTATGAAGGTGGGCAGGAAGAGACCGATCAGGATGCCGGCGACGGCTGCTGCCGGAGTGGCTATCCATCCCCAGTAGGTACGTCGTTGTTCCAGCGGGTTGGGGGGGACGGACAGTTTCCATCGGTCTTTCTTTGCGATACGCTTTGCCGAATCTTGTAGTCTTTCTTCAAATGTTGCCATAGTTCTTGAATCTTTGTTTCAATAGATATAATAAGGTATGCAGCCGCGACTTCACCGTTCCCTCCGGCAGGTCCATCACCCGGGCTATCTGTGGTACGGTGAGTGCTTCCTCGAAGCGCAGGGAAAAGAGCAGTCGGGTGTCGGGCATCATACGTTCCAGTTCTTTTTGTAGTAGTGCATCGAATGCATCGTTGTCCAATAGTGTGTCGAAGTCCTCGTATGTTTCTTCCATACAGGTTGCCTCGATGTGCTGTTCGTATGCCTTCTGGTAATCGTTGTGCCGGTATTCGTTGCGACACAGGTTATAGGCGATGGTAAAGAGCCACGGCAGGAAAGGTTCCTCCGGGCGATATTTCATCCGGTTGCTCCATATACGCAGGAACAGATCCTGTGTCAGGTCGGCAGCCCGTTGTGCATCGTTGCGCATCTGACGGTACATGAAGCTCATCAGGCGTGAGGCGTAACGATGATAGAGCTCGTCGAAGGCTCTTTCATCGTCACTCTCTGCAATCCACCGCATCAGCTCCTCGTCGGCCAGCGAATGCAGGGATATATGGATCCAGCGTATCGTCATTTTTTACTCTTTCTTCCTGTTGATTCTTCCAGTTTTTTAAAGGCTTTCGACTGATATTTATGAGAATGGTTCAGTTGGATGTTCTTGTATAGGATGTTATAGAGTCGGTCGGCTTGCTCCTGTTCGCCGTTCAGCTCAAATTTCTTCACCAAATAAGTTAATTTGTGTACGTAATCAAAATCGTACTCGTATCCACTGTGCCATGGCTCGTGTGTGAGCACCGGCTCCGTAAGGTAATCCAGATAATAGACACTACGGACATTGTGCAACGCCACGGCATAGTTGTTGTATGGGTGGTCGCTGTATTTCAGCAGCAATCCTTCGTTGTACAGGCTGTCGCCACATACGTCATGATTATGCTCTATATATGTCTCGAAGTAGGCAGAGCGTTTGCTCTTCGCGATGATATGATGGATTAGTTGAAAATTATAATCTTTGTCAGAGGGTTTCCTCCCTCTAAAGGGTTCAATGCCTAATCTCTTATATACGGTATCGCGGTTTTGTTGGCTGTTAAGGAGAGGGATGATGGGAATAAGGGTTACGTCTTTTCGCATGCCAAAGACCTCTTGCTGTATAAGGGCGGCTATGTCAAAGCTCCCCGATGTAAACAGAATACCGTTGGGTTCTACACTTTGTAACAGGTTCCTGCAATATTGGTATTCATGCATTGAAAAGGTATTTCTCAGATATGCCTTTCCGAGTAGGGCACGAAGTGTCGTCTCGGAATACTCTGGAAGATTTATGTATCTATCTATGAGTAAATATAGATCCGGTGCATAGATGTCTTCCGGCATTAGTTCTATGGCTTTTGTAACATTACCATGGAATCGAGCGCATGTATGAGCATATAGACAGCAGAGTTCAAAGGTGAACGTATTCGGTATGGCCTCTTCCATCTTTCGCAGGATGAGTGTCAAGGGCCCATCCCATTGATTGAATTCATGTCTTTTCTTTCTGTTGTTATATGAATGTTGGGCCAGCACCAGGTTGCGCCATGCCCATTCATCTTTGTTGTTGGCATCCACCCTTTTCTGCCATGCCACTATCTGCTGGGCATAATACGTTGTATCGTCGCGAACAGGATATTGCCATGCGATGGTATCCGGTTTTATTTCTTTTGCCATGGCAGTCATGCCACAAAGCAGCCACAAGCTCAGGAAGAATATCTTTCTCATTTTGTTTTCTTTTATCGTTGTTTTGTCTGACTTTTCGGATCCGTTCTCATTAGTACATACACACGAACGGGGAAAACGTTCGGCAAAAAACCGTTTTTTCTTACACGCCAACGATAACAGCCATGAACGGGGGAGTATGCTGTATTCTCCTCAAAACATGGAAGGCCTGTTTTTATGCTTTAGAATACGGGCTGTTTCTCGGTTGCGAGGAAGTAGAGTTGGTAAAGTCCCACGTTGGCGTACCCGTTGTAGTTCATGTGGAGGTCGTCCCCGAGATAGAAAAGGCTCTTGGTGTCCGGGCTTAGGATGGGGAGCGAGAATTGGTCGAAGAAGGCGACTCCTTGCAGCTTTGCCACTTGCCTCTGGAGGTTTACATAGTGGAAGAAGTTGTGTCCCGTCTGGTTGAACTCCTGGCTCTGAGGGTCGTAGCATCCGCTGTTGCGCCAGAAAGGCAGGGCCCCGAAAATGTAGATGGTGGCCTTCGGATTGAGTTGGCGTAGATGTCGGATGCAGAAATTCATGCCTCCGCATTGCGTCACGAGTTTCGACTCGTCATAATGGTCTGCCTCCGTATAGTCGTCGGGCGTACCCGGCTCACGGTTGTTCGTAAAATCATTGGTGCTTGCCCACAGGATGTAGATGTCGTGCTTCCTTGCGCTTTTCACTTGGTCGATGACAGAGCCCTGAAGACTGGAGAAACCATGCCCTCCATGTCCGTAATCCGTTACCGTCATGTTCAGATACCGTCGCCACATGAGTTTGGCTGCCTCGCTTTCCTTGTTCACGCTGAGGCTACCCCCGAAGATTGCCACGGATTTGCCTCTCTGGGGGCTAAAGCGACATTTTTCTATGACGGGAACCAATAGGGAGGAATCCACGAGTTCGCATCCGTAGGCTTTCAGTTGGCGGATGTTTCTGGGACGTTCCTCTGCCTGTGTGGGGAGCAGGTAGGAAACGAGTGCCAGCAGGAGCAGGAAGGAAGTCTTTCTCATGATTATATACGGGGGATGGTTAGGGGTTCGCTCTGTTTTCGTAGTCCTTGAAGACCTGGCGGATATGCTCGACACGATAGACCAGGACGGCGAACAGGAAATAGACACCGGTCTGAATCCACAGGCTGCGCAGTTCCACCAACACATCGGCCAGCGAAGCACCCATCGAGTTAACCTTGACAAAGGCATTGATGCCGAAGGTCGAAGGAAAAAAATAGGAGAGAGCCTTCCACGGACTGCCTATGGCGCAACCGGGCCATGAGATGCCGCTGATGAACAGCAGGGGTACCGAGGTGAAGATAAGGAGCAACATGACGTTCTCCCTGTAACGCACGATGCACGAGGCCGTGAGGCCGAAGAAGGTGCAGGCCAGGACGTACGGCACCAGTATGGCCAGAATCTGGATAAACGAGGCCAGTTGAATGAAATGGAACAGCCGGGGGACGGCCATGGTGACGTAGGCCCCCGTAACCATGAAGATAAGGAAATAGCAAAGTGTCTTGCCGCAGATGATCTGCTTGGCATTGTACATCACCTCGTCCGGGGAAACAAGTGCCCGGGTGGGGTTCGTCTCGCGTACCGTTCCGGCAGACAGACCGATTCCCAGCAGGAGGGTCTGCTGGATGATGAGCATCAGGACGGCCGGTATCAAGAAACTGCCATAACCGCCACTTGGGTTGAATATCGGCACATCCTCGTACTGCAACGGAGCAGAGGAGAGTTCCTCGTCCCGCGAGGTATAGCATCCCATCTTGCTGACGGAAATCTGCTTGCCCATGTCCAGGGTAACGTTGGTCAGGGTGGTGAGCAGGGCTTTGTAATAGAGCATACTGCTCATATCTACATACAGGCCCACTGTTGTCTGTATGTGTGTATTGATGTCGCGTGCAAACGATTCGGGTACGTAGATGATGCCCTTGATCTCCTGGGCCATGATATGGCGCTTGGCCTCCTCCACGCTGCCGGCATGTCCCACGACATGCACGTTGGGCGAGGCATCTATCCGTCGGCACATCTCGCGGCTGAGCGAGGAACGAGACATATCCACGACCATCACAGGCACCTGACGGACGACCTCGTTGTTATAGAGCCACGAATACAGCAGGGGATAGAGGAGCGGCACCACCAGGAAGAAGATGATGACACCCGAGTCCGTGAATACCCGTTTCAGTTCGTTTAGGAATATCTTTATCATTGGATATACTCGTATTCGTTGAAAATCTTACCCAGATGCCTGAACGTCAGTACCGGCAACAGGATGAATACCGTCAGGGCCACGAAATGTGCCCAGGAATAATAGAGAGGGAAGCCCTGCAGGATGTTCATCTGGTAGATCATGAAATAGTGGCGCATGGGGAACATCCACGACAGCAGTTGCAGGGGCTTGTCCATAGAGCCGACCGGGAAGGTGAAACCCGAGACGGAGAAACTGAGCACGCCCCACAGGGCACAGATACTCATGGCCAGACGCATGGACGGCAGGATGCTGAAGATGAACACGGCAAACCCTTCGGCTGCCATGACCAACAGCCACCCCACGATCATGATGAACAGGAAACTGCTTTGGTGGGGGAAACCCAGATGCACGAACAGGATATATTGGTAGAACCACATGACGTTGGCAAAGATACATGTCTGGGGGAACATCTTCCCCAGTATGGCCACCGCCACATTGTTCCCGGCCATACTCATCAGTTCCTTGGAATGGTTGAACTTCAGTTCCATGCCTATCGAGTAGCTTGTCATCAGGAAGATGAACAGCACCAGACAGGCCGGTATGATGATGGTGCTCAGGGCCACGTTGTAGTTCAGCAGAGGGTTTCCCACGGCATGCACGTCCAGGGTGATGGGTTGCAGCGTAGCCTTTATCTGGCTGGGCGTATAGCCCTGGGCCTGCATCTTGGCCGAGCCGACCGCCGCACCGCCCAGGGTGGAGATGGCGCGCATCTCCTTATAGAGCAGGGAGCCGGCCAGCAGTACGGAATTGTTGTAGTAGAAGGAAACCTTCGGTTGGCGTGCCGACAACAGGTCGCGTTCCAGTCCCTCAGGGATATACATGAAGGCATAGATGTCGCACCGTTGCATGGCCCTGCGAGCCTGGGAGATGTCGCTGTAATAGGACACGATGTCGGACTGCTGATAGGAATCCAGGTTGCGCATCAGCTTGCGCGAGGTGGCCGAGTTGTCCAGGTCCACCACGCCCACAGGCATGTCCGTGGGCAGTCCGGCATCCATGATGTCGGTAAAGAAATAGGTTATGCACAGGGGCATCAGTATCATACAGAACAGGTAGATGGGGTAGCGCACATAGTTGTGACACTCCATCCTGACGATTCCTGAAAAGGCTGATATGATGCGGTTGTGTATCACTTTTCGCGCAAAATCAATGACATACCTGGACGCATACCTTCGAGCGGTTCAGTCAGACGGGCTCGCACCTCAAAGGTCTTCAGGTCATACTGTCCGTTCGTCTTCGTGGCTTTCCATACGGCGTATGTACCCTGGTCCTTGATGAAATAGACCGTCATGGCCACTTTCTTCTCGAAGGCCGGAACATAGACATTTATCTGGTCGCCCACCTTCATGCCCTTCAGCTGATCCTCGCGAACGTTGAAGGTGCCCCATGCATCATCCGGCATGGATACGCTCATGATGGGCGAGCCGGTACCAACCAGTTCGCCTATCTTGGGATAGATCTCGCTCACTTCCCCGTCGTGCGTGGCACACTGGACGGTCTCCTTGCGGTAGGCATCCACCAGGCTTACATTGCCCTTGGCCATGTTCACCTTCTCTTCGGCAGCCATCTTCTCCTCCTGTCGTGCACCGTTCACCGCCATGTCGTACTGACTCTTGGCGGCTTTCTCCTGTGCCTGGGCAGCCTTGTAGTTGGCCTCCACCTCGTCTTTCTTCTGGGCGGTTACCACCCCTTCCTCGAACAGGCGGTTGATGCGCTCATACGATTTCTGGGCAATCTCCAATCCGGCCTTTGCCTTGTTCCACATCTCGAAGGCTCCCTGTACCTGCTCCTTGCGGGCTCCCTTGTTGGCCATCTGGCTCAGGGCAGCCGCGGCATTCTCGGCGGCAATGGCACTCTGTGCCTGTGCCTCCACTTCGGGAGACTCCAGAATGGCCAGTGTATCGCCGGCCTTCACACGGTCGCCCTCCTTTACCCTCAGTTCCAGGATACGCCCCGGCACCTTGCTGGACACACGGTATTCCGACACTTCCACCTGTCCCTGGATGATATCGGGACTCTCGGACAGGAAGACAAAACCTATCAGTATCACCGCACCCACGGTAAATACGATAACGGCAAGCGAGATAACCAAGCCGATTTGTTGTGATTTTCTAGACATTATCTATATGAATTGTAAGTTACGAATAATTATAAATTGAGCATTATGAATTATGCATTATGCATTAATTAACCTCTCCCAGTGATTTGCGCAGTTCGGCGGCAGCCAGCTTCACGTCTATCTGTGCATCCACGTTCTGACTCTTTGCCTTCAGCCAGGCCGTCTGTGCCTCCATCACGGTAGTGGCCGTGAACACGCCTTCGGCAAAGCCTGTGTTTGCGCTGCGCAGGTTCTCGTTGGCACTGGCAATGTTCTTCTCCGTCATCTGGAGCTTCTTCCGGGCCTCGTTCAGTTTGAACTGATTCTGCTGTACCTCCAGGTCGATGAGGCTCTCTGCCTGCGCTTTCTTCACTTGGTAGATCTGTGCATTCGCCCGGGCACTGCTCATCTTGGGACGGTTCTCCCAGATGTTGGAGACGGGTACGCTCAGTACCAAGCCCACGTCCCACATGCCGCCGAACTTCTTCTGGAAGCTGTTGTACACATTGGGGTTCGACAGGGTATAGCCCGCCGTAAGGGCCAGCGTGGGGAAGTAGTTCGCCCGTGTCATCTTCAGTTTCTGCTCGGCTATGTCACACGCATTGGAGAGCATCTTCATCTCGGGGCGGTTGGCCAGTACGTTGGCCATGTCAGCCATGGGTACGGCACCGTCGTCCTGCAACTCCTCGTGCTGTTCATCGTACAGGGTAGGTTCTGTGTTCACGGGCAGTCCGCACAGTTGGCACAGAGCCATGCGCGACAGCGTCAGTCCGTCCGAGACCTGTGTCAGCGTCATCTCGGCCTCGTTGACCTTGACGTTCACGCTCAGTTCGTCGGCCTTGGTAGCCACGCCCTCGCGCACCATCTTCTGGACATCCTGTTCCAGTTGTTGCAACAGGGTATGGTATGCCTCTGCCAGTTGCTGTTTATGATGCAGCGACACCACCAGCCAGTAAGCCTTGTCCACATTCAGGGCCACCGAATGTTCCATCTCTTCCATCTGGTTGGCCACCAGTTCCTGGTTGATGGACGCCATCTTGTTGGCCGCCGTTATCTTTCCTCCCGTATAGAGCGGTTGCGTCAGCGTTACGGAACCCAGCCAGATGTTACGGGTGTCCGTATGGAAGGCGTCGATGACCTCCTCTCCTATCTGGTTCAGTTGCTGTGCCAACTGTGGCAGGCTCTGTGCCGCCACCTGCAGGAGTCCCTGTGCCTGAGCCGGTGTGATGATGCCCTGCTGGGCAAGGGCCGTCAACAGGTTAGGAGCACCCTGACCAACAGCCGTCGTAAGGGACGTACCCAGGTTCGAGAAGAGGCTCTTCTGCCGGTCGTTCAGAATGGAAATCTCCCGCGACGTATGCACATAGCCCGCATTCACGTCCAGGTTGGGGAAATAGAGCATCTGTGCCGCATCCTTCGAGTCCTTGGCAATCTGTTGCTGCAAGCGCTGAACCTGTAATTGCTTGTTGTTCTCTATGGCCAGGTTGCGACATTCATCGAGCGTAAGCACCTGCTGTGCCTGCGAGACCGATGGTGTGCATAAACAGCACATTCCTATCGCGATAATTACCTTCCGTTTCATTTTCCATGTACAATAGATACTCATAGCATATTGATTTGGGGTACAAAGATACGATTAAGCGAGAGAAAAAGCAAATGTTCTTTGTTTTTTCCAAGTAGTACTGGTGCGATAAATTCGCACGGTTATTAAAAATTATCAAATAAAGTGAGTTCTGGCGCAACCGACAAACCCTGTGGGGAAGGGGATACGGATGCTAACCCAAAAACTGTCGCTAAACGATACATGATTGCAGAAAA
>JAZLIY010000075.1:0-2591 GCA_045617645.1 Bacteroidaceae bacterium | reverse complement strand
GTGCCGAGATATTTCAAGAGCCGGGTAGCGCTGACGCAGGACGAGATATGCCACATAGCACATTTCGATGTCAGCAAGATAGAGAGAAGGCCACAGTACAGAAAAACGCTGGAGAAGGTCAGGGACACGTTCGTGCTCCTGTGCAACCTTGGTCAGAGGTACAGCGACATCTTGAGGATATCCCCAGAGAACTTCGAACGGAACATGTTCAGGATCATCCAGAAGAAAACCGGAAACAAAGCCATCGTGGACATAGACAAATACGCGATTGTCCCGAAATTGACTTACAAGCTGCTGAAGAAGTACAACTACTGCAGCCCGTACACAAGCAACGTATCCAACTACAACAGGTCTCTTCACGTCCTGCTGCAGCTTGTCGGAGGAGTTCAATGACAAGCTTAGTAGAATACCTATGTCCAAATATGGTGAGGGCCGTTAAACATGTAGGTTTTGCTGTCAGTCAAGACTCATTGTGTTCTACGGGCTAAATTCAATATCTTTGGTTAACAAATAATAGAGGTCGACCCTCAATTGGAGTCGACCTCGCTGATGTTGGCTTATCGCGGCTATTTCACTGAAAGAACTTCAATAGTATAATAGGCCGTCGCATCCCTGTAATACATATTACCACGGCAAAAAGCGGACACATCGTATTTCCCTGGCGGCAAAACACCTAATTGGATGGAGGCAAGACCTTTTTCATCAGAGAATGCATAGTGGGGTTCTTTATTTATCTTGATTTCTATTTGTTTATTAGATAAAGGAAGCCGGAACTGTTCATCTATATATAAATATAAAGCAAATTTTAATTCAACATTTTCATCTTCCAAAAATTTTAAACACTCTATATCTAAACCAGGTTGCTTCCGTTCGATGGGATTGATCTCGAATGCAGCCTTATATACCATATTCTTGGCAACCTCCAATTTGCTTGCCTTCAATGCTGCACCACCGATAAAGCCCTCTAATTCAAGTGTGGCATCGTGGTATTCGCCCTCCGGTACGGCTATGTTGATCACGGCACCCTCTTTTGTGATTTCTATACCTGAAAAGGCGTTGGTGGACATGCAGTCCAATTCTACGTCAAGGGCAGGAGAATCGGACCAGAGCCTGACATTTATTAACTCATCCCACCAATCTTCTCCCCTCTTAAGTGTATAATGGAGGATGCCCCCCTCATTCGTGAAACTGATGGCAGAAACATTTCCGCACGTTACCGTGGCCGTCGCCTTCATCGGAACGCTGGAGATATCAGTAGGACTGACGTATTTCTGTTCCGGCCAGTTCGTTCCATCATAGGAAACGGGATAATAGACTGTATATGTCCCGTCATGAACGACATCCTGGCACAAGAATCTGCCACTCGTGCTGCCGCTTCCTGAGGTCAGGGTGAATATGTGTGTCACATCCTCGTCTCCGTCCTTCACGAACTTGATTTCATCTCCTTCAGACCATACTACCCTGAAGTCTTCTGACAGAGTTGTCTTGGTGGCGGCGAAAGTGGAGGCGTAAACAACTGTCCCGTTGTTGTCGGCATCTATGTTTTCAGCAGTATTGTCTTTTGTACAGCTTGTGAATCCTGCAACTGTTACAAGAACCGCCAGTATTGAAAAAAACTTGTTCATATCCTTTCCTCAATTAACAGTTACTCCCAGGGATTGTAATTTGTCCAGGGATTGTTTTCCTCACTGCCATATTGTTCAGTATCGGCACCAGTTGGCCTCACATCCACCGTCAACTCGTAATACTTGCCTGCCTGAAGCCCGTTCTCTCCTGTTGACTTCACCACTTCATCGCCGTCCTTGATGGAAAGTTGCCTGCCAGCCGGTACGGCAATGTAGTAGGTGCCCTCTTCGGTTGTGCTTAAAAGCGTCTGCCGGGTTTCCTTGCCATATGGCTCAAACACATGAATACTGAAAGGAAGAGGGAGAACCGCTGAGATAAAGCCTGCAACCCACCATTCCTGACCCATCAACACGTTGATGTCGATGCTGCCCTTCTGGTTGATTATCTTCAAGATGGCAACCTTTGGTGACAATGTGATGCTCAGGCCGTCTTCTCCTGTAACCTCACTGCCGGAAGGCGTGTAGCCGTCCATTACATACAGGTCTGCAATATCCGCCCACTTGCCTGACTGTCCCACCAGAGATACGTCATTGGAAGGGAAACAGGCATGCCATCTTGCAGCTTGGGTAGTCGGCTTGGCATCGGTGCTGACGAATTTTTCACCGTCATAGGTGAAGGTATAGTAATCCTTGTATCCGATTTCCGAGTTCGTCACCTTGATTATGTCACCCTCTGCAAAGTCGAAATGCCATACACCCTCATTATCGGAGAATGTAGCTTTTGTCTCTTCAGGCTGGGCGACTGTTGCATGGAGCACCATACCTTTCTTGGGCGTTTCTGGCTGTGCGGGGGCTTCCTTGCTGCATGCGGTGAATCCAAGCACAGCAGCCATCATTGCGAAAAGTATAGTCTTTTTCATCTTTCCTGTCATTGAATGTTTATACTACTGGCCTACCAGCCGGGTTTTTCTTCCCAGACGCTGTCGTCGCCTTTTTCAACATTGCTGTCGCTTACTGTGAAACCAC
>JAZLIY010000074.1:0-4772 GCA_045617645.1 Bacteroidaceae bacterium | reverse complement strand
CTTTTTCACGAGGCACCACATCCCGCCCGTCAGGCATATCCCCAGCGTCAGCACGGAGAGGTACATGTCCCCCCGGCTCCACCTCGGCTCCGTAGGCAGGACGGTAATCCACAGGAGCACGGCAACGGGCAGGAGCAGAAGGAGCTGGTTCCTTCCGGCCCTTGCCCGAATGACTGTGTCGTGCAGGAAATGCATCACCGTTTCCTTCATCCGTTTACCTTTATCATTCGTCTGTTCCTGTTTGTTGCCGAATGGCTGATATATTTCACGACCCTATGACTTTATTATGTCATTATTTCATTATTAAAATCACATGGTTATCTCCGTCGTTTATCTCCTTTCCCAATTTATCATACGCATCCTTGAGCATCTTATATGTTTCTTTGGGTAGCATATAGTAGTTCGAAAGGATGTTTCTGAGATCTTCAGCAGACATGATGGAATAGCTGTAGCCATCGGACGTGTTATAAATGGCTGGGAACCAACCATCTCTTTCATAGAGACAGAAGGTGTCAGCTTCCGTATCCAATTCAAACGTATATTGTTTTTTTTGGTAAGATAGAATTCCTTCTATCTTGCAGCCATTCAGCGAATATTTAACGACCCCGTCAGGAAAGGATTTGATTTTTCCCGGAATTTCCTGCAACGTCATGGTATTGCCTGAATGTAACTTATATTCCTTCTTGAGCTGCAACGTCTTGCTGTCGAACAGATGGAAGGTTGAAGTAAAGAAATCGTAGTAACAGATGTTTGTGTAGTCGGCTTGTATGGGTGCTGTATCAATCGGCTGGTGTCCGGTGGCGAAGCCGTTGGTGGGTAGGGCACTCTCCTGTAACGTGAATTTGTCATCGAAGAAATACAAAAGGCTTTCGGCTCCGGAATAATCGGTGGAACACACAAATCCCCTGTCTGTGGCTTGGATGTTCTTGAAATCCGAACTGATAATATGAGACTTCGTATCCAGATACCTCCCATTGCCGTCATACAGGTTTATTCCACTCTCTGTTACCAGGGCAATTGAATCACCCGACGGCGAAGCTGCCATAGCGCGTAGAATTTGGTATTCAGATTTTGCCCTTCCGATCTGTCCTATCCGCTTGATGTATTTGCCGTCTTTGTCAAAATTGAATACATGAAAACGGTTGCCGTAGTCCGTCATGACGACATACCCTTTTTTCGTAACGCTGAGGGCCAAGACGTATGTAAGCATACACTCACGCTTGTTCTCAAGTGGTAGAATCTGGACGGAGTGGAACTTGTCGGTAAATACGAGTGGACGTTTTTCTGCATTGTCCAATTCGAATTGATATTCTTTGACATCAACTTGGTTACTCCTGTGGCAGGATGCAAAAAGCACCAGGAGCGCAAATAAGGCCGTAAAATACGTTTTCTGAATTCGTTCCATTAGTCCCATATCATTAATGATTCTTGGCACCTACGTGTACATAGTCATCCTGCGGTTGATTAAAGCCGGATAGTCCGTCACACTCTTCGTCTGTGTCTTCTGCGCGCGCTCTACCATGTACTGCGGTATCTGGAACAACTTCTGTATCGTATAGCTCATGTTTTTTTAGATATTGAATTACTTTAATGGTACAATTGGAGTCAATAGGACATTGGCACGAATCTGTAATGGTTGGTTTCCAGCAATATCCTTTCCACTGACCTCGCACTTTTACAAAACCTGATGGTATATTGTCTTCACCATCACAAAGTGCTACAATGTTTTTCTCCAAGATAGAGCCGTAAGATAAAACTTGAGCTTTAAAATGTTTCGTTGTGAATGTTGCCATTCCAAGTGATATGGCAATAATAGTGAAGATGATAATTGTCTTTTTCATACCAAAAAATGTTAAATATTATGTGATTTAATTTATAATCTCTAATGTTTTAGTGTACTGTTTTGTTGATGATTAATCTATACGGGATAAAAATTCCTCCAAATATTTTCTCTTCAAAAAGAATCGTTCTTACATAATCATATCACAACCTCCTTTCTCTTAACTGATTTGGCCATTTTTGCATGCAATCTTTTTCCAAATCCTATTCATATTCAGTTTTTTTGTGTCTCTATTCCTTGAATAGGTGATGTAGGTCACTACTCCCACGATGTATTCTTCCGGCACAAGTCCCCAGTTGCGGGAATCGGATGAGTTCATCACGTTGTCCCCGGCCATGAAATAATAGTCGTGGGTGAAGATGTGCCGTTCTATCGGCTCACCATCGGCAAAGACCTCGTTCGTGTCCCAGTCCCAGGTAATCTCCTTGCCCGTTTCCCATTCCAGCGGCATCTTGTAGTAGGTGGCCATCATGGGGTTCACCTCCACCACGTCACCCCGTCTGGGAACATAGACATGGGCCAGGTTCTTGGTCGTATAGTGATAATGCTCATCGTAAGGGAAGGTTGCCAGGATCTCGGGGGGCAGGAGTGAATCGGGCGAGGAGGCAAACCGGCGTTGCTCCTCCTCCAATCCTAATATCTCCCTGTAGTTGTTGTTCCTATAGTATCCGTTTTCCGACCAGATGGTATCTCCGGGCAGAGCCAGACAGCGTTTGCAATAGACATTGTTGATGACGAAGCTGATGTGACCGTCATGATGCGGATAGTTGAAGACGAGGACGTCGTTATGACGTATCGGTCTCCGTCCCCTGGTGCGCCAGCTTTGTAGCGTTATCCCCTTAGGATCGAAATGCAGGTCTTTATAGATTCTTGCCCCCAGAATCGTCTTATCGACAATCACCCGGTCGCCCGGAATCAGGGTGGGGCACATGGAATTGGTGGGAATGACGAACTGATCGAGGAGAAAGGCACGGCAGAGTAGCCAGATGGCATACATGCCAACCGGCATAACAACGGCAAGGCAAACCGTCTTCGTGCCGACAGCACATAACTTCTCAAAACGTCTTTCGTCTTTCATATATGAGGCATACCATATTATTTAAATTTGGATACGATAAGTTCCTATGTTATTAAGGCATGTGTCATCATTTTAGCTTCAACTTGAGTATCATCGGATTGGAAGTGTTCCTTTGGTTATTGCTAACATCGCCCCATTTTATTGAGATGTCAGGACTCGTATTGTCTTTTTGGATTTCGTCTAAGATATCATTTACTTTCTCGTTTGGTATAGTAAGGACAGTCGTTCCCTTTTCCTCCGACTGACATGGCGTATATGTAGAGACGGAGAAAGGAAACAGGTCGTTCTTTTGCATTCCATACATTGCGCCCCTATTGTTTTGTAGGTTTATATAGAACGAACGTGACTTGTTTGTATTAAATACCATAATGGAATCTGAGAATGATATATTCTGAATAGACCAGTTCTTTTCTATATTCTGATGAATGAATGCACTTCCCATCAGGTCCTTTGATTGGGAATAGTCAAACCATTCGCCTGCGAAATCAATGACATACACATTATCTATATTACCGTTTCGCACCTCATAAATCCGATTGTCAAAAGGCATACAGCAGAGACACCGACTTCCATCCGAACAAACAGACTTTCCGGTGGTAAAAAGACCTGGAATACCCTTGTCGTACGACACGAGCAGCCGATGCTCACCTTTTAAATCCGACTTGTCATAGCATCGCAATTCATAAACGTTTTCCTGCTCAAGATTGTGGCAAAGGGTATATAGACAAGAGGCATCCACGCAGATTTCCCTTGCCAGATAGTCAACGTCTATTCGTTTAACCACTTTCAGGTCATAGTTCAGAATCAGCAGCTGATATGGAGCATCACAGTACAGATAGACCCGTTTCTTATCTTGATCCACAGCCATATCCTGCAGGCGGATGTACTCATTCCTTCCATTGCCGATGAGCCGTGCCGTCGATGCCACGAACTTCCCTTCCTTGTCAAATGCCACGACTTTATTCCCTCTGTGGTCCAGCACAAAGACACGGTCATTCATAAGGGCAATGCGATCCACAGAAGAGATCAATGAGGATTTTGATGAGCCATCCAGTCCAAGCAGTTCTATTTCATTGAACAGATCGGATGAATTGTGCGACTGTTTCAAATGATTTTCAAGCACCACTACAGTCTCGGCCGACTCTGTCGTTTGATTCGCACTTGTGCAGGAAAATAGGGAAGCGGTTGCGATGGTTACAGATATTAGCTTTATATATGGTTTCATAGTGATGGTGGTAGTATATGATATTTTTCTCCCTCGCACTTGACAAATTCTCGAGTTGTAAAATAGATAGAACTAATTCCATCAAATCCTTCCTTCTTGCCAATTCCATTTGCGTGACAAGACGTCACATGCTCTTCATACTTAATATCAATACTATCTAAAAAATGACTCTGTATTGTATACTCCATATAACTGACCCCGACATCTGCATATACAGATGCTCCAGGACATTGTGATGAAGAATACCCCTCGTTTTGTGATAACGCTTCTATGTTGAGTGACAACAAATCATCACCTGGATTTACCAGATAATTTGAATACACTTTCATTCCACCGAGCCCTGCTACGGCAAGGATTGCCACTGCAAGAGTGGACTTAACAAATTTCTTTTTCATACTTTATGTTAAAATCGTTACTAATTTATTTTGTGAACTACGACTTTTAGGCATAATCAAAGCCATCTTTATATCGGTACATTATCATGTTGCTACACTACTGTCCCGTAAAAGTGGACAAATCTGTCTTTGAAATTATTGAAATATAGTCTTTTACATATCGATTTGAGGTTGCGACGATTTGAATTTGTAATTTTGCAGTCCATAACAGGATTTGCAAATGAACAAAGATAA
>JAZLIY010000073.1:0-3527 GCA_045617645.1 Bacteroidaceae bacterium | reverse complement strand
GCGAAAAGAGGGCGCATAGCGGGCTATGCAACCGAATGACAAGCAGCAAGATGCCGACAAGACGTCAAAAGCACTGAAAAGATTTATATTGTCCATCATTATTATTTATTTGTTCAATCGGTGAATTTATAGAACCCACCTTCAATTATTCGTTGTTGGGAACTTAGAAGGTAATCACGATCTTGGCCTGTTTCACCTCTTTGTATTTGAAGGTCACGGGCTCGAGGGCAGGTTTCTTCTTGCCGTGGGGAGGCTGAATGGTAAATTCCTCGTCGTTGGCATCCGTAAGCTCGCCCTCCATGGTTTCACCTTCCATGGTAGTAACCGTCAGAGTTTCACCAATGTTCTTCACATACTGGCGAGCCAGTTTCAGGGGAGAGTCCAGGCCTGCCGATGCCACCTTCAGCTCGAAGTCCTCCTGTTCGCGGTCAAGGCTACCCTCTATGGCACGGCTCAAGGCTACGCAGTCGTCGATGGTTACACCCTCGTCGCCGTCAATGCTCACGCTGATGCGGTTGTCGGTAGTAATCTTGAGGTCTACAAGGAATTTGTCAGAACCCTTCAGTGCGGTATTTACCACGTCAAGAACATGTAGTTTATCTATCATAATCGGTTGTCTCTTTATTCTATGCAGAAAGGGTGTCCCCTTTGGGACGCCCTCTCACTTAAATCGGTTGCAAAATTACACAAAACTATTCATATACCAAAATAAAAGTGTCGGAAGAAGCTCCCTTGCTTTTGTATTTTGCTGATATAATGTAGTATAATAATGAATATAATTATTGCAACCCGTGCCGGAAATACATGATTTTATACTATATCAGAATAGGAAAACGTCCGTTTTTGCCCTTTCGAAGAAAAGTTTCTATGAGCCCCCCCCCTCACATCAAAGTAGTACTCACTGGCCGTGTACCTCTCCTGTGAAGATTTGTTTGGGTGGGTTCTATAAATTCATTTCTTGCGATTTTGAA
Source organism: Bacteroidaceae bacterium (assembly GCA_045617645.1). Classification (GTDB taxonomy): domain Bacteria; phylum Bacteroidota; class Bacteroidia; order Bacteroidales; family Bacteroidaceae; genus Physcousia. Next base: position 2,556 of record JAZLIY010000073.1, on the reverse strand, counting down.
TATGAAGAAAGCCGGTTTGAAGGCAATCCAGTGAATTGCCGATAGGCGAAGCCGGAGAAAAAGATCGATAGCGTTCCGAAGGGCAACAAGCAAAGCGCGGTTGAGCATGAAGAGGCATCCAGTGAATGCCTCGATAGGCGAAGCCGGAGAACATAAATTTGAACAATCTAAAAGCCAGTGGCTTTCGATAGTGGTGCCGAAGGCGATGCCGACGTTCCAAGGAGACATAGCGTAGAACATGTCGACAAGACTTCAACTTTGCAAAGGTCGAACGCAGAATCAAATTTACTTGAATTATGCTGAGACTCGGCAAAGTCAGCGAAGCTAAAATCGCTGGAAGTTTCATAAACCGAGAGCAGAGCAAACTCGTTTGCTTTGCCGAGGTGCAGAAACGCAGACAAAGTCAAAAGATTCTTATTACTCATAATTATTATTTTGTTGATTCTTCGGTGAATTTATAGAACTCATCTTTACTTTTTAATGAGTTTGAGGCGGTGCACTTGGCCGTCGGGGAGGTGGAGTTCGGCGAGGTAGGAGCCTTGGGGGAGATGGGAGATGTCGAAGGCAGTGGTGTGGCGGTAGGTTTCTAGGGGACGGCCTCTGAGGTCGAAGAGGGTGATGTAGAGGGGCGTATCGTGGAGGCCTTGGATGGAGACTCTGCCTGTGGTGGGGTTGGGGGAAAGGGATATGCCAGAGTTGTTCTCCACGTCGTCGATGCCCTCCACCTCTACTTCGACGCAGAGTGATATGGGCTCGCTCCAGGGGCTGGAGGCCACTCTACGGCCGTCGCAGCGGCCACGTACACGGAACTGGTAGCACTGGTAACTGCCCATTCCTGGGTCGTCGGGCAGGGTGATGGAGGCTGTGGTGTCAGGGACCTCAAGGATGGTGGCGTTGTCCCAGTCGTCGCCATCGGGGATATAGGCTAGCTCATAGACGGCATGGGAGAAAGCGCTGCTCCACTGGAGGGTGGCGGTTTGCTGACTGACACTGCCCCACAGCGAATCCACCGCGGGGCAAGGTCTGGGCCGCGTATCCAGCGTAGAGTCGTAGAAGAAGGTCATGATGACTGCCTTTTCGGTTGGTCCCACGACTATACTGTCGTTCACGTGCGGGTCTTCGCCAAGCGATGATCGAAACATCCATCCGTTGTTGTTGATCGAAAAACTTTTTGTTTGGTTATTTGTCCAACCATAGGTGATTGGCATCGACCTGGTCACCTCCTTGGTGTATTTGTTGATTCTGCATACCTCAGTCTTATATAGCAGACGAAATGCAACATCCATGATTATTTCATCGTCCAGAATGGAAATAGTTTCCGATTGATGCGTATCTTCCGTATCCACATAGTAATAGTCAATCGGAGCTCCCGTTATTTTGTCATAGCTAATTATAATGACATGGTCAGCTGTATGATTTGGTGCTAATGGCATGGTATGGGCGCTATCCAAGTAAAATGTCGCACACAGGCTGCTATCGCGATTTAAAGGAAGATAAAAATCATAGGCCCAATATTGTGTATATACGTTGTCTTCATCCATCGCAATACCATAATTGCCTGTTGAAGAGAAGTTATAATCAACATCATTAGGACACCCCGTATAGATCTGTCGAACCCAGATAATCTCACCATTCTTGTTGAGTTTTATCAGAAACGGCATAAACAGAAAATCCCTTATGTTCTCTGCTTTGAGATAGTGAATGGAGTCCAAGCATATGGTCGCAGAAAACGTACTCGTGTCCGTCAAGGTTCGTGCAATTCTATATGCATCCTCCTTACATTCAAAATATCCATTGATGTACAAGTCATCACCATCGGCAACAACACTCCCCAAAGAAAGGGTGGCTAATGAATACCATTCCCAAGGATGCCACCCCACCACCGTGTCAATCATATAGTGCAAATCCTGTAGATGCCAATCGCTACTCATTTTGTAGTATACATTGGGAAAACAATAATGGTCATCCTGTGTGCGTATATTCAATGGATATTTTCTATTTGTATCGCCATCCACAATGATATAGGCTCGTTGCAACGAATCCTCACCGAGTACATCCCCCGTAGTACAAGAGAAGATGTGGATGTTGCCCTCATTATCAATTCCAAAACGGGCATCCCCAAGCCCTGCTAGGCGACAGGACGAAAACACTGAGGCAGATCTTTTTGCCCACAATCTTATATCATGAACATCAATTCGATTCCCATCCAGATCAAAGGTCACGAAATAGGTCACCCATTCATTTTTATAAAAATGATCGCACGAAGCCGTGATCAAAGTATCAAAGAAATAAAGCCAACATGTAGGATCGGAAGTAGAAATATAAGGGTTGCCATTGAACTTAGCATCGAAAGCGATGGTGATTCTATCGCCCTTTACCACCATGTTCCATGACATAGTCAGATGGTTACTCGTTGCACCACGTACGCATTTGCACCAGAGAATGGTGCCGGTAGAATCTATCTTGGCCAGATAATTGCCACGAACATTCCCCACCACGTACCCCGAAACAGTATCCATTGGGCAGATATAGGGCCCATTCTCTACAAGGTAGGTG
>JAZLIY010000072.1:0-5979 GCA_045617645.1 Bacteroidaceae bacterium | reverse complement strand
ACCGCTTGGCCTCCGACTTTGCTCTATCAGATACGCCCTGCCTTTGGCGGGAATATCGTGGCTACGATCGTGAACCCCGAACATCGTCCACAGATGGCAACCGTGCGCAGTGGCGTGATGCAGGCCCACGTGCTGGACCCCGGTTATCCAGGTGAGGTAGTGCTTCATGACGTGCGTTCCTACGTTCCTGACACCGAATATGTGACCTGTGTGCTGGAACGCCATGTCCAGGCCAGCCGCAACAACCTGAAGGGAGCCTCTATCGTGGTGGCTGGCGGTTATGGTGTGGGCAGCCGCGAGGACTTCGCCTTGCTGTACGAACTGGCACATGTCATGCATGCCGAGGTGGGTGCCAGTCGCGCTGCTGTGGATGCTGGCTTCTGCGACCACGACCTGCAGATCGGACAGACGGGTGTCACCGTTCGCCCCAAGGTCTATATTGCCTGTGGTATAAGCGGGGCCATCCAGCACGTGGCCGGTATGAAGGAGAGCGGCATCATCATTAGCATAAACAGCGACGAGAACGCTCCCATCAACCAGATAGCAGATTATGTGATAACGGGTACTGTACAGGAAGTTCTTCCCAAAATGATTAAATATTATAAGGCATTATGAATTCTGAATTGATAGATACGATTGCTTTTGAATTAGATGAAGGCTCTGAAATGCCACGTATCGTGCAGTTGCGCGAACGCGACTTTGCCGAAAAGGATTCCTGTTTGGAAGCTCCGCAGGACTATGCCGATGCACTGGATAGTTACCACCGTGTCCTGGATATCGTTAGTCAGATAGCCAGCGACGTCATTGCCCCGAACGCGGAATCAGTGGACCAGGAAGGACCTCATTGCAAGGACGGTCGTGTGCGCTATGCTTCGGCTACCTACGATAACCTTAATGCTACCCGCAAGGCCGGCCTGAACGGAGTGACCATGCCGCGCCGGTACGGAGGACTGAACATGCCCTTTGTGGTTCAGACCGCTGCTAATGAGATAATCTCGGCTGCCGATGCCAGTTTCGAGAACGTGTGGTCGTTGCAGGATTGCATAGAGACGCTCTATTGTTTCGGCAGCGAAGATCAGCGTCAACGTTTCATACCGCGCGTCTGTGCGGGTGAAACCATGTCTATGGACCTGACGGAGCCTGATGCCGGTTCCGATCTGCAGTCTGTCATGCTGAAAGCCACCTACGATGAAGAGGGACAGTGCTGGCGACTGAATGGTAGCAAGCGTTTCATTACCAACGGTGATTCCGATATCCATTTGGTTCTGGCACGTAGCGAGGAAGGAACGCACGATGGCAGAGGACTGAGCATGTTCATCTACGACAAGCGTGACGGGGGAGTGGATGTACGTCGCATAGAGAACAAACTGGGCATTCATGGCAGTCCAACCTGCGAATTGGTGTTCCGAAATGCCCGGGCAGAACTGTGTGGTGACCGCAAGATGGGACTCATCAAGTATGTTATGTCGCTAATGAACGGAGCCCGTCTTGGCATTGCTGCACAAAGCGTGGGATTATCCCAAGCGGCTTGCGACGAAGCCGTTTCATACGCTCGTGAACGTTGTCAGTTTGGTCGGCCTATCATCCAGTTTCCTGCTGTTTCAGAGATGCTGAACCTAATGAAGGCAAAGTTGACTGCCGGTCGCTCATTGCTTTATGCCACAGCACGCTATGTGGATGTATATAAAGCATTGGATGATATTTCCAGGGAACGGAAACTGACACCAGAGGAACGCGCAGAACAAAAGAAGTATGCCCGTCTGGCAGATGCCTTCACTCCGCTTGCCAAGGGTATGAACTCCGAGTTTGCCAACCAGAATGCCTACGATGCCGTGCAGGTGCATGGGGGAAGCGGCTTCATGCAGGAATATCCTTGTCAGCGTATCTATCGAGATGCACGTATCACCAGTATCTACGAGGGTACCACCCAGCTGCAGGTTGTGGCAGCCATCCGCTATGTTTCCAATGGTGTCTATTCTCAGGTCATAGAGGAACTGGCTCAGAAAAACTCCCAGTGCGACATGGATGCTTTCTTGTTGCGCATCCAGGCCATGACGAACCGTTTTAACGAATGCAGTGCCCGTGTAAAGGAAGCGGGCAGTCAGGACTATCTGGATTTCTGTGCCCGTAGACTCTACGAAATGGTTGCCCATATCGTCATGTGCCATCTGCTGTTGCACAATGCCAGTTGTAATCAGGCACTTTATGCCGACAGCCTCACGGTTTATCTCCACTATGCAGAAGCCGAGGTGCAGAAACACGCCACTTGGATCGTGTCCCTGCACCCCGAACAGTTAGATGCCTATCGCGCTGAATAGCGCGGTTATAGGCTAATCGTATATGTCTTGCCTTTTTCCGTGGGGAAGGTAATCAGGTCGTTTCCGTCTTTCTCGGGTGACAGGGGTTGTCCCTGCTCATCCTTGACAGTGGCATTTGCTATGCCTGGATAGGAAAGTGCACAGGGGGTGCCGCTGTCGCTGCGTATGGTCGCCTCTTGCAGACGTCCTTCGTTCCACGACTGATCCACTTGGAAGTTTCCGACAGCGCGCAGTCCGTTGATGTATCCTTTGGCCCATACGTCGGGCAGGGCTGGCAACAGTTGCAATGTGTCCGTATGGCTCTGCAACAGCATCTCGGCGATACCGGCGCATGCACCGAAGTTGCCGTCTATCTGGAATGGGGGATGCGAATCGAACAGGTTGTAGTAGACACCACCTCCCACTCTCATGTCCACTCCGTTCTCGCCGCTGTGGCGCAGGGCATTGCGCAGAATGCTGTGTGCATGGTTGCCGTCCAGTGCTCTGGCCCACATGTTCACCTTCCATCCCATAGACCAGCCGGTTGACTCGTCACCGCGCAGTTTCAGCGAATTGATAACGGGAATGAAGAATTCGCTATTGGGACCTATCTCGTTCAGGGGATGCAGGGCCATCATGTGGCTCATGTGGCGGTGGCCTGGATCGTGGGAAGCATCATAGTTGCTGTATTTCCATTCTTTCAGCAACAGGTCACCCTTCTTTATTCCAAAGCGAGGATTCGTCCACCCTTCGTGAGCTTCTGTGTTTGCCGTATAAACCTCGGTGTGCAGGCCGTTGTCCGTTTTGGCAAGGTAGGTGTCCAGTTGTGCTACGTCCTCCTCCGTCAGCTGGCAAGCCTCGCGTCCCAGAATGTCGATGCTCTTGCGTACCGATTTCAACAGGGCATAGATCAGTTGCTGTGCATGAGCTGTACCGTCCTCGTTGATGTTCATTTGTTCAGGACTGAACTCGTTGGGAGCCACGAACGTACCGTCTGGCTCGATACCCATGTCTTTCCGACCACGGTCTTCAATCATACGCTCCATCCAGAACTGTGCGCAACCCCACATGGCAGGGAATGCCCTTTCCAGGAACTCCTGGTCCAGTGTGTAGCGGTAATGTTGCCACAGGTGACTGCAATACCAGGCGTTTGCCACGAAATAGTTGCTGCCCCACGTTGTCATGCCACCCATGATGTCCGTTTCGGTAAAGCAGCTCCATCCGTGCTTTACGCCGGCAAATTCCGTTGCCACGCGCTTCCAACTCTTGCATTCTGCCTGACGGATGATGAAATCCAGGAAGCACAGGTGCAGCTCGCTCAGGTTGGTGGGCTCCGCCGGCCAGTAGTTCATCTGCACGTTGATGTTGGAGTGGATGTCCGCCCCCCAGGGAGCATCGGCCATGTTGTTCCAGATGCCCTGTAATCCGCTGGGTACGTGCAATCCTCGGCTGCTGCTTATCTCCAGATAGCGGCCGTAGGCAAAGTAGAGCTGTTCCAGAAAGAGGGCTTCCGGCTCACGGCCGGTCCTATTCTTCGTGGTGTCGTTGTAGAAACATATCAGACTGTCGGTGGGCAGGGCAGAGGCTGCCTTGTCCAGACAGAAATCCACACGGCCCATGTAGCTCTGGAAATCGGCCTTGTGATCGGCAAGCAGTTCGTCCCAGCTGCGTTCCGATACCTGTGCCAGATGTTCTGCCATTTCCTTCTTCATCTTTTTGGGGCAGCTGACATAGGAGGGCTGTGTGGGGTCGAAGTTCGTACCGGCAGTCAGCACGAGCATCACTTGGCTGGCATTGGCAATCTCGATGCCCTTGTCGGTAGTGGTGATTTGGGCGTCCTTGTCCAAAGGTACTACGCGGAAACCGGCATAGAAGGAGATGGAGTCCAGTTTGCCCTCGAAGCTTCCGTTGCCTTCCTGATAGGTGACACCTGTCACTCCCAACTCATCCCCAGGCTTGGCACTGCACAATAGGTGTAGCTTGGCTTTCCCTTTTGCCTGATACAACGCCACAATAGCATTGTCGGGGTAGGAGGAGAAATACCTGCGGGAATAGTCCGTCTTGCCGTCTGCCGAGGTGTAATTCACCCCTCCTATGCCCGTTTCCAAGTCCAGGAAACGCACGTATCCGTCGACGGCTTCTCCCTCTGTGGCATCCATGTATTCCACCCAGAGGGAACCGAAGTTCATGTATTTTCCACGACTGCCTATCGTGTCGGGAATACCGGTGACGAGTGTCTTCTCGTTGAACTGGATCTCGTCCTGTCGTACTTCACCGAAAAGGCAGGCTCCCAGATGTCCGTTGCCGATGGGCAGGGAATATTCTTGCCAGGGATTCTCACAGCCGTCAACCGCAGCCGGGTGGGTGTACCAGAGAGTCAGCGGATGCTCGGGCTCAAATGCACCTTTGTCCGTCAGGTTGCAACCAGTAAGGGCCATTCCGCATAGTACGGCATACAGCCCTGCTTTTTTTAAGTGTTTAAGCATATTGATGAAATTATGAATTATTGCCGATGTTTCTGTCTAATCTTTTTATTCCACGACAAAGATACGAATAAGCGAGCGAAAAATCAAATAAGTTTGAATTTTTCCGAGCGGAAGTATTTTCGACCGACAGGTCAAAGATACGACAAAAGATAGACAGAATACAACTGATTCGCCTAAAAACTGCCGTTATTTTTTTCACATAAGCTTTCCTTATATATATAATGGTATTATACTAAGGTTTCTTGGCAGCCACGTAGTGGACTCCCTATGCAGATACTGCACCATCCCGGACGGTGTAGCGAATAATATCCTTTACTTTCATTTGAATGGTAAAAAAAATTACAGTTTATAATCAATATTTTTTTTTCAGCTGATGGCCCTAAAAAAGGCCTAAAAATGGGCTTTTTTACAGAGTGCACTCTGTCTACTACTCAGAGTGCACTTTGTCCACTACCCAGAGTGCACTCTGTCTACTTGGTCTTGTGCACTCGGTGGATAAGGTGTCCTGCAGAGCCTGAAATTGCCTTTCTGCAAGAGTGTGAAATATCTTTACATACTGCATAATATTCCCAAGGGGAACTTTACATCATCACTGCAAAGAGGGCACCCTACCCTTTGGGGAACAATCGTTGAATCATCTAATCGTTGAATGATGCCAGCGGCATCAGACAATGGTAGCCTGCCATGTCATGGCTGAGCTCACGTTGAATTTTGGCTGCACCTCAGCATAAGAATAAATTCTTCTGCATTCGGTTTGCACAAAATTTGCCTTTTCGCTCGCTTATTGAGGCTCTGCCTCTTCTTCGGTCACGACTCGGTATAACTGATGCAAGCATCGTTCTACGCTCACTGCTCCCTCATTTCGTATCTTTGACCTGGCGGTCGAAGATACTCACGTTGACCTATCGGTCTTCTTCACTCGCGACTCGGGATAACTCAAATACATTTGATTTCTTCTCTCGCTGCTCGTTCAGTTCGGAAATCCCCAAAAAAGTTTGGAATTTCGCTCGTTTAATAGTATCTTTGCACCACATAATACTATTTGTATCAATGTTTTTAAGTAACACAATGCCCTCACACTTGCTTGCGAATATTGCAGACAAGCAGTGTAACGCCCTAAACAGCAGTAATTTAGGGGGGGGTATTGCGCGGCAGATAATCCTTTTAACTTACTTATACAAAACCTGTTCAGACGC
>JAZLIY010000071.1:0-74679 GCA_045617645.1 Bacteroidaceae bacterium | reverse complement strand
TGTAAGCACCCTGGGCGAGCGTGACCGGACGAACCTGCGCAAGGGTGTCATCGGTTTCGTGTTCCAGAGCTTCAACCTGATAGACGAGTTGAACGTTACGGAGAACATCGAACTGCCCTTGCTCTATATGGGCGTTCCTGCCCGCGAGCGCAAGCAGAAGGTACGCGAGGTGATGGAACGTGTGGACATCCTGCACCGTGCCAAGCACTTCCCGGCCCAGCTGTCGGGTGGTCAGCAACAGCGTGTGGCCATAGCCCGAGCCGTCATTTCCAATCCCAAGCTTATCCTGGCGGACGAGCCAACGGGTAACCTGGACTCCAAGAACGGCCGGGAGGTGATGGAACTGCTTACCGAACTGCACCGCGGCGGCACTACCATCGTGATGGTAACGCACTCCAGGCACGATGCCGGCTATGCCGACAGAATCGTGAACCTGTTCGACGGACAAATCGTGTCCGAAGTAGAGATTTAGAAATCATCATGCATTAACATTATGATACTCCACAATCTGAAAACAGCATTGCGCAACCTGTGGAAATACAGGGTGCAGACCCTCATCAGCATCGTGTCGCTGGCAGTGGGACTGGTGGCTGTGGCTGCCGTGCATACATTCTTGCAGAACTTCAATCCACCTCCCATCTGCCAAGAGCCCTACTACGACCGGTTCTACATCATGTCTTGTGACATGGGTTCTTCCTCGTTGAAAACACAGGCCGACCTCATACGCCTGCACCATCTGCTTACGGACAACGGAGGTCCGCGGTGTGTAGAAAGACTTAATTGGATGGATCCTGTGTTCAAAGGTCAGACAATTGCCTTTCACAAGACGGACTCCACAATACGACAGACACGGATACAATTTACCTTGGTACTGCCCGCCATCATGAACCTAAAAGGGGAGCGCTCTGCCATCACCGGGGAAAAGATTCCGGTACTGAAACGCGGAGAAGCGGTCATCAGCGACCTGGAAGCACGACGGATTTTCGGCAAGGACAACCCCGTGGGTGCTACGTTCACTCTGAAGATAGGGCGTGAAGAGCAGCAGGAGTTCGTCATCCGCGATGTGTACAGGAAGCAGAGTATGCTGATGAATCGCGGCAACGACATGCTATGTGTCTGTGCCAAGACAATAGAGGAATTCGATGAGTCCTCCTTTGGGGCTACCATTATCAATGATTACCAGCTACTTCTTCGTGAGGGGTGTACGTGCCAACAGGCAGAACAGGAATTGACTCAGTTGCTGAAGCCCCTGGACTTCGAGCCCAAGCTGGTTCCGTACAGAGAACGGGTGGAGGAGGAACTGCAGAGCATCCTTCCCTTTCGTCTGATTCTCTACCTGATAGCGGGCTTGATTCTGCTGGCTGCCGTCATCGGGTTCCTGCGCATGCAGGTGCAACTGTACTGGATGCGCCGCAGGGAACTGCTGCTGCGCATGACCCATGGTGCCACGTGGGAACGGCTCTATGGGATGCTGATGACGGAATCGGTTGTCGTGGTGACTGCCGTTTTCCTGCTGTCATCGTATCTGGCCAAACGGCTTGCCGGATTCCTGTTGGAAGTGTTTCTGCCGTTCAGGGGCGAGTTACCAGCCCAGGTCGATGTTTCCCTGTGCAAACTGCTTGTGCTGTCCGTTCTCTTGTTGGCATTGTGTGCCGTAGTCGTGGGCATTACCCTCCAGCGTATCTGCCGTAGCGAGCAGAGTTTTTCGGCCGATATGCAGCGCAGTCACAACCACCTGTTCCGCAATGTGATGATAGGTGTCCAGCTGACCATCTGCCTGGTGTTTGTGTGTGGTACCCTGGAACTCTCACAGGTTGTTCAGGCTGTTCAGCGAAGAAACAACATCCCGGAAGACAATGAGTACTGCCGTTCGTGCCTGATGATAACAAACGAAAACAAACTGTTGAGGGACGAGGCATTTGTTCATCAAGTCTCGCAGCTGGGCGATGTAGGGCAGTGCATACAATATGATATGTACTTCCAAAGAATCGAGAACTCGGACGAGATGCCGAAATTCGAGGACGTATTCGGGATGCGAACGCATTTCCCGACTTATATACTCTCTGATACCGCCCTCCTGTCGTTCCACCATATTCCCATCCAATGGAAGAACGGCCATGCCGAGTCCGACCACTATGTCTTGCTCAGCGACTCGCTGTACAAATACCTGAAAAGAGCAGGTCTCGCCGAACAGGGGATGCTACGTTTCTGGGGAGAAGACAACATGTTCCCGGTTGTCGGTATCGTAGGAGACATGCCTTACGAAGAACGCACATTCAATAATGGTTTCCCGCTATATATCATTCAGAAAGACGTTCAAGGCATAGACAAAATGATTGTCGTGCCGAAAAAGGGCGCGTATAAGAAGGTGAAAAGCGAGATAGAGGATCTGATTCAGAAACTTCACCCCGAGTTCGTCGAAGAGAGTGTCGCCAACCTGTACGAGAACCTGACGTTAGAAATGAGTGTCCTCCATAGCATGGTGGCCGGAGCACGCATCCTCTGCGTCGTATGCCTCATCATCTGTGGCATGAGCATATACAGCAGTATCTCACTCGACACCCGAACGCGGCGCAAGGAGATGGCCATCCGCAAGGTGAACGGAGCACAGAAGAGTGATATCGCCCTGTTGTTCGGTCGGCTCTATATCGTACTGCTGGCCGTGGCCACAATCGTGGCCGTTCCCGTAGCCATCCTGTTCAACAGGATGTGCGCAAACTGGGTAGATGTTCACGTTGACACTCCCGTCCTGCTCCTCTTGTGCGGATGCCTGTTCACCTACCTCCTGGTCCTGTGCATCGTGGGATGGCACATCCTGCACATCGCCCGGGTGAACCCTGTGGAGTACATCGCCAAGGAATGATGAAGAATGAATAGGAATAAGTGAATTGCATATCAATATGCATTATGAATTATGAATTAACATTATGATACGTCACAACCTAAAAACCGCATTGCGCAACCTGTGGAAATACAGGGTGCAGACCCTCATCAGCATCGTGTCGCTGGCAGTGGGACTGGTGGCCGTGGCCACCGTGCATACATTCTTGCAGAACTTCAGTCCGCCTCCCATCTGTCACGAGCCCTACTACGACCAGCTCTATACCATGGATTGTAACATGGGTTCTTCCTCGTTGAAAACGGATGCCGACCATATACGCCTGCACCATCTGCTTACGGACAACGGAGGCACGCGGTGTGCAGAAACGGTCAACTGGATGGAGCTCGGGATAAGTAACCAGACTATTGCCTTTCACAAGACGGACTCCACAACACGTCAGGCGCAGATATTTTTTAACCATGTGCTGCCCGCTGCCATGAACCTGATGGGGGAGCGCTCTGCCATTACCGGAGAAAAGATTCCGGTACTGAAATGCGGAGAGGCGGTCATCAGCGACATGGAAGCACGACGGATTTTCGGCAAGGACAACCCCGTGGGTGCTACGTTCACGCTGCGGATAGGGCGGGATGAACAGCAGGAGTTCGTCATCCGGGATGTGTTCAAGAAGCAGAGTATGCTGATGAATCGTGGCAACGACATGCTATGTGTCTGTTCCAAGACAATAATGGAATACGATGAATCCTTCTTTGCGACAGTCTATATCGCTGGTTACCAATTCCTTCTCCGTGATGGAGGTACGCGCCAACAGGCAGAACAGGAATTGACCCAGTTGCTGAAACCCCTGGGCTTCGAGCCCAAGCTGGTTCCGTACAGGGAAAAGGTGGAGGAGGAGCTGCAAGACGTCCTGCCACTTCGTCTGAGTCTCTACCTAATAGCGGGTCTGATTCTGCTGGCAGCCGTCATCGGGTTCCTGCGTATGCAGGTGCAACTGTTCTGGATGCGGCGCAGGGAACTGCTGCTGCGCATGACCCACGGTGCTACGTGGGAACGGCTCTATGGGATGCTGATGACGGAATCGGTCATCGTGGTGACTGCCGTTTTCCTGCTGTCATCGTATCTGGCCAAACGGCTTGCCGGATTCCTGTTGGAAGTGTTCCTGCCGTTTAGGGATGACTTACCTGCCCAGTTCGATGTTTCCCTGTGCAAGCTGCTTGTGCTGTCTGCTTTCCTGCTGGCGTTGTGTGCCGTAGTCGTGGGCATAACCCTCCGGCGCATCTGCCGTAGTGGGCAGAGCTTTGCAGCCGGTATGCAGCGCAGTCACAACCACCTGTTCCGCAATGTGATGATAGGTGTCCAACTGACCATCTGTCTGGTGTTCGTGTGTGGAACCCTGGGGTTCTCCCAGATAGTTCAGGCACTTCAGCGAAAATACGGCATTCCGGAAGACAATGAGTACTGGCGTTCGTGCCTGATGATAACAAACGAAAACAAACTGTTGAGTGACGAGGCATTCGTTCATCAAGTCTCGCAGTTGAGCAATGTAGAACAGAGCATACCATATACTGTGTTGTACCGAAGGCTTGAAGACACGGGCGAGATGGCGAAATTCGAGGAACTATTCGGGAGGGATAGGTGGCTCCGGGTTTATATGCTCTCTGATACCGCCCTCCTGTCGTTCCACCACGTTCCCATCCAATGGAAGAACGGCCATGCCGAGTCCGACCGCTATGTCTTGCTCAGCGACTGGCTGTACGAGGACATGAAAAGAGCCGGTCTCGGCGAACAGGGGACGATACGTTTCTGGAAAGAGGATGAAGTGTATCCGATAGCCGGTACCGTAGGTGATATGCCTTACATGTCCACAGGCACTCGTGCCTTTCCCCTTTACGTCATTCAGAAAGATGCTCAAGACATAAGCGAAATGATTGTCGTGCCGAAAAAGGGTGCGTATAAGAAGGCGAAAAGGGAAGTCGAGGAACTGATACAGAAACTTCACCCCGAGTTTGTCGACCAGAACGTCGTCAACCTGCACGAATACCTGTCGGAAGATATGAATGTCCTCCAAAACATGATGGCCGGAGCCCGCATCCTCTGCGTCGTATGCCTCATCATCTGTGGCATGAGCATATACAGCAGTATCTCCCTCGATACCCGAACGCGGCGCAAAGAGATGGCCATCCGCAAGGTGAACGGAGCCCAGAAGAGCGACATCGCCCTGTTGTTCGGGCGGCTCTATATCGTACTGCTGGCTATAGCCACAATCGTGGCAATCCCTGTAGCCATCCTGTTCAACAAACAGGTCGTAGAGAGTTGGGTACATGTTCATGTTGGCCTTCCCGTCCTGCCCATCCTGTGTGGATGCCTGTTCACCTACCTTCTGGTCCTGTGCATCGTGGGGTGGCACATCCTGCACATTGCCCGGGTGAACCCCGTGGAATACATCACCAAGGAATGATGAGAACAGACCGGAACATAATGAATACAGAACAGATTGTCTTATGAAAACACTTCATTACATTTTTGCGGCAATGGGCAGTGTGCTGTTGCTTTGTAGCTTTACTATTGATAAGACAGCTGTGGTGCACTTTGAATCCACCAACCAGCAGTTCTTCGATGTCTTGAACGTAGAAAGGACGGAAACATCTACCGTCCTGACTGTGCAGACGAACCATTCCCCCAACTGTTGGTGCAAACTAACGAACCAGATGCATTTGGAAGCCGATGGCAAGGAGTACAAGTTGCAGAAGAGCGAAGGTTTCGAACTAGACAAAGAGGTGTATATGCCCGCTTCCGGCAGAATGACATTCCGGCTGTTCTTCGAACCGCTCTCCCCGGATGCCGACAAGTTCGACCTGTTCAACACGACCGAAGTCATCAGGGGGATTACCGTAACCAACGAGTCCCCAAGGGCGAAGTACGGCAGGCGGCAACCATCTCGTGCTGAAAACATCGTATGGCAACAACCGGAGATACTGACCGACAACCTGGACGACCAGATGAAGATAGAGAGCGTGGAGTTTGCCGATACTGCCACCATCGTCCGTTTCCTGCATCATGGAGCATTCACCGGAGAGGTGCTCTGCCCCGAAGCTTACCTCACAGGGGACGACGGCAGACATTATGTTGCCCTGGACTGTAGCAACGAGAGGATGGCATCCTCGGACGGTGAGGATATGCAGCTGACTGTCTTCTTCGAACCGATGCCCGATGATACCAAGGCCATCGACTACCGCGACAACGAGAGCCTGCGCTTTTCCTTCTATGCTCTTGGTATCCACGATGCTTCGGAGCCGTTGGAGATAAAGCCTTTCGAGATGGATGATTCGGAACTGGCAGCAGCCCGCCGTGGCTTCTTCCATACCGATACCGTCTGCATACAGGGATACATAGAAGGCTACGACCCCAAGGCTCAGGGAAAGTTCTATCTCACCTATCGCGATGTGCTGAAGAGTGTCGTTCCAAGTATGGACGGATTCATGCCAAAGGAGGTAGCCGTCAGGGACGACGGCACTTTTACCAAGAAACTCGTCCTGCCGTATCCCATGGTGGCCTCCGTAAGAAGCAACACGTTCCGTACGCTCTCGCTGTATCTGGTGCCGGGAGAGACGCTCAACATCAGAATACACAACGACCGTACGTACGACATTTCTTCGCCCTCGGGAGAAGAACCGGCCTGTTTGAAGTTCATGTTGGCCGACCCGAAACTGAACACACTGTTCAACAGGGTACACATGCCGGACGGCAAGGATGAAAAGAGCTTTTTGGCGTATTGCAACGCCCTGACCCAAAGAAGGGACTATGAACTGGACATGCTCAACTACATGGCCCAACGCCTGCACTTCAGTTCTATGGATTATTTCCTGCTGAATGCAGAGACGAGATTAACGTATGCCAGTGAGATTTTCTTCTATCAGAGTAATCATAGAAAGAGGGGGGCATCGCAGGAACAGAATATCTGGAACGACCCAGAAAACTATGGCCTGTGGCGCGAGACTCCCTATAACGACATACTGGCGATGAGCTGTCCTGCCTACGATGCGTTCATGTCCCATTACGAAAATTCGTACCTGTTCAGAAAATGCTGGGTTGAGCGGGACAAGAAAGGCGGAACGGTACAGAACCGTGTGGCATGGCAACGGCAGATGGAGATGGATAAACGGATTTTCCAGAGCGATTCCGTATCTCTGCCTGGGCAGATTATACTGATGCGCAGATGCGAGGGCGTATCGCTGGACCATAGCCCTTTCATGTCGCCGAAGATAGAAAAACATATCTTTGAGAGCGCAATGGCCAATGTCACGCAACCAAAACTGAAGACCCTGCTGCTCAGCATGTATGGCAAACACAAGCATAGGCGCGAGCAAAGCTATTTTGTAGAGGTACTGCCCGATAACGAGGCTGTCGGTGACCTGAGGAAGATAACGGACCAGTATGCGGGAAAAGTAGTCCTGCTGGATTTCTGGGGCTGTTGGAACGAACATAGCAGAAGTATCATAGAACGTGGCGAGAAAGCACGGAAGAAACTGGTGGACAGCCCCGACATCGAGTTTGTCTTCATTGCGAACGAAAAGGACAACGACAAACAGGAATATGATGAATACGTGGCAGAGCATCTACGGCACGGGCACACCGTTCTGGTGCCGGACGATGAGTTCCGCCGATACAAGCAACTGTTCGATTTCAACGATGTACCTCACCTTGAGGTGCTGGACCGGCAGGGAAGAAGGATTAGAATCCAAATCCCGCATTATAAGCGAAAGGATGATGTCCTGTATTTCGTAAAGCAGATAGACTCTATGACGGAACGATGAAGGATCACCACTATTGGGGGAGGTTATGCCGCCTGACTGATGTCGTAGAGATACTCGGGAGCCAGATCGGCTTCATTCTCCCACGTTACCGTATTGAACTTGATGGTGAAGCGCTTGAACATCTCGATGTTACGAAGAGGCAAAAAGACCTCGCCCACAAGCGAAGATTCAAGGTCGGCAATGCGCACCTCGCCTGTATTAAAATAGAGTCGCAGACGGTAGCCGTCAATGTACTCTGCCTTTGTTATTTCAAGAAATGTATGCATAGCGTTTTGTTTTTTGAGAGGTTCAATCATGCACGTACATGTTTGGCTGTCTGATTAAAAAATCTGTTCATCGATGACGTTTCCTTCTTGGTCAACGATGCGCCAATGGGTGATGTTGCGGGCTTCGCTGCAGATGCTTACGCCACACTTGATTAGGGTTCGTCCCTCCGTCTCGTACGGGATGGCATAACCCTTGCTGTCTATCTGTGCCAGGGCATTCTCTACGCTGTCATCTACCTTCAGTTCGAGTACGAAGACATTTGTCTTGGTCTTGATGACTACGTCTGCACGTCCGAGGATGCTCTTGACTTCGGTATCAACAGTAGAGTTAAGCATGGAGAACACCATGTAGAAAAGGAGCTTATAGAATGACTCGTGCTTTTCCTTGTCATCCCAATCTTCCTTGGTGATGATGTCATACGGTATCTTGGCGATGTAGGAACGAAGGGCTGCAAGAGCGTCCGACAGATTGCCATTGAAGATGGCAGTTGCCATCTTGCGGATCAGGCTGTTGCCATCGGCTGTAGAACGCCTTAATATCAACGGCATCAGGCCGCTAATCATTCCCTTGCGCACCTCAAGGTTCGGGAAATGCAGCGTGTAGGTTCTGAGCCTGGCATCGTAAGTGTCTATCGTCAGGTAACCACTCTGGTATAGTAATGGTATCGCAGTTTCAGCACTTTCACAAGATATATTGAACTCGTTTTCATCTAATTCAACACCGTCACACTCTAATGCGGAGGTCAAAGGGTAATGCCGCAGGTGCTCTATCAGTCCTGTCATGGTTGCCGACTCAAACCAGTAGTGTGCCGTGTCATTGTCATCGAGTGCCCTGAGCAGACTGAACGGGGCATAGACATCCTTGCTGTTCTTTGAGAAGTGGTAGCCATCGTAGTTCTTCTTCAGCAGTGCGTATGCTTCGTCGGTCGTGATGCCGAGATTCCCTGCATATTCCTCTATGCAAGGGTGAAGTACGGTTTTGAGTTCTTCCTGTGTGATACCACAGATACCGGAATATTCATCAAGCATCGAAATCTGCTTCAGGTTGTTCAACTCCGAGAAGATGCTCAGTTGCGAGAACTTTGTCACGCCCGTGATGAA
Source organism: Bacteroidaceae bacterium (assembly GCA_045617645.1). Lineage (GTDB taxonomy): Bacteria > Bacteroidota > Bacteroidia > Bacteroidales > Bacteroidaceae > Physcousia. The sequence goes on along the minus strand of JAZLIY010000071.1, from coordinate 65,659 downwards.
GACGAAGCGCAGGTAGGCACCATCGAGTTTTACTGTCTGATAGAATCCGCGTAGCATTGTACGGAGCCCCTCCAGCATGTTTTCGTTGTAGAGATTACGCATCATCGGGGTGTCGTATTCGTCAATGATGACGACGACTTTTATCCCTTGGGTATCGTATATGTGACGGATGAGCTGGTCGAAGCGCGAACCGAAGTCGCTGATGCGCTTGAAAGTGCCATATTGCTTCTCATATCTCTCAATCATGGCTTCCAGTACATCGCGCATATCCTGTAGCGTGGTGCAGTTGCGCATCGAGCTCATGTCGAAGTGCAGCACGGGGTATGTCTTCCACTCCTTCTCCAGTTTCATCACCTTCAGCTCCCTTCGACCTTGCTCAGGACAGGCCTCAAACAGCTCCTTCTGTCCTTGGAAATATGCCTTGAAGGTGTTGCATAGCAGGGACTTGCCGAATCGGCGGGGACGGGCAAGAAAGACGTACTTATACTCATTAGCAAGATTATACATCATGTCGGACTTGTCAACATACATCTTACCTTCTTCCCTTATTTCCTGGAACTGGTCTGTATCTACCGGGTATCTGAATTTCTTCATCTTCGTATGCTTGTTGTTCAGTGTAAAATTCCAATCGTGCTCCTCGGACTGCAAAGATACGATTAAGCGAGCGAAAAAACAAAATTTATTTTGATTATTTCCGAGCACGAGTATCTTCGGCCGCAGGCCAATGTACGATTAAGCGAGCGAAAAAACAAATAATATTTGATTATTTCCGAGCGTGAGTATCTTCGACCGCCAGGTCAAAGATACAACATTATTTCATGTACGCAAAGGGAATGCCGGAAAATCTTGCTTCCCCGTTTTCTTTGAGGACATACCAACAGCAAGCGGATGCACCTCTATCCATCGGGTGCATCCGCTGTTTCAGATGTTTCTGCTACAAAAGTCTGTTGCAGCAGAAACTATAGTGTCTGACTACCTCAATCTGGCACTCCGTAGCCATAGCCACTTCCCGAGTCACCATCTATGTAGTCGTAGTCAGGGTCGTTATTACGGTTTCCGAAGTTTACGTCCGATGTGCAGAGCATGTGTGTCTGCTGCACCTGTACAACCTTCATCGTGGGTGTTTTATATGTCTTCTTCATATCATGTCCTCCTTACCTCTGGTAAAACTTGACTTTGTCTTATACTTGCTCATAAGGCATAGTGAAAACTTGTTTTCCCTCTGCTCTTATTTCACTACGTATTTCTTTCCGTTCTTTATCACGATACCCTTGTAGTTGTCGTTTACACGCATACCATTGAGGTTGTAGATTGCCTCGCTGATGTTCCTGAGCGGAGTCCTTGTTACGGTAATCTCGTCTATGCCTGTGGCTTCATCATCCAGCAACTTGATATCGAACTCCATTGCCTTGGCATTATAGATGTTATCGTCAAACTGACTGCCGAGTGACTCAATGGACAGATACCAGCGCTGTGGTGAAAGTACAATCTCGTCATTTTCTGCCTTACAGAGTTTACCACCGCTCATGAAGATGTAATCCTTTGTCTTCATTCCTGTCACATCTTGATATGTTCCTGTGAAGGTGTATTTACGCTCCACGCTTGAACAAACTATGCTGTTCTCTTCCGACTTGCAAAGCTCCTTGGTGGAAAGGTTTATCTCCTGAGGATTATAATTATCTGCCATCTTTGCACGGATGAGGTAGGGGTGATTAGGTTTCAGAGTGTGGTCTTTCACCAGTCGTACCTCCAGTTCCGTCTTCACTATCTCGCCAGTCTTGTAGTCGCTGTATTCGTGGAAGTTGTTGATGGCTGCCACATCGAACTTGCCCTTCCATTCATCGTAACTTATTGCGAACGGCACATACAGCGGCTGCCAGTTGGTATTATTGAACGTGCGGCTGTAGGTCAGATTATTGGCTGTGAAGTCATAGTCGGGCTGATAGAGATCCTTGTCCGTGAATATCAGTTCATCGCCAACAATTGTATATTCGCCATCATTCTTGTCCAAAAGATACTTCCACTCGCCGAGTGTGAATTTCGTGTAATTGCTTATCTCGGCTTTTATATTATTGACAATACTCGGGATGTCAGGAAAAGCTGCGGCCGCATTGATACGGCTTTCATATTCTTCCATTGGAGCATTCGCTATCTTCTCTTCATTAATAAATGTCTGCAAGTCAGCTATGGCTTCTTTTTTTGCTGTCGCTAAATCCACGTTTTTTATCAGATTTGTAAATTCTCCCCAACCTGTATATGTTTCAACATCGGGAACAAGTACAAGAATATCTTTTTCCACGCCAGAAAATGCATCGCCCCCCAAAGTCGGAGGGGTTGTGGCAAGGACATATATTTCTGTCAAACCCCAGCAATTCAAGAATGCGCAATCTCCTATATACGTGACACCGCTTGGAATGGTTACAGAAGTCAATTCGGTACACGCCTTAAATGCATTATTTCCAATACTCGTAACATCACTTGGAATAATTGTGTTTTTGCAACCGGAAATAAGGGTGTTGGTTGCTGTTTCTATGATTGCATTACAATTGTTGCGACTGTCATAAACAGAATTTTCGCTATCTACAGTTATACTATTCAAATTGGCGGGGAATGCCCATTCCCCAATACTCGTAACACTGCATGGAATGGTGATTGAAGTCAAGTCGTAACAGCCATTGAATGCAGATTTCCCGATACTCGTAACACCGCTTGGAATGGTGATTGAAGTCAAGTCGCAACAGCCATCGAATGCAGATTCCCCGATACTCGTGACCGTATAGTTATTACCTTCAAAATTGACGGTAGATGGTATGCTGATTGAGCCAGCATAATCATTAAAATAATATGATTCTTCACCTGTATAAGTAACTTCAGCCGTCTTATTTGCAGTGTCAAGGATATAATAAATGCCATTAATATTTATTCCTTTGGCAAAAGCCATCACTGTGCAGCATAAGACCGCAAAAATTGTAAAAAGTAGTTTCTTCATAATTTCCTATTTTTTATTGATTGATTAATATTCTATTATTTGAAAATCCGTTGCAAAGTTATCATGCTTTCTTTCTGTCTTGAAATATATTGTCCAAACTCACCGATTTTACGGATGAACCAGGCACTATGGCGATTACTTGGATAACATGCCTGATGGTCGCGTCCGACAAGGACACAACACATCCGTCAGGTGCCCTCGTGTGGCATCTGAGCAGGTTGTATGTAAGTAAGTTCTGTGGATTATCTGCTGCGTAATACCCCCCCCCTAAATCATTAATGTTTAGGGTATTATATTGCTCATTGCCGTAATCGGTCTGCAATACCATGGATTTGGTATCAGGAAGGTACATTCTCGTATGCATAAAATTTCTTGCAAAAGTACGAAAAAATCCTGTAATTCAGTGCGATTTCCTTTGGGGATTAACAATTATTTGCGGTTTTCATTTCTCAGACGCACTTTTCGCATCATTTTGCAGTGCAGATCAGGCAAATGTTACTTGCTTTTATGACTCTTCATTTCATCCTTACGCTCCTTCATATACTCACGATTGTCCTTGACGGTTATCGACATGACCTCCTGGTCCTGTGCATCGTAGGGTGGCACATCCTGCACATCGCCCTGGTAAATCCCGTAGAATACATTGTCAGGGAACAGTATGTAAACAATTTTCGTAATCATACTGACAGCGTTCCGAGGGTCTGCAGAACCCCTGTTTTACCGAGTGCACTCGGGCATATACGCCGAGTGCACTCGAGGTAGTAGAGAGAGTGCACTCTGAGTAGTAGAGAGAGTGCACTCTCTCAAGAAGGCCCTTTTTTGGCCCTTTATGGGCCCTCTTTAGGCCTCGATATACAGGTCTTGAAAGAATAAAAATATTTCATTTATTCATAATGCTGTCCTGGAAGGGTACATGAAGAACATTCTTGTCCGGAAATGCAAATAATTATGCACCATGCATTGCACATTCTGAATTAAATTCACTATCTTTGCAGTCAGAACCCCCGCTTCGGCGTACATTATATGTTATAGTATGACTGGACAGATGAATCGAAACAAGACTTACATAGCTTTTGGCACCACCGGACAGGTAGATGTCGCCAGTGGGCAGATGGAACCGTTCCGTCTGATAGAGCAGTGGTACGGGGCGCACCCGAGGCGCATGCACATCCTGAACTTCCAGGAGCTGTACTCCCCCTTTACGCACGATGACTTGTTCGGACTGACGCAGAAAAGACGCATGATGGACACGATGGAGGATGCCGACAATCTGCTGGTTGTGGTGTCGCCTTTCCTGGATACCGAAGACCCGATGCTGAACTGGCGCATCAGTCAGGCCGTCAATGGATTCCGAATGCCGGTGATAATCGCCTATGCAGGTATGCTGAAGATAGAGGAGGATGACATACGGACGCATCTGGACTGGCTCCCGGCAAAGATCAGGAAGTATATCAGCCGCGACAGTGCCCGTATGGCCCACATCCCCTTGACATACGACAAGCTGGAGCGTGCCTTGGCCACCTATTCCAAGGCAACGGGTACTTTTCCCTGGTGCTCCACCACCATATTCTAAAGAATAGTCCGCAACGCATAATTCATAACAGACGACATGGCAAAGACAGGCAATTATATACAGAGAATAGAAATCGATTCCTTGTGGAACGGCAAGAAGCACGTTGACTGGGTGTTGCAGCCCGACGTGAATATCCTGAGTGGCGTGAACGGGGTGGGGAAGAGCACCATCCTGAACAGGGCGGTAAGGCAACTGCTCAGCATCAGTAAGCTGGAGCGCGACCTGGCAGGCGTGAAGCTGACTTTTTTCCCCGAAGATGCCACCTGCGTGAATTTCGACGTGATACGTTCCTTCGACCGTCCCCTGCTGGCCGGCGAGTTCGTGAACAAGGTGACGGATGTCCATCTGCAGACGGAACTGGACTATCAGCTGTACCAGTTGCAGCGGAGGTATCTGGATTACCAGGTCAATCTGGGCAACCGCATGGTTGAACTGTTCACGTGCCAGGATCCGGAAGCCCAGCAGAAGGCTCAGCAGATAGCCATGGAGAAGACGCGCTTCCAGGATCTGGTGGACGATCTGTTCCACGATACCGGCAAGACGATATGCCGGGACAAGAATGAAATATGTTTCGAGTCGCTCGGGGAGATGATAGAGCCGTACAAGCTGTCCAGCGGAGAGAAGCAGATGCTCATCATCTTGTTGTCTGTCCTGGTGCAGGACCGCAAGCCATACGTCCTCTTCATGGACGAGCCGGAGATCAGCCTGCATGTGGAGTGGCAGCAGCGCCTCATCGGTCTGGTGCGCGACTTGAATCCCAATGCACAGATTATCCTCACGACGCACAGTCCGGCGGTGGTCATGGACGGGTGGTCGGATTGTATAACGGATGTAGAAGATATCGTCTCCTGATGGCAAAGAGATTACAGGAAAACCTAAACAGCGACTACATCGCCTCTACCAACCGGCTGAAGCCGAAAAATGCGCGGCGTAAGATCGTGGCATACGTGGAGAGCTATGACGATGTACTGTTCTGGCGCACGCTCTTGCAGGAATTTGAAACGGATACCCTGTATTTCGAAGTGATGTTGCCGAGCCGTACGACCCTGGGGCGTGGGAAGAAAACGGTGCTCACCAATCATTTGGGAAACGGGCTGGGGGAATACATGATTGCCTGCGTGGATGCCGACTACGACTGGCTGATGCAGGGAAAAACGGAGTCCAGCCAGATGGTCTGCAACAATCCGTATGTCTTCCATACGTATGTCTATGCCATAGAGAACTACCAATGCTATGCGCCCAACCTGCATACGGTCTGCGTCATGAGTACGCTGAACGACAAGGAGGTCGTTGACCTGAACGGATTCATGTCCGAATACAGTTCCATAATATGGCCGTTGTTCGTGTGGAACATCTGGGCTTACCGGCACGACCGCTACAAGGAGTTCAGCATTATGGATTTCTGCGAGACGGTGACATTCAAGGACATCAATCCCTATCATCCGGAATCGACCATAGAGTACATCCGTAGAAAGGTGAACCAGAAGATAAGTTGGCTGCAGCGCCGTTTCCCACAGGGAAAGGGTACATACGCGCCGTTGCGGCAGGAACTGCTGCAGATGGGGCTGACACCGGAGACGTGCTACCTGTATATGCAGGGACATTCCTTGTTCGAAAACGTGATAATGCCTTTGCTGGGTCCCGTCTGTGCCATGCTCAGGAAGGAGCGCGAGAGGGAGATAAACCATCTGGCGGGGCATGAGCAGCAGCGCATGAACGAACTGGCATGCTACCAGCACAGCCAGTCACCAGTAGATGAAATGCTGAGAAAGGGGGCAGGCTATCGCGAGAGCGAACCCTATCAGAGGTTGAGGGCTGACCTGAGACGGCTGATAGACGAAATGGGCTTGCCGAAATAACGATCCATCTTCTTGATGAGTGTTCCCATGCAGAAGACAACGACGCTGTCTCCCGCCTGTATCTGCGTGTTTCCGTAGATGGGATAGCCCACGCCGTCCCGCACCAGTCCGCCCAGGGTGACACCGGCCGGCAGGGACAGATCCTTGACCGGGGATTGGGTAATCAGACAGCCTTCGCTTGCTATGAACTCCGCAACGTCTGCGTTGGCAATGGTCAACGTCTTGACATTCGTGACGTCCGTGTCCAGCATCATCCGGTAGATATGGCTGGCGGCAATGGTCTTCTTGTTGATGATGGTGCCGATGTCCAGCTTCTCGGCCAACGCCACGTAGTCCATGTTCTCGACCAGGGCAATGGTCTTGCGCACGCCCATGCGCTTGGCAGCCAGGCAAGCCAGTATGTTGGTCTCCGTCTCTGGTGTCAGGGCTGCGAAGGCCTGCATGTCGCGTATCCCCTCGTCCAGCAGGATGCTGGTATCCCTTCCGTCTCCCTGTACGATACGGATGTCGTTGTCGTCTAACAGGTCTTTCAGCTTGATGCAGCGTTCCTCATCCTGTTCTATGATCTTGACATTGACATAGTCGGGCTTCCCCAATGCCACGTGCATCGTAATCTTGCCGCCGCCCATAATCATGATGTCCTTGACGTCGGCGTATGTCTCTTTGCCAACGAGTACGCGAATGTCGGAGATGTATTTCTTCGTGGTCATGAAATAGGCTATGTCGCCCAGCTTCAGCTCATCGTTACCGCCTGGTATGATGGTGCTCTCCTCCCGTTTGATGGCTACGATATGGTAGGGCGTGCCGGGAGCACACAGTTTTTTCAGGGGAATGTTCAGGATGGTTGCCGCTTCGCGCAGCTTGATGCCCAGCATGATGAGTGCTCCGTCGTGTACCTCCCAGTATTGCCGGACCCATGAACGCTTGACACCCTCGATGATGTCGCGGGCTGCCAGGATTTCCGGGTAGATGATGGAATCGATACCCATCTGCTGGAACATGGCCTGATAGTTCGGCTGCATGTATTCGGCATTGTCAACCCGTGCCACGGTCTTTTTTGCGCCCAGGGTGTGGGCCAGGAGACAGCACGTGATGTTGCACGTCTCTTCCGGCGTAACGGCTATGAACAGGTCGGCATGTTGCACTCCGGCCTCTTTCAGTCCTGCAATGCTCGTGGGCGATACGTTGAGCGTAAGCAGATCGTACTTACCTTCGTTGGATAATGCAGCGGTCTTTTCCGGATTCTCGTCTATCAGTACGATGTCCTGGTCTTCTTTCGACAGCAACTCTGCTAAATGAGTACCTACGGCACCTGCGCCGGCAATTACAATCTTCATGAGGGAACGTGTTAGTTAAACCTTATTTTTCGTATGGTCTCCAAGATAGATGCAGCATCCAATCCTGTCAACTTGTATAGTTCTTCGGGCGTGCCGTGTTCAACGAACTGGTCGGGCAGACCCAGACGCACGATTCTGGGACTGTATGCATGATCGGACATGAATTCCAGCACGGCTGATCCCAGTCCGCCCTGGATGACTCCGTCTTCTACCGTAATGATATACTCGTATTTTTGTCCAACCTCATTCAGTATGGCTTCGTCGATGGGTTTCAGGAAGCGCATGTCGTAGTGTGCCAGGCTGATGCCCTCTTCTTCTGCCTGCTGTATGACGTTCCTGATGACATTGCCTACCGGGCCGATACTCAAGACGGCTATGTCCCGTCCCTCGTGAATCAGTCTGCCCTTACCGATGGGTATTTCGTGCATGGGACAGTGCCAGTCGGTAAGTACGCCTCTGCCACGTGGATAACGAATGACGAAAGGCCCCTTGTCCGGCAGCTGTGCCGTAAACATCAGATTCCTCAGCTCGTGCTCGTCCATCGGTGAGCTGATAGTCAGGTTGGGGACAGGACGAAGGGCTGCCATATCGAATGCTCCGTGATGCGTGGGCCCGTCCTGTCCGACAAGGCCGGCTCGGTCCAGGCAGAATACGACATGTTGGGAGCTGATGGCAACGTCGTGTATGATGTTGTCGTATGCGCGTTGTGAAAAGGCGGAGTAGATGTTGCAGAACGGAATCAGGCCTTCGCAAGCCAGACCTGCCGAAAAGGTTACTGCGTGGCCTTCGGCTATCCCGACGTCAAACGTCCTGTCGGGCAGTTCCTTCATCATGATGTTCATACTGCACCCCGTGGGCATGGCCGGTGTAACGCCTACGATCTTTTCGTTCTCGTGAGCCAGTTCCAGCAGGGTGCTGCCAAAGACATCCTGGAACTTCGGTGGCATACCAGAGGTGTCCGAATGGAGGCATTCTCCGGTTTTCGCGTCGAATTTTCCGGGCGCATGGAACAGCACGGGATTCTGCTCTGCTGCCGAGAACCCTTTCCCTTTTATGGTATGGATGTGCAGCAGTTTGGGGCCTTTCATGTCCCGTATGTTGCGTAAGGTCTTCACCAGTTCTATGACGTTGTGTCCGTCGCTGGGGCCAAAATAGCGTATGTCCATACCCTCGAACACATTCTGCTGATTTGCCAGCAGGGACTTCAGGGAGTTGTTGAAACGTATGATGCGCTTTCTCCTGTTGTCATCCAGGAATCCCCATTTGTATAGCTTCTGGGAGAGCTTGAACCGGAGGGTGTTGTAGGTGCTGCTTGTGTGCAGCTGGTGCAGGTAGTGCTTCATGCCGCCGACACTTCGGTCTATGCTCATGTTGTTGTCGTTCAATATGATGAGCAGGTCGTTGGGCGTACTGCTGGCATTATTGAGACCTTCGAACGCAAGGCCTCCGCTCATACTGCCGTCTCCGATAACGGCAACCACATGGCGGTTTTTCTCTTCACTTTTGTGTGCGGCGACCGCCATTCCCAATGCGGCGGATATACTGTTTGATGCGTGTCCGCAAGTAAAGGTGTCGTATTCGCTCTCTTCGGGGGAAGGGAAAGGGCGTAGCCCACGTAGGTGTCGGTAGGTCGAAAACTCGTTTCTGCGGCCTGTCAGCATTTTGTGGCCACATGCCTGATGCCCCACGTCCCAGACGATACGGTCGTATGGGGTGTCAAACACATAATGCAATGCCACGGTCAGTTCCACGACTCCTAAACTACTGGCAAAATGCCCGGGATTATCGGCCAGCTCGTTTATGATGGCTTGTCTCAGCTCTTTACAGACTTGGGGAAGATCCTCTATGGGAAGTTGCCTTAGGTCAGATGGATATTGTATGCTGTTCAGTAATGACTGTTCTGCTTTTTTCACGTTTAATAGCATTTTCACGATGCAAAATTACATATATTTCGTGGAAGTTCGTAATTTTGCACTAGAAAAAAACACTTTGCAGTCTATGATTCATGAAATGATGTTCCGTACGCTGGTGGACGTTCCTGCTTGGAAACAGCCGATAACCTTAGGCGACCGTCATGTCTTTCTCGGTTCTTGCTTTGCCGACCATATAGGGAATCGTTTCATTGAATATAGCCTTTCGGGAACCGTAAACCCAGTGGGAGTGCTATTTAATCCGATGAGCATTTATGGCGTGATTCAGCAATCTCTTTTACCAGGTGAACTGCCTTTGTTCCGTGATGGCGAAAGATGGTCGTGCTGGCTTACCGGAACGAATTTCGGCGAGATGTCGCAAGAAGCGTGTCGGCTGGTTGTTTCGGACTGTTTCCTCTCGCTCGGCAGGTCGTTGAGAGATGCTACTCATGTCTTCCTGACATTGGGGACGTGTGTATGCTATCGACTGAAATCAAGCGGTTTGGTTGTCTCAAATTGCCACAAGCAGCCCCAGTCGCTTTTCGAGGAATACGAAATGCCTCTCTCTGAATGTGAGGCTGTGCTGGCCAAGACCGTGGCATGTCTGGTGGAGATGAATCCAACGGTCAGGGTACATTTTACGGTCAGTCCATATCGGTACGCAAAATACGGCTTTCATCGTAGCCAGTTGGCAAAGGCTACGTTGTTGCTGGCAGTGGAACACGTTTGCAGGGAGTACGCTTCGAGTTGCGATTACTTTCCGGCTTACGAACTTGTGCTGGATGACCTGAGAGACTACCGATTCTTCGATACGGATATGCTGCATCCCAATGCCGTTGCTGTTGATTATATCTGGCACCGTCTGGTGGAATCGTGTATGGACGAGGTCGTACCGGAGTATTTGCATGATTATGAACCTATCCGAAGGGCGCAAAAGCATGTGCCGCTTCATCCGGATTCTCCTCAGTACCGTTCTTTCATGGATAAGATACGGCTGCAAAAAGAAATGATAAAGAAAAAATATGCTTTAAACAATGTATAATATTTCTGAAATCTCTGTATTGATGGGGGCAAGGAGAGTCGGTCTTGTCGAGTATGACATTGACTGGCTCCTGACGGACAGCAGAAGTGTCTGCTTTCCGGAAACGTCCTTGTTCTTTGCTATTGTCACGAGCAGAGGAGATGGACATTTATATATTCCTGAACTGTACCGTCGGGGTGTACGAAACTTTGTCGTTGGCAAACTTCCGGCAGGTGAGTTCCCGGATGCAAACTTCCTGATTGTCCCGGATACGTTGCAGGCGCTTCAGCGACTGGCGGAGCGGCATAGGGAATCTTTCGACATTCCCGTGATAGGGATTACTGGCAGTAACGGTAAGACAACCGTGAAGGAATGGCTGTATCAGATGCTTGAACCTGATATGGCTGTCGTGCGCAGTCCCAGAAGCTATAATTCACAGATAGGCGTTCCGTTGTCTGTCTGGGGATTGTCCAGACAAAGCGAAATCGGCATATTCGAAGCGGCCATTTCACAGCCAGGAGAGATGGATGCTCTTCAGCGCATCATTCAACCCACCGTGGGCGTTTTTACTTGTTTGGGTAGCGCCCATCAGGAAAATTTCCAGACTTTGGAACAAAAGTGCAGGGAAAAACTGCTGTTGTTCCGCGATGCGAAGGCCTTGATTTATCCGGTGGATGATCCGATCGTATGGAAATGTGTCCGTGAATTAGATTTCTCAGGAGAACTGATACCCTGGCATTCTGTCGGGAATGCGATGGAGGATAACCGTACGATATGTGTTGTCGTGTGTCGTTATCTCGGCTTGTCGGAAGAGTTGATACAGACCAGGATTTCCATGTTGGAGCCCGTGGCGATGAGGCTCGAAGTGAAGGAAGGGAAAAATGGCTGTACGCTGATCAACGATTCCTATAACAGCGACCTGAAAAGTCTGGATATTGCCTTGGATTTCATGAACAGGCGTCCGGAGAGGGAACAGCTGTCCAGTATGCTGATCCTTAGCGATATGCAACAAACGGGACTGGCACCTGATGTGTTGTGCTCCTACATAAGTAAATTGATTCAGAACCGTGGAATCAACTTTTTTATCGGCGTCGGGCATAATTTGTGCCAATGTGCAGATACGTTCAACCAGTTACCGGCGGAATGTCTTTTTTATGAGAACACGGAAGACCTTCTGAACGGTCCTGTCTTGGATGAATTGTCTGGACGTTTGATCCTGATCAAGGGAGCCCGCTCTTTTCGTTTTGACCTGTTGACGGAGCGTTTGGAAAAAAGGGTACATGAAACGATTCTTGAAGTTGACCTGAATGCTGTTGTCGATAATCTCAATTATTATCGCTCCTTTATGAAACCAGACACTCGGATGGTCTGTATGGTGAAGGCCAATGCCTATGGTGCCGGGGCATTGGAGATAGCAAAGACATTGCAGGATAATCATGTGGACTATTTGGCTGTGGCCGTGGCAGACGAAGGCGTAGAATTGAGACGTGCAGGCATTTCGGCCAATATTATGATTATGAATCCTGAAATGACGAGTTTCCATTCGTTGTTCCAGTATCACTTAGAGCCGGAAGTATATAATTTCCGGTTGCTTGAAGCTCTGATACATGCGGCAGAACGTGAGGGCATAACCGACTTCCCTATTCACATCAAGCTCGATACCGGGATGCACAGGCTTGGCTTTGACCCCCTTACGGATATTCCTTCCGTCGTAGAACACCTGAAACATCAAACGGCATTGATTCCTCGTTCTGTCTTTTCTCATTTTGTGGGAAGTGACTCTGATGATTTCGATGCTTTTTCCGCAAGGCAATATGACTTGTTTGTGAAGGGCGCTGATGCGTTGCAACAGGCGTTCCGACATCATATCCTGCGCCATATATGCAACAGTGCAGGTATAGAACATTTTGCAGAACGTCAGCTGGATATGGTTCGTCTGGGCTTGGGATTGTATGGGATAAACAGCCGTAACAACCAGGTAATACACAATGTATCTACGTTGAAGACCACGATATTGCAGATTCATGACGTCTGTGCAGGCGAGAGCATCGGATATAGTAGAAAGACGATATTGTCTCGCGATAGTCGTATTGCAGCCATTCCTATTGGCTATGCCGATGGACTGGATCGGTTATTAGGCAATCGAAAAGGCTATTGTTTGGTAAATGGGCAGAAAGCAGAATACGTCGGTAATATTTGCATGGATGTATGCATGGTGGATGTTACCGATGTCGAATGCAAAGAAGGTGACAGGGTTGTGATATTTGGAGAAGACTTGCCCGTTACGGCATTGAGTGATGCTGCAGGAACGATTCCATACGAGATACTGACGGGGGTTAGCCCACGAGTAAAAAGAGTCTATTACCGCGGTGGGTAATAGACTCTCTTCTATTTGTTCCGATTCGTCTTGCTTTTATTCTTGCTTGCGCTTAATATAGGCAATTGGCTCTCCCTTGCGGACTTTACCGCCTTGCTCTATGCAGATTTCTGCCAGTTTTCCGCCCAAGCATGCAGGAATCTCAATCATCTGACCGAAACCGTTTTGTAAGTAACAGAAACGTTCTCCTTCCTTGTATTCTTTTCCTATGGCCGGTGCGATAGATGTAACAGCTTCGCCGTCCCCATTTATCTCATACAGGATTGTCCCGTTCTCAGAAGCAATGATTGCATCGGCACTGGCATGCTTGAATGCCTTGATGTCATCCAGGCTCATACCTTGCTTCTGCATTTCCTTTTCCTTGGCGGCTTGCAAGTCGTGGTTGAATCGTTCTTTGGCAATACCGCTCTTGTAATCACGATACTGACTCTCATGCATGGCAAATTCGAAGAGTTCCTCATCATCCTGTCCGCGATCCCATCCGTTTTCTTCCATTTCCTTTATGAAACGTGGCAGGTCGTCTGGATAATAGCTTTGTGGGTCGGCCGTGGTAAATTCGTATCCTTTCTCTTTTGCCAGCTCTTTTAGCTCAGGGGCTACTTCGCCAGGCAGTTTGCCGCTCTTTCCAAGAATCATACCCCAGATGGAATTGTCCATCATGGAATATCTGGGCTTGCCCATAGATTCGGTCAGCAGATTCATCAGGGCAATGTTCTTCGTGTATTGAGAGAAAGGTGTTACCAGTGGGGGATAACCGACCTTTGGCCATACATAGGCAACTTCATCAAACAACTTCACCAACAGGGCATCTTCTGAATAGGGCTCCAGTCCGTCTTTCTGTCGGTTGGCGTTGATGGCGGCCATCACACCGGTCAGGTCGGCCATCATACTTCCCATCATACCACCAGGTAATCCACAACCCAATAGGAGAGACGACATTAGCTTGTTGCTCGGGTTCATAAAGTAGCCCAGGAAATCATCGATGAACTCTTGTGTGAGTTTCCTGGCTTCCATGTAGGCTTCCATGTTGATTTCGGGTACGTCGAATCCTGCATGTTTCAGCATACTTTGTACCGAAATAACATCGGGATGAACTTTTCCCCATGACAACGGCTCGATGGCTGTGTCAATGACATCTGCACCGGCCTTGCACACTTCCAGAATGCTTGCCATGGAGAGACCTGGACCGCTATGACCATGGTATTGGATGATGATTTCTGGGTGTTTGGCTTTAATCATGCCTACTAATTTGCCCAACATGGCAGGTTGTCCAATACCCGCCATATCTTTTAGACAAATTTCTGGCGCTCCGGCAGCTATCAGTTGTTCTGCAATGTCTGCATAATATTCTGCCGTATGGATGGGGGAGGTGGTGATGCACAATGTTGCTTGTGGCGTCATTCCTCCTTCCAGCGCATATTTGATAGATGGAATAATGTTTCTTACGTCGTTCAAACCACAGAAGATACGGGTAATATCAACTCCTTGTGCATGTTTAACTTTGTACATGAGCCGTCTTACGTCGACTGGAACGGGGAACATACGTAATGCGTTCAGTCCTCGGTCGAGCATGTGTGTCTTTATGCCTGCGTCATTAAACGGCTTTGTGAACGCACGGACTGCCTTATTCGGGTTTTCTCCATAGAGCAAGTTCACCTGCTCGAATGCACCACCATTGGTTTCTACTCGGTCAAAGCACCCCATTTTTATGATGGCAGGTGCTACTTTTACTAGTTGATCTACTCGTGGCTGGTATTTGCCTGAACTTTGCCACATATCTCGATAGACAAGGCTGAATCTAACTTTTTGCTTCATAAATGATGTTTTCGCGTAAATTTTTGCAAAGTTACATAAAAATCTTGTAATAGGTGTAATTTCTTTCGTTAAAAAAACTTATCTTTTGATATAAATGCTGATGCCGACTCCTTCGCATTTAACTCCCATAGGCGGATTTTCTTTTTCTATCAACAATCGAATGTCTTGCATCTGTTTGAATTTGAACAGTAGTTTCATTCCGATTCGATAGGCTAGGTTCTCCAGCAATTGGCTCTTGATGGCCATTTCTTCTTTGATGCATTCCACGACTTCCGCATAATTGACAGTGCCGTCAATACAGTCGTTTTGTAGTGCATTCTCTGCACAATCAATATCTGCGTCCAAGGAGATGAAGAAATTTGCGCCCACTATTTGTTCTTGTGGCATAACTCCATGATAGGCATATACACATAGGCGGGATATGTGCAAAGATGTTTTTATGTGATCCATCGAATTTTCCTGTTGACGGTTCTTTGATGATTGAACGTGTTGTCGTCTTTTTCTTGATGATGACTAATCCTCTTCTTCGACGATTGCCCCAGGTATGTATCTTTTTAGTGCCCGAGCGACTCCGTTTTTCCATGAATTGATGCTGTCGCTGTCCAGCTCCAGAGAATTGACCAACCGGATGACATGGTCCAGTGGCATTTTATAGCGCAGTACTCCGCTGATCAGTTTTGCGTAGTTCCAGTATTCCGGATTGAATTTTTCGCTTAGTCCTTCTACTGTGGTTTTATATCCTCGCTTGTTCTGGAACTGAAAATCGTATCTTTTCTGACCGTCTTTTTCTACGTGTTTGATAATTCGTCCTTTTGTTACGCTTTTGGGCAAAGAGATGCCTTCTTCATCATCCATCAGACCCGTGAATATCTCGTATGGACATCCCTCAAGCAATCCTACGAAAGCGACCCATTTCTCTTTGTTGTTTTGGAACCGGACGATATCGCAGTCCAGTACTTCCGGGCGTGTTTCCACTACCGTACTTCTTTCTTGTTCTTCTTCGGATTTGATATAGCCTTGCTGTTTCAGTACTTGCAGTAGATTCGTGGACAGGAGCTCATTGTCTTTCCTTGTATAACGGATGTCCGTGAAAACTTGGGCGAGGGTTTCTTTTTCGTTTATTTCCACGAAATGTTGATTGGATTCCAACGATTCCCGTTTCTGGTAGATCCTATCAATGCTTTCGGGCGTGTATTTCTCGTACTGTTCATCGTGGCAAATTCCTTCTATTGGAAGTTTGTCTTGGCATTCGGGTTTTTCTGCCGGCCATCCCAATGTCAGAGTGGCTACGGGCATTACCAAAGCCGGAAGCTTCAATGCCTCAATGATGATTTGAGGCATATAGACCGTTGTTCCCAGAAAGCAGATGCCCAGGCCCGCTTCTTCTGCCAGGTTGCAGAAGGTTTGTGTAAATAGAAGGGCATCTGTGTTGGCATTGATAAAGCTCAGGAAATTGTCGTACCCAGGATCTGCATTTCTGTTCAGGCACCAATCGGTTGTCCTTCGGAAGTCGGCGCAGATCGTTAATACGACAGGTGCTTCTGTTACCATTGGCTGATTGAAATGGGCCGAAGCTATTTTCTCCTTCATTTCTTTTTCGCGCGTCACGATTACGCTGTACAGTTGCAGGTTGCCCATCGTCTGTGTATGGGATGCCTCTTCTAATAACCGATTCAGCAGCGCATCTGAGATGGGCTGCTGAGTGTATTTCCGGATGGTTCTTCTTTCCTTGATGTTCATCTTCGCGAATTTAGCTTGTCTTCTATTCGTTTTAGGGTTGTTTGTAGTTCCTTGTCGTGTTGCAGCCTGTTCTCTATAGTTTTTATGCTGTGTATGACGGTTGCGTGATTTCGGTTTCCTATTAAGGCCCCTATTTTGCTGTGCGTCATTTTTATGTGTTTTTGCGCTAGATAGATACTTAGTTGTCGGGCCTCCACTATGTTGGCTTTTCGACTTTTCCCAAAGATCTCTTCTTGCTTTACGTTGCAGCAATCACACGTGTCATCTACGATCTGGTCTATGGTGATGTCCTTCTTTTCAATGCGTGTGTTGTTCTTGATGATTTTCTTTGCAAAATCCAGGTCAACGTCCTTGTTGAATACGATAGAGTAGGCCAGCAGACTGTTGATTACGCCCTCCAATTCACGCGCACTTCCGTTGATGCTCTCAGAGATGTAATCAATTACTTCGTTGGGTATCTTTAAACCTTCTTGCTGTATCTTGTGTTTCAGGATATGGCGTCTCAGGTCAACTTCCGGTTTTTCCAATTCTGCCAGCAATCCCCATTTGAAGCGAGTCAGCAGACGGTCTTCCATTCCCAGAAGGGATATTGGCGGGCGGTCGCTGGTTAGAATAATCTGTTTCCCGTTCTGGTGTAGGTGATTGAATATGTGGAAGAAGGCCAGCTGCGTTTGGGCTTTTCCGGCAATTTCCTGAATGTCATCCATAATCAGCACGTCTATACTTTGGTAGAAATACATGAAATCATTGAATGTATTTCTGCGGATAGAGTCGGTGTATTGTACTTGGAACAGGTGTGCGCTTAGGTAGAGGACGCGCTTTTGCGGATATAGTTCTTTCATCCGGGTGCCGATGGCGTTAACTAAATGCGTCTTTCCAACACCACTGGGACCAAAGATGAACAACGGATTAAATGTCTTCTGGTCGGGATGTTCAGCAATGGCTTTCCCTATGCTTCTTGGTAATTTGTTGCTGTTGCCTTCTATGAAGTTGTCGAAATTCTGATTGGGATTCAGCTGTGAGTCCAGCTCTTGTATGCCAGGTCCCGTGATGGGGGCAACAATCTCTTTCCTCTTCTTGTCTTGTTCTATCAGAGGCTTCTCGCTGCTGCCCTGTGTTACTCGACCTTGTTTTACGACCTCGACCTCGTACATTAACTTTGTGCCGGTCCCATAATACCGATAGAGGGCTTTATGAAGAATCGGACGATAATGCTCTTCCAGAAACTCATAAAAGAACTGGCTGGGAATAGAGATGACTACTTTATTGTCTTTCTCGTTGTACGATTTGAATTTGATAGGCATAAACCACGTCTGGTACTGCTGTTCGTTCATGTTGTTCCGAAAGAACTCCATGCAACGTTCCCACAATATCTTCGCTGTTTCTGCCATTGTTGTCTTGATACCTCTTTAAATATAGATGATAATATTGCCGAATCGGGACCTTTTTCCTTTTTGGCGATGCAAAGTTCGTGATTAAATTTGAAACATCAAAATGTATTCTTTTTTGATATATTCGTTTTCACATTTCTTAATTTCTTGTTTTTCAAAATGTAGAACTTTCACATTCCATGTACATGAAAAAAGATTGTTGTAATTGTGTAAGTTGTTGCTTAATAATTAATTATGTCTATGTTTTAAGGCTTATGTTAGGTTAATGTAAATCGGTGCAACTATTGGGAAATAACCTTGTTATGTTCCGGCCTGCATTTCGCTCGAACGGGTGTACGTATTTAGAAAATATTTAAATAAGGCAAAATTACTGCTTTTTCCCAAACACGGAAATGTTCACATATCGTTTGGGATTTGCCTTTAAATCTATGAGCAAATTGTTGGCACTTTGCACCGTCTTGTTCATGTCGTCGTAGAGGCTTGAATCGTTGATGAATTTGCCCATTGTTCCGTTGGGATTCTGTATCTGTGCCATCAGTTCGTGTACGCTGCCAATGGTCTGGTTTACGCTGTCCATGGTGGCTTGCAGGTTCAGTTTGTTCAGGTTGTCCGTCAGGGTTACGATGTTGTTACCAGCCTGGCTAAATGTCTTAGTCATCTGTGGTACGTCTTTCGATAGCAGACGATTCAGTTGGGCCGTACTTTTATTCAGGTTTTCTGTCAACTGTTCTGCATTCTGTATGATGATGGGCAGGTTCGGATCCGAGGTCAGTTTATTTAGGGTGGCAATGAGTGTATCCACACGTGCCACTACTTGCTCCAGTTGGGGCATCATATCGGCCGCTTTGCTCATCAGACCGTTGGAATCTGTTCCGGGTATGGTGTCTCCTGGTTGGTAGGCATCCGTCAGGTTTGTGGCCAGCAACATGTTTAGTGTACAGCCTCCCAGCATGGCTTCGTCCAGCATGGCGCTGCTCCCCTTGGGAATGCGCAGGCCATCTTCGACGGATATTTCTACGATGACTTGTCCTGGGTGGTTGAAATCGTACATGATGTTGCTTACGATACCGATGTTGTATCCGTCTGCATATACGGTGCTGCTCTTGCTCAATGCCTTGGCATTGCTGAACTTTATGTAATAAACGTCTTGCGTATTGAAAAGCTTTATGCCTTTCAGAAAGTTGATTCCCAGGAATAGGATGACGAGTGCGACGATTCCTGTGAGTCCTATTTTAGCTTCTTTTGTCATGTTGCTTATTTTTTCTTGTATGCGATGAAAGCGTTATAGATACTTCGTGCCATGGAAGCCACTCCGTTCTTGCTGCTCAGGAAGGTTTCTTCTGCCGAATTATTTATATAGCCCAATTCTACCAGGACGCTGGGCATGCTGGTTGCTCTCAGTACAAGGAAACCCGCTTGATGAACGCCTTTGTCTAATCTTCCGGAGTTGGTTTTGAACTGTCCCTGTATCTGTTTTGCCAGCTTTACGCTCTTTTCCATATTCTGATCCTGCATCAGTTCGAAGATGATATAGCTTTCGCTGCTGTTTGGGTCGAATCCTTCGTATCGTTGTTCATAGTTGCTCTCCAGGGTGATGACGCTGTTTTCTCGTTTTGCCACTTCCAGGTTTTCGGCAGCGCGGTGCATACCCAGTGTATAGGTCTCTGTCCCTCTTGGTCCTCTTTTCGTGGCAGTGCTGTTTGTATGGATGCTGATGAACAGGTCCGCTTTTGCTTTATTGGCTATGTTCGCTCTTTCGTCCAGTTCCACGAATTTGTCCGTGGAGCGAGTATAGACGACTTTTACGTCCTTGCAGTTTTGCTCCACCAGCGCACCGAGGGCCAGCGCAACTTTCAGGTTGATGTTCTTTTCCTTGCTCCTGCTTCCTATGGCTCCCGGGTCTTTGCCTCCGTGCCCGGCATCTATGACAAGTGTATATGCGTGTATGCTCAATGTCATACATACGGCAATGATAGTCAGAATCGTTTTTTTCACAATTGCTTATATTTTGCGCAAAGTTACTAAAAACTATTCATAAAACATAATTCTACCGCTCAAATTTCGTTTTTCATGTAGGTTAAATCAGATGAGTGCCATGCCTGCCTCTTTGCATTTCATGCGCATCTCATCGGACCAGATGCTGGATTGCGTCTCTCCGATATGAGCTTTCTGCAGCAGAATCATGCATAGACGGCTTTGGCCTATTCCTCCTCCAATGCTTAGGGGCAGGGTGCCGTCCAATAGCCGTTTGTGGAAATATAGGGTCTTTCGTTCTTCCTTTCCTTGCAGGAAGAGTTGTCGGTTCAGGGCTTCAATGTCCACGCGTATGCCCATGCTGCTCAGTTCAATGCTTCGGTTCAGGGTGGGATACCAGATGAGTAGGTCACCGTTCAGCCCCATATAGCCGTCATCGTTGGCCGTGCTCCAATCGTCATAGTCTGGGGCGCGTAAGTCATGTTCTTCCCCGTTACTCAGTTTTCCTCCAATGCCCATAATGAAGACTGCACCGTATTTCTGGCAAATGAGATCTTCACGTTCCTTGGCCGATTTATCGGGATACATTTGCAGCAGTTCTTCGCTGTGAATGAAATGAATGTCCTCGGGCAGGAAGGGTTTCAGTTGATGGTGGGTTTCACAGATATAGAATTCCGTGCGCAGGATGGCGCTGTATATTTTGTTTACGATTTTCTTCAGATAACGGATATTCCGGTCTTCTTTTCTCAGCACTCGTTCCCAGTCCCATTGGTCCACGTACAGGCTATGGATGTTGTCCAGTTCTTCATCGGCGCGTATGGCGTTCATGTCGGTCACTATGCCGAATCCCGGTTCGATGCCGTAGTCTGCCAGTGTCACGCGCTTCCATTTGGCCAGGCTGTGTACGACCTCCGCCGTAGCCTCGTTCATATCTTTTATTGGAAAAGCCACGGGGCGTTCCGTTCCGCTCAGGTCATCGTTGATGCCCAGTCCTTTTAGGACGAATAGGGGTGCGGTTACGCGGTGTAGTCTGAGTTCCGTACTCAAGTTGCTCAGGAAAAAGTCTTTGATTTCCTTAATGGCTATTTCGGTCTGTTTTATATTCAGCAAGGGTTTATATCCTTGTGGTATGCTCAGTTTGCTCATTGTTTATTGCCTTAAAACAGCATTTACTGTCATTTTTTATGTGCAAAGGTATATTATTTATGCAAAATGCCAAAAGTTTTTTTTATTTTTGTGTGATAATAGAATTAAAACCGATATGTTCATGCGCAAATTGATTATTGTATTCATGGTAATTCTGTTTGAGAATGCCATTTTATCTCGTGCTCAGGAAGTGAATAGTGATTTTTGGTCCGCAACGGATGGGTTGGGCCGTTCCGTCGGTCGTTACGACGGTTCTTTGGCAGAAAAGACAGTCATTATGTTCTATTGGACCTGGCACAATATACCCGATTCAAAAGGAACAGAAGTAAAGAACATCAGTCGTATTTTACGTGAGCACCCCGAAGCAATGCTTGATGGCAAGCATCCAGCATGGGTGGATAAGCGTTCGCGGAACGATTTCTATTGGGACGAACCCCTTTTTGGCTATTATATGACCACGGACACCTGGGTGTTGAGAAAGCATGCCGAACTATTGGCGGATGCAGGTGTGGATGCGGTCTTTTTCGATTGTACAAACGGAACCCTTACGTGGGACGAATCTACGGACTCCCTCCTGTACGCCTGGGATCGTGCGATGAAGGACGGGGTGAAATGTCCCAAGATCGGTTTCTTGCTTCCGTTTTGTGCCAGCGATAACTCTCTGGTGTCCCTACGCCATCTCTACGACAAATATTACAGCAAGGGTCTCTATCGTGATTTGTGGTTCTACTGGAACGGCAAACCTTGCATTATGGCCTATCCGCAGAACCTGACCGATTCACCCGTTGATAAAGCCATCCGGGAGTTCTTTACGTTCCGTCCCGGACAGCCGGATTATGTGGACGGTCCCAGACAGGATATACCCGATCAGTGGGGGTGGCTTGAGAATTATCCTCAGCACGGCTATGTGTCGGATGCGAATGGCCAGTTTGAACTTGTCACGGTGGGCGTGGCACAGAACGCAGCCCCTGAACGCGAGGGACATTGTTCCGCTTTCAATCTTCCGGGTTCACATTCACGCAGCTTTACTGCTCGTCGCGGTTTCGACCCACGTCCGGAATCCTACCTATATGGAGCTAATTTCCAGGAGCAGTGGGATAGGGCGTACGAACTCGATCCGAAAGCTGTCTTTGTTACGGGCTGGAACGAATGGATTGCCGGTATGTGGTTCGAAAAGGACGGATGGACGGGAAAGCCCTTCTCTTTTGTGGACGAATTTGACTGGGACCGTAGCCGAGACATAGAGCCTGTTAAGGACTGGGGTGAGCGAGGTGATTCCTATTATATGCAGCTAGTGGATCGAGTCCGCCGTTTCCGTGGAACTCGACAGCAGGAACCTGCGTCAGCCCCTTGTACGTTGAAGATGGGCGATTGGAAAGCCTGGGATGCAGTTCGTCCTTTCTATGCCTCCTATCGAGGTAACACGCTGCATCGCAACGCTCGTGGCAGAGGAGATTTTGTCTATGTCAACAATACAGGACGGAATGACTTCGTTGGAGCACGTGTAGCTCGCGATGACCGCTATGTCTATTTCTATGTGGAAACGGCTGAGGCTGTTTCGCCTATGAGCGACCCGAACTGGATGATGCTTTTTATCAATATTGACCGCACAAATAAAACGGGCTGGAACGGTTATGATTTCGTTGTCAACTACCGTCCGGCAAAAGGGCATACGGCTTACGTGCAAAGTTGTCGGCAGAACAGGTGGCTGTGGCAGGATGCGGGTGAAGCCCGTTTGTCCGTCCGTGACAATCACTTGATGCTTCGCATTCCCCGTGCCGTGCTTGGGGTTGAGAACCAACCCTTGAATTTTGAATTCAAATGGAGCGACAACATGCAGGAGGAGGGCAACATCATGGATTTCTATGTAAACGGTGATGTGGCGCCCGGTGCTCGTTTCAATTATGTGTTCTGCGAATAAATGGTGTTTTGTTTTTTTGCGTGATACTATCGCGCTGTGTGAGCAGTAATCGAAGTGCCGATAACGTATTATCGGTTTGTCGGTGGCATATTATAGAAGTATCGGTAACGTATTATCGCGCTGTGCGTAGGCTGTAATCGAACTGTTGAGAAATTTATGCTTCGCTGTTGAGAAATTTATACTTCGCTGTTGAGATATTTGTACCGTAGTCTTGTGAGGTTTACTGGCAATTATTGACAGGAAAGTGCAAAATCTACAGTTGAATTTTGAAAAAGAAAAGAGCGTGTCATTTCGGCACGCTCTTTTCAGTATGATGTCTCTGGTTTTACTGCTCATCTGTTGGGAGAGGGAGGTACCAGTGCTTTTCCTCTGTTAGCCAATCATACAACTGAGAATCAAATGTACCGGTACGCATAGCTACGCGCTTTGCCAGATAATCTTTATCTTTCGAATTTAATTTGGCACGACGACGAGCTACGCGGCTCAGGTCGAAGAAACGGGTTCCTTCGAATGTCAGTTCCAGACCCATCTCGTCGATGATCAGGTCTTCAACAGCATCCTGTACGTCAGCATCGTGGTTGCCGTCGTAGATGTCTTCCTTTGTCAGGGTCTTGCCGTTAGCTTGAGCAAATTCGATTACCTTATCTACATAGTTGTAGCAGCTATTGCGTTCGTCGTACTTGATACGTCCGCATCCACGCTGATGGATACCGATGGTGATGTTCTTGGTCTGGTCTGTTGCATTGTCGCTTCCATAGGTACATTTAGCCCCAAGACCACCGTTCTCAGAACTTAACAAGTCCGTCTTAAAGGCGAATGGGATATTGGAAATTGTTGAATACATATTGGGCGTTTTGAAGTTTACGTAGGGAGCATCCTTTTCCACTTCGCGCTTGTCGATGTAGTAGCATATTGCTTGGGTCTCTTCGTCGGGAATGTTGCTGTCAATGGTGTCAACGTCATTGGCCAGTGCTTCCTTGATATACACCTTCTGAACGGCATACTCTTCATCGGGATACTGTGCGAGGATATCTTCTTCTACGACATTCTCAATCTCTTTGTAGCTGTCATAAACGACTCCCTTGTACTTGTAGTCGTTGTAGTCGCTTTCAGGTGCGGGGAACCACTTGCTGTTGTTGCAGATACCGTTCTTCAGGATGGCGAATGCCATGCTGGGGTAGCCGGCACGGTTCAGTGCCTCGGCATAGCGCAGCCATACACTAGCCTTACGATAGATGACGGGATAGGTGCTGGAAAAACCAGTGGAACCTCCGGCGCCGTCTATTATGTGTAAGCTTGTTGATCCTGCGTTCTGCTTGTCCACGAAATGGCCGAAGATGGTTTCTTCACCTTCTTTCTTCTGGTATTCGGGCACCCATACATAGCGTGCATCACCGGCATCGGGTACTACGGTCGGCTTGATGAGATCACCATTAGTTATTTCAGTTGTCGTACCGATGTAAATTTCGTATTGCTGTGCTGCACACAGGTTCTCATAACCCTTGCTGGCAATCAGTTCACGCTCAAAATTGCGACTCAGTGAAATAGATGCCGTAGCACCAGAACCTGACGTGCCGACCGAAATGTTGGCGGTATAGCCAAACAGACGGTTGATGTCTCTCAGTACTACACCCCAGTTCTTGTTCTTGTTACTGGGAATGCAGGTAATGGCTTCTGTCGTATTTCTTGCTTTTGCGTTCTCAATGAACGGATTACCCGTACGTGAGCGTGTAGCCTTGTCTTCGCCTGCCACGAAACCTACTTCGCTGTAATAGTTGTTTCCGTATAGCGGACCGCCATTCGCTGTATTCAGGTAGGTGTAGTAATGCTGTGCAGCCTGTTTGCAGGATTCGGCATCACCCTTCATCAGGTACATGTCTGCCAATACCAGGCTGACGGGGAACATGCACAGGCTGCTGTGGCATACGGTAGAGGTAAAGCCGTATGATTCGTATTGAGGATAGACATACTGTTCGTACCCTTCAGACCCATAGAGTTCGTAGGGTTCCATCTTCACCAGTCTTGCAGCCAGTTTGTCTGCCAGGTTGTCGGCATTCACGGTCTCGTGGCCCGGGTTGTTGATGAATTCGTCAATGTCCTCGGTGGTCAGCAGGGGATTCAGGTAGAAAGGTACTTCGCCATATACCTGTACGAGCTGCATGTAGGTCCAGGCACGGATGGCCTCTACCTGGGCATACTCGCCCATCATGTATTTCTCGTTCGTGCCGGTTGTCTTCACCGTATCGCAATGCGCAATATAGGCATTGCAACTGTTGATGATGTGGTAGTAGTCAGCTGCGCTGGTATAGACGCAGGTACCGTCCTTCAGCTTTTCTGCAAAGTTGCCCATACCGAAGTTGCAGATGGCGTTGATGGTATCGCTTACGTAGCCGGTACCCTGTACCATATCACCGCGGCATTCGCCCAGTATCACGTATTTCTCTGCTACATGCTGCAGGGATTTCAGGATACCCCAGTAGCTGTACAGGGTATCCTCTGCCACCTCGTAGGAATGTCTGTTGCTATCGGGTGACAGCATGTCCTCGCATGAGGTGGTTGTCATGCCCAGACCCATGCAGAAGACAAGCAGTGTTATAATCGATTTTCTTTTCATATTTCTCATATATTAAGTGCTGTTACAAGTTGATTGATACACCTACGTTGAAGCTGCGGCTGAATGGAATCATGCCATTGTCGATGCCCTGATAGAGTGCGCTGTTGCGGCAGCTCATTTCGGGATCGGTACCTAAGTACTTGGAGATGGTGAACAGGTTGTTGGCCTCGCCCCATACCTTCAGACCCATCAGCCATGTGTTGCTGTAAGGAATCTTGTAGGTCAGTCTCACGTTCTTCAGCTTCAGGTAGCTTCCGTCCTCAATCCAACGGTCGGACATACGCTCGTTGTTGCGCCAGTCGTCGTTGTTGGTGTAGCATACCTTGGGCATGTCGGTCTTCTGGCCTTCGTGGCTCCAGCGGCGCAGAACAGCTGTGCTCTGGTTGTAGGTACCGTTGGCACCTTCGATCATGGAACGCTGGAAGTTATAGACATCGTTGCCCAGGCTGTACTTGAAGTTCACGTCCAGACGCAGATCCTTCCATGTCAGGCTGGTGAAGATGTTACCGTAGATGTCGGGGTTGGGGTTACCGATGACTACCTTGTCGGCATCGTCGATTACACCGTCGCCGTTCTGGTCCACGAAACGTACGTCACCGCTCTGGAAGTTACGATAGGGATCCTCGGTCATACCGGTGGGGTATTGCAGGTAACCGTTGGTGCCCGGTGCGTTGGTGGCACTGGCTGCCTCCTGGTCGTTGGCAAAGACACCGTCGGTCTGCCAGCCATAGAAACTGCCGATGGAGTGACCTACGGCGGTCAGCACGTTGTCCTGTCCGTAGATGCTGCTGGTATATCCGTTGATGGTACCGCTGAGTTCCTGTGTCCAGGTATCTGTTCCAGTGTGATATACGTTCTTGTACACCTTGATGGTGTTGTCCTTTGTGGTGGGCAGTTCTGTCAGCTTGTTGTTGTAGTGACCTACGCTGGCACCCAGTTCCCATTTCCAGTCCTTCTTGTTCAGCAGGGCGGCATTTACGTGGAACTCGAAACCTTTGTTGGTCAGCTTACCTTCGTTGGACCAGAACTTCTTCATACCGGATACGTAGCTCAGTTCCTTCAGGGTCAACAGGTTGTCCGTGTTGTGCCAGAACAGGTCGAGACCGGCGTACAGGCGGTTGTTCAGGAAGTTGCCTTCCAGGGCCACGTTGTACTTGGTAGTGGTTTCCCACTGGATGGTACTGTTCTCGATGTTCTTCAGGTACAGGCCTACGGCATTCTCCGTGAACATCTGGCTTTCCCAGTAGGTACGTGCTGCGTAGTAGTCCAGGTTGTCGTTACCGCTTTGGTCAACACCGGCACTCAGCTTCAGGTAGTTGATGCCCTTGCCTGTCTTGAACCAGGGTTCGCTGCTGATGAGCCAGCCCAGCTGCAAAGAGGGGAATACGCCCCAGCTGACACCTGCCAACTGGAAACCGTCCTTTGTCTCCTTACCGAAACGGCTGCCGCTCTGGCTGCTTACGGTAAAGTCGGCGAAATAGCGGTTCTTGTAGTTGTAGTTGGCATCCAGGTAGTATGCCATGTCTATCCAGTTGTCGTTCGTACCGCCATAGTTCATGAACGGCATGTTCTTGTCCAGGTTGGGCAGCTTGTCGTTACCGTTGTTGTAGCCACGCATGTAGTTGTAGCTATAGGAATAGTTGTTGTAGCGCCATCCGCCGAACACGTTGATGAAGTGCGCTCCGTAGGTGTTTCTCCAGTCGATGCGCAGGTCGCTGTTCAGGGTTGTCTCCTTGGCGAACTGCGTCTTCAGTACACTGTTGATGTTACCCAGGTCTTTCAGCGCATAATTGTTGGCACCGTTGATGGGCAGGAAGTACTTCTCGTTGCTGCGGTTCATGTCGTAGTTGAATCGTTCGCTGATGAAGAGGTTCTTGTTGATCTGGTACTTGGGAGCTACGTTCAGGCTGATCTGCGTCATCTGGGCATAGTTCTTGTTGTTGCCATGGCCGTTGGCGATGATCCAGTACGGGTTGCGCAGGGTTTCGTTGATGCCTAGCGAACTGGGGAAACGGAAGGGGTTCTGGATCCAGTTGGATGAACTGGCAGCGTACTTTCCGGTATATTCCTTCGACAGTTTCAGACGGTCGGCGGCCAGGGCTGCGGTGGAATTCTCGTCGTAATAATAAGAATAGGGACTGATGAAGGGAGCCTGTGTCAGACCCAGTACGTTGGGAGAACCGATGTTCTGCATGCTGTAGTCGTCGCTCCATCCGTTGTCCAGGATGTTGTAGCTGGTCTGGTTGTAGGCGATGTCCAAGCCGGTTGATAGCTTTTCGGCAATCTTGATGTCGGTGTTGAAGCGCAGGTTCAGACGGTTCATGTCGGTGCCTTCGCCCGTGCTCTCGCTCTTGGCATAGCCCAGTGACAGGGCGTACATACCGATGTCGTCACCACCCTCTACGTTGATCTTGTAGTTCTGGGTCATGGCATTGCGGTACATGTCCTTCTGCCAGTCGGTGTTGTTGTTAAAGACATTGCGGTAGTAGTTGCTGGGACTCTTGTCCAGGAACCTGAAAGACGTGAGCGATGATTTTTCCATGTTCTTTACGGTGCTCACCAGGTCGTTCAGGTAGAGACTGTACTGGTCACCGTTCATTACGTCCAGCTTCTTCGGGGTCAGTTCCACACCGCCGTAGATGCGCACGCCAATTTTGGTGGCCATGCTCTTTCCGCGCTTGGTGTTGATGACGATGACACCGTTGGCACCCTTGGCACCGTACAGGGCGGTGGCATTCTTGATGACCTGGATGCTTTCCACGTTCTCGGGGTCGATGTTCGTCAAAATGTTGTTGTAGAATCCTTCGTGCAGCGACGTACGGTCGTACTGGGGATCAATCATGTTGCCGTCCAGAATGATCAGAGGCTGGGTGTTGGCATTGATGGAGTTGATACCACGGATGGTCATGAAGGAACCTTGTCCGGGCAGTCCGTTGCGGCTTGCCGTATGCAGGTCGGCGGCCAGCTGTTCCTGGATGTCCTTGTCAATGTTCACACCGCTGGTTTCGTTCAGCGTGATGCTGCGGTTGGACGTGATGTTTGTGCCGTCCACATAGTAGGTATTGAACGTGGTGCTCAGGAGAGATCCGTTGGCTTCGCCGTCCTTTACGGCTATCTGCAGGGGGTTGTAGCCTTCTGCAAATACATACAGGACATCGGAGAAGGTGGGAATCTCCAGGCTGTAGGTACCGTCCTCGCCGGTTAGGGTAGAGTATTTCTCCAGTCTCAGGGCCTGAACGCGCACACCGCCCATAGGCTCGCCTGTGGCGTCGTCCCTGATGACTCCCTTCACGGTCTTCGTCTCGTATTCTTTTTCCTTCTCTGCTTTCTTTTCACGCTTTATGGTTACCACTTCGTCATCGTTTAGGTCGTCCTGTGCAATGACTTGGGTTGAACAAAGACCAGAAAGCATCACAAAGCACAGACCTGTGCGCAAGGTCGTATGCAGGAATGTATTGCTTATTCTATTTTTCATATCTTCAAACTATTATTCAACGGTTGTTTCTTCCTCGTCAGACGTTTTCTTGTCTGAACCGAACTTGGGAAGCGGACCACTCTCCTTACTTCTCAGGATGATACGGTCGATACACAGGTTACGTACGTATCCCTTACGGATATCGGCGGGCTTGGGGGTGCTCTGTATCAGCATGGTGGGGAAGCATTGTACGTAACGGGAGTTCGTCGTCAGGCTCCTGTACGAATAAGGGAATTCGAAATCGGATGCCACCAGGATGGTGTCCACCTTGCTGCCGTCGTATTCGAATTCAAATTTGCCGGAGGTGACTTCCTTTCCTTCTCCGTCGTACTTGATCTGAACGGTCACCTTGTTCTTACGCTGGGCTGCTATGGAATCCGTAAATGCCGTTTCCAGGTAGGTAGAGTCCATTTCTCCGTTTGCGGAGAGGTCGGCATACCACAGGGGCACCATGACCAGATAGATGTCGTACTTACCGCTCATGACCTGAGAATTCTGTACGTAAGCCTCTGTGGTGTTACCATACAGTTTCATCTCACACTTGGGGTTCGTCGTACCTTCGGGCTTCAGCTGGTAGAAGTTGTTCTTGCTGACCGTACCGAATTTCTCGATGATGGGTTTAAAGGTATTTATGCTGAATGCATTGGTGGTGAAACTGCCCACATTGAATTTCGTGTTGTTTACGGGGTCGTAAAGCATACCGTATCCCACTTCCACGTTGACATCGGGCTTGTAGTATTCGGGGGCAAAGTTCCACTTGTTCAGTTCATAGCCGTAGCCGTTGCTCATCTCTACGAGCTTGCCGTTGAACAGTTCCGTCTTTTCCCAGTTGGGAGTCGTACGTAGCGTATCCATATAGGTATTCAGGAAATATTCGGCTCTCTCTCCCTTTTCGGCGATGAATTCCTCCATTGTCCAGGGAATTCCTTCTTTTCCGCCAATCTTGGGTTGCTTGTGGATGTTGAAAACCAACGGAGCAATCATGTCCATCTGGATGGCTGCCAGACGTATGGAGTCGGTGTTGAATTCCAGATCCTGCTCCGATTCCACGATGCCCGTATAGCGGTTCCTGTACAGGGGCGCATATTTGTAGTAAGGCTCCAGCATCTTGATGCCGTCTTTCCATGCCTGGTCGGTGGGTAGCAGCATGATGTAGAGCGAGTCTTCTGCCGTAATGCTTGAACCACCTCCGAAGCCCTTGTCTCTCATTATCCAGGTTTCCGGGTTAGATGTCGGTAGATAGGAACTGGAGTTGAACAGACGGTTCGAGGTTACATACACGCTGTCCACGTAGGTGGGGTTACCGTTTTTGTCGGGCATACCTTCGATACTACCGTTTCGGTAGAAATAGGTGGTGTCCTTGCTTCTGACGTATGCTTCAAATTCGGGCAGTTTACCGCTGAACTTGATGTACTCGTAGAAGTTGTATTCGAAGGCTGTCATCTCCTTCAGGGTATGCAGGGTGCCGTTGATGGCAGGGATGTTGCGCTCGCTGATGGCGATGCCCTGCATGGTTGCCCTGTCACGGTCGAAGATGATGTTCTTGGCGTTGATCATGCGGATGGTGTCCAGTCCTTCTCCGTTCAGGGCATAGCGCCATGTGGCGATGTGGTTGCCCAGGAACTGCTGCTGAACATTGTATCCGCTGGTCTTGCACATGTCGAGTAACCGTTTGTATTCATCTTGCGAAATCGCATCGTCCTCGGGAGCCCAGACGGTCATCACCTGATTGCTGTTCAGCAGGTCGGCAAAGGTATAGCCCTGCACGGGGTGTGTCTCGTCCTTGTAATATTTGGCTTCCTTGGCAATAGCGGCGAAGCGAGTCAGTTTGGGGTTGCTGCTGATCTGCTCCCAAAGGGTTTGAGTAGCCACCTCCGGGTCGGTGGGGGCATAGTGCTCATCCCAGGTATCGGAACATGAAGGCATTGCCATGACGACAGCTCCCACGGTCATAGCTCCGATATATTTGTAAAATTTGTTCTTAGCCATATTCTTTTTCTTTTTTTATACCAATCGTGAGGTTAGTTGTCGTACTTGGATTTGTTCCATACGGGGTTCTGGTCGATGGCTCCGTCACTGGCCTTTACTTCCATGTAGTAGATGGGGCAGTACATGCCATAGCGGTTCTTGAAGCGGTTCTTCAAGGTCGTGTACAGGCTGCTGTAGGTGGTCTTCATGAAATCGTCCACCATCTTGCGCATACCCGTCTGTCCGTTGCCTACGTAGTGGCCTTCGGAAGCTTCGCGGGGATCTTCGGGGTCACCGGTGTTGTAGGCATTACGCTCTGCATATCGAACCAGGTCGAACCAGCGCTTTCCCTCGCCGATGAGCTCAATCTGACGCTCGTTCATGACCAGCTTCACATAGTCATCACCGGGCATTACGGCATCACCGTACTTGGATGGTTGGGTGGCATCGTTGGAGGTAACTACGTTGCCCTCCTTCACGTCGCACCAGTTGCGGCGGTGAATGGCGTTCACGATTGCCTTGGCCATGGCGTTGTTGTTTCCACTGTTTACGCCCAGCTTGGCCAGGCAGGCCAGGGCCTCGGCCTTCATCAGCATGACGTCGGTCATGCGGTAGATAATCCAGTTGCTGTATTTGTAATCAATGGGATCTACCTTGATTTCGCGATCGCTGTTCGTGCTGATTATGACAATTGGATCCGTATATTTCAGACAGTAGGAACCTGCCAGGGTACCTATGGTTCCGTAAATCTTGTTGCAAGAACCAATCCATACGCGGGAGTCGTACTTGTAGGCATCGGAACCGCTGCCGCCGTAGATGGCACCGATGGCCTCGTCGCTGACGGCCAGGTGCGTACCGTTGTAGTTTCCGTAGAGCTTCTTGACAACGCCGTTCTCGCGGTTATCGGATGCGCTGAACTGGAGTTCGAAGATGCTTTCTTCGCTGTTGCCAGCGGCGAAAATATCGTATTGTGCTTCCGGTTGAATAGTGCCTCCGAATCCGGATACGGTCCTGAAGTCATTCTCGTTGGAAATCAGGTTGCAGTTCGTCAGACCGTAGTTGTTCTTCACGATCATAACGGAACCGTAGGAATTGTTCTGATCCTCGATCTGCGTGGCAAGGGTCTCCAATGACAGGTCGGCATAGTCGGCAGCCAACTGGTAGTCACCCTTTACGGTGTGAGCTACGATGCCGTCGGCTGTCCTGACCGTGTCGTTGTTCATGCCACGGCCCTGATGCAGGGAGGCACGCCACAGATACATGTCGGACAACAGGGCATAGATGGCAGGATTCGTAATCAAGCCCTTTGTGTCGTTGACACTTGTGAAGCGGTTGCGTGCCTGTCCCTTCACCTTTTCGCAGTCTGCGATGAGTGAGTCCAGGACTACCAACTGATTCGTCAGCGGGAACTTCTCCACTTCGGCATCGCTGTTGACAACCTTGGTCGTGTAAGGTACGTCCTTGAAGGCACGGATCAGATAGAAGTAATTCAGTGCACGCAGGGCCGTGATTTCGGCACGCATCTGCAGCCATTCTGCTGTGGTGAACTGCTTGTCGCGCTCCAATACTTGCTCGCCGTGCTGAAGTACCTTATTGCAATAGTTAATGGTGGTATATACGGGACCCCATTGGAAATAGGTCATGGAGGAGTCGGGCATACCCATGGTGATTTCCTCGAAATTGTTGCGTTCAGACTGGTCGCCGTGGGTGGTGGGGTTGATCTTGTAACTGTCGGAACGAAGGTCACCCCAGATGGCGAATTTTTCCACGCAATCGCACATCTGCTTGTATGCGCCGTAGCGCACGCCTTCCAGGTCGTTCTTGTCTTCCCAGAAGTCTTCTTCTACTACTCGGTCCTGAGGGTAGAGGGTCAGCCAGTCCTCGCAGGAGGTGGTGGCAACTGCCACCAGCCCCAGCAGGCAGACTGATTTATAGATATTCTTTACTTTCATTTCTGTTCACTTTAGAAACCAAGGTTAATACTGCAAGTGAATGATTTCGTACGCGGCGTACGGCTGTTATCCGTACATACGGCGAAGCCACCAGGTGATACATCTGGATCCACACCGGTGTACTTGGTCCAGCACCACAGGTTGTTCAGAGAAGCGAACAACTTCAGGTTGCGGATACCGTACTTCTTCAGCTTCTTGGCATTGAAATCATAACTCAACTGAACGTACTGCAAACGCAGGTAATCTCCGTCTTCCACGTAGCGG
Source organism: Bacteroidaceae bacterium (assembly GCA_045617645.1). Classification (GTDB taxonomy): domain Bacteria; phylum Bacteroidota; class Bacteroidia; order Bacteroidales; family Bacteroidaceae; genus Physcousia. Next base: position 32,333 of record JAZLIY010000071.1, on the reverse strand, counting down.
TCGCTGGGCAGGGAGTTATAGCTTCTAAAGCCCTTAACGTTACTCAAGGCACGTGGGATGACGGTCTCGTCGCCGTTCTTGCGCCAACGCCATGTGGTGGCGAAACTCTGGTTGTCGTTGTTCAGCATGCTCTCGTAGTTCATACGGGCCAGGTTGACAATCTGGTTGCCCATACGGAAGTTGAAACCAGCGTTCAGACTGAAGTTCTCGTAGAAGAGCTGGAAACCGAAACCACCGTTGCACTTAGGATTGGAGTTGCCCAGATAAACCATATCGTAGCGGTCGATCTGACCATCGTGGTTGATGTCCTCGTAGATGGCATCACCACCCTGGAACTGGTAGCGGTAACCTTCGTTGTAGCAATAGTACATGGGCAGGGGTATTCCCTTGGCATCCGTCAACATGTTGCCGTCGGCATCGAAGGCAATAGGACAGCTGGCATTCTCGCCACGGTGCAGGGCTGCTGCAGAGGTGTTGATGGGATTACCGTATGCGTCTCTTCCGGTCGTACCTTCCTCGGCATAGCCATAGGCAGCGATTGAGCTGGGCGTGTAGCCGTTGTGGTCGTAGTCGTACCTATATACACCCTTGTAGCGCAGACCGTAGATAGAACCCAGGGCATTGCCAATCTGTACGCGCTGGTTATATGCCAGGTTGCCGGGCTGATAGGTGTCGGCGCCGTTCAGGCTTTCCAACAACAGGGGATGCATTTCCTCCACTTCGTTGAAGTTCTGGGCAATGTTGCCACGGAGCTTCATAGAGAACTTGCCCACCTTGCAGATCTTGGCAGTTCCGACGTTCATTTCCCAACCCTTGTTGCGCAGGGTACCGCCATTCGTCCAATCCAGCTTGCTGAAGCCGTTGGCACCGGGGATGGTCAGGCCTGACATCAACAGGTCGGTGGTCTTCTTGTTATAGATTTCGAATTCAGCCGTAACCAGGTCTTCGAACAAGCCCAGGTTGAAACCGAGGTTCCACTGCTTGGTCTTTTCCCAGCGAATCTGGGACAGAGACAGGTTCTGGGGAATGATGACCGAGTGACTGTTGTATTGACCACTGGAGGCGTATTTGTTGTACTGGATGAACTGGCCGCCCGTGCTGCCGGTATTACCCGTGAAACCCCAGGTGGGACGGAATGCCAGCATGCTGATGACCTTCTTGCTCCACTGCATCCAGTTTTCGTCGCTGATGTTCCAACGTCCGCCGACAGAAGGGAAGGTTCCGTACTTGTTGCCGGCACCGAAGGCTGTGCTACCGTCGGTACGCAGAGAGGCATCGAGTGAATACTTGCTCTTGTAAGAGTAGTGGAACTGTTCGTAGAAACTCTGGCTGCGCCATTCGCTGTTGGAGGCAGAGGCTGCACGCAACATGGCCAGAACGGTGGGGTCGGAGATGCCTACAGGCACGTTCCACAGACCCATGTTCTGCTTGCTGCTGTTACCGGTAGCCATTTCGAAACGGGCCAGGGCACTGACGCTGTGATCCTTGTTCTTGAAGGCTGAATAGTAGCGCAAGTCGTGACGGGTAGTAAATTCGAGTGACTTGTATTCATCGTTGCTTACGTAGTTGCGCTCGTTGGTATGACTCAGGGTTCCGTTATCGCCTCCATATACCCAAGGCATAGGCTTCAGCTCGCTGGGGCAATATTCGTGGCTGCTGGTGTTGTAGATGTTCAGCTGTACGTCACCCACGTAGTTCAGGCGGTGATGCTCGTCATCCTTACCCAGCAACTTGTACTCAACAGAGAACTGGGGCGTCAGGTTGTACTGGTTCTCCTTGTTCCATGCCTTTTCTGCACGGGCTACGGGGTTGCCGTTCCAGAACATATCGGCCAAATCGAAAGAGGTCATATAACCGTCGTTCGTGGCCAGACCCTTACCAGCGGCAAAGTTGGCAGCCAAAGGCAGCATGTTGAAGTAGTTGCCGGTGGGGTTACCGAAGTTGTCGTATTCGTACATGCTCATGTTTGGCATGGCCTTGTAGGCACGGGCCAGAATATCGTTGCCGTAGTTCTTCTTGTTGTCCGTGAAGGTCAGGTTGATGTTGGAGCTGAACTTGATACGGTCGCTGACCCAGTAGTCCAAAGCGGTCTGGGTGCTGAAACGGTCAAGTTGCTGACCAATGATAGAACCTGTACTCTTGTCGTAACCGGCACTGATACGGAAGGTTGCCTTCTCGCCACCACCGGACAGGGTGATGTAGTACTTGTTTTCCTTACCGAACTGGTTAACCGCCTTCACCCAGTCTGTGTTGTGGCTGAAGTGGTTGTAGATGTAAGGAAGTTCCATGTTGTAGTCCAATTCGGGCAGAGTGGTAGGTATCTGCTGAGGATTGTAGTAAGCCTCCTTCAGCATCATGGTGTAACCGTCACCGTTCAGCATGTTGTAGCCGTCGGGCTGCCATGTGCCGCTGAACTTGTAGTTGAATACCACGTTGGTGGGACCACGGTGACCACGCTTTGTCTTGATTTCGATGACACCGTTAGAACCCTTGATACCCCACTTGGCTGCCGTAGCGGCATCCTTGAGGACGGTGATGCTCTCGATGTCCTCGGGGTTCACGTTCAACAGGGTAGAGAACTGTTCCTCGTTGTCCATCGTCTCGAAGTTGATGTCCTGTGCATCCTCGGGTAATTCGAAGATGTGGTCGTTAACAACGATCAGAGGCTGGGCATTACCGTTGATGGTACTGGTACCACGCAGACGCATGGTTGTACCAGAACCCAGGTTACCAGAGTTGGGCACGATGTCGAGACCGGCAATCTGACCCTGCAGGGCCTGGTCAACAGACTCGAATGCCAGACCTTCCATGTCCTTCATATCGAACTTCTGGACGGCACCCGCCAATTCTCGTGCGGGGATTTCCAAACCGGTTGTGGGGGCGTTTTTCTTACCCATGACCTGGACTTCCTTGATGGTCTTGGTGTTGTCCTCCAGAATAATGTTAAACACATTCTTTGAGCCAATTTTCTGGCTGAATTTCTTGTAACCAACGTAGGATACAATCAGGGTATTGTTGGGATCCTTGATGTTCATGGTGAAGTTACCATTCATATCGGTCAGGGTCTGGCTAACAATACGGTTGTTCTTGTCTTGTTCCACGACGTTGGCACCAATAATGACGTCGATATCGTCCGCTACAGTACCGGAGATACGTCGCTGTGCACTTACGGGGAGCGCCGTGAGGGCGATAACCCAAAGCAATATAAGCTTTTTAATCTTGTTCATGATTGGTGAATTTTATTGGATGATAGCATACCTCTGTAAATATTTCTTGGCTGATGCCGTGGTTGCCCATGTACTGTCGTGGCGGCCGTTGACCAGTTCGGTGTGGTTCAGCGTTCCGTCGATCTGGTGGATAACCGTTGAACTGGATGCATCCATCGTGATGCTGGCACCCAGTTTCATGGATACCTTGACTGGGCTGGCAGAACATTCAATGTCGCGGGCCAGTACGTTCTTCTCGCCTACGGTAGGCATCAGTTCGCCACCATTATTATCGCGTACGCGCAAGATTGTTTCGCCACCTTGCTTAACGCGATCAACGATGATCTTGCAGAACAGACCCAGGTTGGAATCGTAGCTGGAGGTTACCATTTCGTTCTCGGGCAGTTCGCTCTTGTCTGCGAATACAGAGTTGTCGGCGAAGTGATAGCGTACGAAGTTAACCAGATAGGTAATCTTGGCTTGCAGGCGGACACTGTCCTTGGCGGCTTCTTCTCTGATGGCCTTCAGACGAAGTTCATCGGCATCAGTCATGACATAGCCAGACTGACTGTAGGCTGCTTCCAGAGAATCCTGGATTTCCACATTGTGCTGCAGTGTGTTTTCGTAGTCTTCCTGGATTTCAGTCCAAGTAGGCAGACCATTGGCAATAGCCTTTTCTACAGCCTTGTTCGTAGGAGCAAACAAGGTATAACGGTAGTTGTTGAAGAACTGAACGTTGTAGTCCAGACCCTTTGCATTAACGAAAATATTGTATTTTTTCAAAGCAGAGTTCTGCTCGGTTGCGCTGAGTTCCTTTTCATCTACAAGACCACAGGCCTTGACGATATCTGCGTTCGTTTCACACAATTCGTAGAATCTGATGTAGGGGTCTTTCTCCAGCGCTTCTTCCTCTTCCATGGCGAAGATACCTTCTGTCTGATCCTGCTTTCCATCCAATGTAAGTATGCTATACACGCTTCGGTAGGTAGGAATGATGGGAGAATCCAGAATGTAGGTCTGTCCGTTCTTCAATCCTTCGAAAGGTTTCGTTACATGACATGCGTCCAAACCTTGGCTTGATAAGGTGGATTTCAGTCCGTCTTTTTCGTTCTGAACCTGGAAACCTCCTTGTACCTTTATAATATGGTTGTTTTCATCACGGGTAACCTTGATGGCAGAACCGTTCTTTGCCAGGAAATATTCATCCTCGCCGTTGATGGGGTTCGTGCCGTCGTGTACAATCGTATGGCTTTCCAAAAGGTCTTTCAGACGGTTGGTCGTTTCGCTCTGGTCAAGGTATCCGGCCGTACCTTTGATTGCATCGCCGACTTCGCCAGTCTCAGGATCGAAGTAAAAGTTCTTCGTCTCGATGGGGAAATTGGCTTCCTTGTAACTGAAGGCAATCATACGCTTCTGCGTACTCTCGAAAGAAGTTGGGTCGTAGTAGTACTGCAATGCGCTGTCGCTGGGCAGGAAGAAGGTGAACTCACTCTGCATGGCCTTCAGGTATGCGTAGTAGTTCAATCCCATGTAATCGTTTTGGCCGCTGACAGAACCGTTGTAGATGGCCCACTTGGTAACCAGATTGGACCTACTGATGTAGGCGGGTGAGGTTACTGAGGTGTAGTCGGCGGGACCGTATATATCATTCATTATATATACAGCACCGTTGCTTGCCAACAGACAGGTGTCGATCTTCTCAACATCCTCGGCATAGAACAACTGCTCCTGGGCATCGTCGCGGAGTTTGGTCATCTTGCTGGGTACTGATCCGTTGAAACTGCGGAGCATGATGATGTTGATGAGGGCCTGCAAGGTACTCAATGGAATAGAGTCGATGTTCTGGTACAGCTTCTCTACGTCATTGCCGTATTCCAAAGTGGGATCTCCGTAGGTGTCAATCAACTGAAGACCACCACCCTCGGTGAAATACTGCCACATGGCCTTGTCGCTCGGTACGAACATAGAAGCCATATCCTTCTCGGCTGCCACCTCATCGTAATAGCCGTTCCATCCTGGGTCGAACTTCAGGCTGACGGCACCATATATGTCACCCACGTATGGCTCTCCATCAGGCTGAGTGGCGTTGGGGGAGTGCATGTAGCTCAGGTCAGAGAAATAACGCTTGGCAAAGATTGAATCCTCGAATTCGGGATGCAAGGTCTTGTAAGCTCGGGTGATGTCGTTCTGATAGTAGGGTGCGCTGAAACGATCCAACATGTGGCTGAAGATGTTCGTCTTGCCATTGGTGCGGATAACTTCTGCCATGTTGGCCAGAGGGCAGAGGGGCTTTTCCGTTATGTTGACATAACCGTTTTCGCAGACACCGTCCTTTTCCAACAACTTGGCATCATAAATATACACGTCGCTCGTTACGCGCTCGCGACCCATGAACTTGGCGAAGTCCTCGTCTGTGACGCTGTTCTTAGCCATCTGCTCGCTGGTGAAATGGATCATCATGCTCGGAGTGGCATCGTTGACCAGATAGATGCCTCTTCCTTCAGGGTTGTCCTCTGTGGGACGGAAACGCTTCCAGAAGTCAGTGTCGTGTGTGTTGTAGCTGTGGGGAATCTCAGTACCGGCCACGAAGCTGACGCTATCGGTCAGTTCCACGTCGGTATAGCGACGTAAGTACTCGCCACGGACGGGACGTGCCGTTCCAGAGGATTCGCTACTTGCCAGGTTCTCCATTACGATGGCGTTGTTGAGCATACTGGTATGGATCAACAACTTCTTCTGAGCGGGGCTCAGCTTTTCGTAACTGGTAGCATAGTGCCAGGGATTGCTCTCGGGTAACTGTGCGTTTTTCTTGAAGAACTCTTTCCATGCATCGTCATCGGCTACGAAGACGGTCTTTGAACCGGTCTGGTTCAACACGTCAGATAGCGGACGTACGTTTTCTGGATTGACATCCTTGTCACTCAGCAATCTCAGATACGTGCTGAAATTGCTCTTGCTCTGAAGACTCTGGTAGATGCTGGAGTTCAGCCAATCTGGCTTCTCGTCATCCAGCGTGTATTCGTCCTTACAAGACGAGTACATGAGTCCGCAGGCTGCTAACAGGTACACCATCCGTGATGAGTACCTGCTCCATTTCTCAAAATGGTTTCTCATACGCCTTAATTGAGTTTTTGATTTGTTGTTATTGATGTTTTTGTTGTTTTTTGTTTTCACTTTTCGCATTTTTACGATAATTAACGAAGCAAATTTACGTTTTTTTGGCATTGCCTCTATGACTATACCTAAATAATAGGCTATATTTTAAGGAAAATTAACAATTGAGCCCCAGTATGTGCACTAAAACGGGGATATCGACGTATTAAAAACCTTAAATTTGCCTAAAATTTGAAAAATTTATGCATAAAAATACAGTTGATGCATTCCACCTTCTTTTTGAGGCAAAAATGAGAATGCGTGTTGGGGAAAAACATCCAACGGGAGCGGCAGTGCTTTGCCCGATGATGGTGTGCTACCATACGTAGTTTCCCCCGATAGGGGGGCATAGTATGGGTTGGTGCACGGGCCATCGGAGGGCATCCCGATAGCCGAGGGGGTACGACTATATAATCTTATGGGCTGCGACTATATAATCTTAGGTCTGCTGACTATATAATCTTCCGCCTCTTTTCTATTCTGACTTGCGATATTTTTTTTGTCCTTACAAAAGTCTTAGGATCTTCTCTTTTTCGTCTGGGTGAAACCATTGGGTTTCAGCGTCATGCTGGAACCATGTCATCTGCTTCTTCGCATAGACTCGGGTGTTCTTTTTGATGCGTTCTACCGCCATCTCCAAGGGCCATTCGCCAGTCAGATAACGGAACAATTCCTTGTATCCGACGGTGTTGAGCGCGTTCTCGTTCCGGTAGGGGAGCAGACCTCTTGCTTCCTCCAGGAACCCCTCTTCCATCATCTGGTCAACACGTTGGTTAATACGGTTAAAAAGCTCGTTCCGCTCTCTTTTCAACCCTATTTTCGTAATACTGAACGGTCGTTCTTTCCGTATGTTTTTCCGTAAAGAAGAGAACGTTTTTCCCGATGTGTAATAGATTTCCAGGGCGTGTACAATCCGCTTGGGATTCTTGATGTCGGCGGTTGCGTAGTATGCCGGGTCAATAAGTCGAAGCTCTTGTTGTAGGGCTGCCAGCCCTTCTTTCTCTAGTCGCTCCTTCATCATCAGCCTGACTTCCTCTTCCACCGTGGGAATGTCATCTATTCCCTTGCATACGGCATCGATGTACATCATGCTGCCACCAGACAGTAGGACGTTTTCATGGTCTTTGCTGAGCTGTTGTAGCAACTGCAGGGCATCTTCCTCGTATCGTGCTGCGCTGTAATAATCCTGAATGTGGAGCGTGCCTACAAAGTAATGCTTTACCCGTGCCAGTTGTTCAGGGGTGGGAGCGGCTGTGCCGATGGGTAACTCGGCATAGAGTTGTCTGCTGTCACAATTCAGAATGGGACATCCCAGTTTCTCTGCCATCTGCAGGGATAGCTCCGTCTTTCCTACAGCCGTGGGGCCCAATAAGACAAACAGATTCACTCCTCTCCGATTTCAAATCCTTCCAGGTCGATGTCTTCCTCCTCGAAATCCTCGTTCCCGTAGAAGTTCTCGTCCATATCGGAACTCTCTGCCGTGGTCTTTGCTTCTTCGACCGGCATTTCCAAACATTGGGCAGGAGCCTGTCCATGTCTCCTGCTGATGGTTGGCCCCTTCTGTGGCTGTCCGAAGATGTTTTCCGTCAGTTCCATTAGGAAGAACCGCTTGTTTTCCGAGTCAAACAGATAGGCGAGGCGTTGTCCTTCCTCTTCCAGGAAATCACCGATGACGGAACTGTCCATTAGATTCAGGTCTTCGTCGCTGCGCAATGACCGGTCCTCGCGAAGCATGATACGTTCCTGTACGCGCCAGTCTTCGTCGCAAATCATAAAACAATGCTGATTTCCCTCGGTATAATGACAGGCTTGTAGGATCAGGTTGTGCAAATCGATAAAACGACAGTCTGCCTCAATTTTTATTTCCAGCACGAAGTCTTCTACTTCTTGGCTAAAAAGCGTGTATTTCTGTGTCATGTGTGTCTATCTGATGAACCCTCTGGTGCTGGAACGGATGAAGTCCAGGATGTATTTTATTTCGGGGCTTGAAGGAATTTCTTCTTCTACGCGAGTGAGTAAATCATTGAGTCGGCCGGTGCCCTGTAAGATGATCTGGTACGTCCGGTGAATGTTGTCGATGATTTCCCGGTCGAAGCCTCTTCGCCTTAGTCCTACGTTGTTCAGTCCGCAATAGGATGCGGGGTCTCTTGCAACAAGACTGAATGGTAAAATATCCTGACTAAAACGAGTTCCTCCACCTACCATGGTGTAGCCGCCTACGCGACAGAACTGGTGCATGAGGACACCAGCGCTGAGGATGGCATTGTCGTCAATTACAATCTCTCCTGCCAGCTTCGTACTGTTGCCAATGATGCATCCGTTTCCCACGTTGGCGTCGTGTGCAACATGGGCTCCTTCCATCAGTAGGTTGTTGCTGCCCACGATGGTCTTACCCTTGGCTGCGGTTCCTCTGTTAATGGTCACGTTCTCACGTATCTTGTTGTTATCGCCTATTTCTGCTGTCGTATCCTCTCCTTTGAACTTGAGGTCTTGCGGTATGGCACTGATGACGGCACCCGGGAAGAATATGTTGCCATTGCCAATGCGTGCGCCATATAAAACGGTGACGCTGTTCATCAGCGTGTTGTTGTCTCCGATGACAACACCCTTGTCAATGAAACAAAAAGGGCCAATCTCACAGTTTTCTCCGATTCTGGCCTCTGGGTCGATGTAGGCCAATGGACTGATTTTGCTCATATATGTATTTATTTATTTTTTACAATTTGTGCCGTAAAAGTTGCTTCCATGACACAATTCTCTCCCACGAAAGCAAACCCTTTCATACTGCTTATGCCATGTCGTATGGGCTCCATTAGCTCCACTTTGAACAGAAGCGTGTCGCCCGGAACAACCTTTTGCCTGAATTTTACGCCGTCAATTTTCAGGAAATAGGTGCTCCATTTTTCTGGTTCTTCCACCGTGTTTAAAATGAGTAATCCCCCCGTCTGTGCTAAAGCCTCTATAAGTAGGACACCCGGCATGACAGGTTCCTGTGGGAAATGTCCCTGGAAGAAGGGCTCGTTGGTCGATATGTTTTTTAGGCCGACAATGCTGGTGGCACCCAGTTCGATTACTTTGTCCACAAGGAGCATCGGATACCGATGGGGGAGTAGTTTCCGGATGCGGTTCACATCCATGACGGGCTCCTTGTTGGGGTCGTATGCCGGTGCTTGTACATCGTGCTTCCGAATCTCCTTGCGCATCATCCGTGCGAATTTATTGTTGATGGTGTGTCCGGGACGCGTGGCAATGATCCTACCCTTTATTGGACGTCCGATCAATGCCATGTCGCCTATGATATCCAGCAACTTATGTCGTGCGGGTTCGTTCTCCCATACTAAGGGCTTGTGCTGTAAATAACCCAGCTCGTTTGCCTTGTGCGGTTCTGCGCCGGTCAGTTGGCAAAGCTTGTCCAGGTTCTCCTGCGTCGTCTCGTTTTCGTAGATGACAATGGCATTGTCCAGGTCGCCTCCCTTGATGAGTCCAGCCATCAGTAACGGCTCAATTTCCCGTACAAAAACAAATGTTCTGGCAGCCGCAATTTCGGAAACGAAATTTGTCATGTTGTCCAATGTGGCAAATTGGCTGCTCAGCACTTTTGACTTGAAGGAAATCATACTGGTGATGGAGAATTGTTCATCGGGGAGCAACGTGATGCAGGCACCTGTCTTATCGTCTCTGAATTCCATCTTCTTGTTGATGACATAATAATCCTTCGGCGCATTCTGCGGCTTCAGTCCTATACGTTGTATCTCTTTGACATAGGGAGACGCGCTACCGTCCAATATCGGAAACTCTGGCCCGTTAACCTGGATAAGTACATTGTCCACCTCCAAGGCGTACAATGCTGCCATGGCGTGCTCTACGGTGCTGCACCGCATATCTCCCTTTCCCAGTACTGTGCCACGTTGCGTGTCAATGACATTTTCAGCCACAGCATCCAGGATGGGCATTCCCGGCAAGTCGATACGTTGGATTTTGTAACCATGATTCTCTTCTGCAGGATTGAAGGTCACTGTCAGGCTTAATCCCGTATGGAGGCCTTTTCCGCATAAAGAGAAACTTCCGTTCAGGGTGTTTTGCTTCATTACTCGTTATTTATTGTCATTTTGTCCTTTGAGAAGGTTTAATTGTTCTTTCAATTCCCTTATTTCTTTTCTCATCTGGTTCATCTCGTTCCAAACTTCTGGCAGGTTCTTGAAGATGGCACTGGATTTCCAGAAATTCTTTGCGTCGATAGCCGGGGTTCCCTGTAGTGTCTGGCCCTCTTTCTTTACGTTGTTCGGAATGCCCGCCTGTGCTCCGGCCAATGTGCGGTTGGCGATGGTGGCGTGACCGGCTATGCCCACTTGGCCTCCGAACATGCACCATTCGCCCACTTTCGTGCTTCCTGCCACACCTACCTGGGCCGACATGACCGTATGTGAACCGATGTCATCGTTATGGGCGATCTGTACGAGATTGTCCAACTTAACTCCCCGTCGTACATAGGTGCTTCCCATCGTAGAGCGGTCCACACATGTGTTGGCTCCGATCTCCACATCGTCCTCTATGGTGACAATGCCTATCTGGGGTATCTTTTCGTATCCATTCTCGGTGGGAGCAAAGCCGAATCCGTCGGCGCCGATTACGCAGCCGGCATGCAGGATGCAGCGGTTGCCTACCTGGCAGTCGTGGTAAACAACGGCATTGCTGTAAATCTCGGTGTTGCTGCCCACTTTGGCATTTCTGCCGATGGTGACATGGGGGTGCAGGACGCATCCGTCGCCAATCTCTACCCCTTCTGCTATTGCCACAAAGGGACCGATGTAGCAGTCCTTGCCAATTTTGGCTTTCGCGTCGATGAAGGCCAATGGGTCAATGCCAACACGTTTTGGCTTCATACTCTCGTAGATGGCCAATAGCTTGGCCAATGCTTCGTAGGCGTTGGGGACCTTGATAAGGGTAGCCCTTACCTCTCTTTCCGGAACGAAATCATTGTTCACCAGTACGATGCTACTTTCCGTCTCGTAGATATAATGAGCATATTTAGGGTTGGCCAGGAAACTGATGCAACCCGGCTTGCCCTCTTCGATCTTGGCAAAATTATTCACTTTGGTCTCCGGGTCACCTACGATGGTCCCCTCGATAAGACCGGCTATCATTTGTGCGCTAAATTCCATGTTCTTTTCTTTGTGATTCGTGATTGACGGCCTATGCGTGCTGATTGAGAATCTGCGCCATCTGTTCCTGCAACTCGTGTGCTTTCTCTCCTGCCACCTGGGCAAAGCGTTCGGTATTGTCGGCATAGATAATGCCACGGCTGCTGTTGACTATCAATCCACAGTCCTTGATCATTCCGTACTTGCATACCTCTTCCAGGCTTCCTCCCTGGGCTCCCACGCCTGGAACGAGCAGGAAAGCATTGGGCGCAGTCTGACGGATGTCCTTGAACATTTCACCTCGCGTGGCACCCACCACGTACATCATGTTGTTGTCGTTGCCCCATTGCTGCGAGCGACGGATTACCTTCTCGAACAGGCGTTCGCCATCTTTGTCCTCGGTCAGCTGGAAATCGAAGCTGCCCTTGTTCGAGGTCAGTGCCAACAGGACAACCCATTTGTCCTCGTATCCCTCCAAGAACGGGGTTACGCTGTCTTCTCCCATATAAGGAGCTACGGTGAGTGCATCGACATCGTATTCTCCGAAAAAGGTGCGGGCATACATCTTGCTGGTGTTTCCGATATCCCCTCGTTTCGCATCCGCGATGATGAACTGGTCGGGATGGTTCTCTTTCAGATAGGCAATCGTTTTCTCGAAAGCCATCATACCCTTTACGCCAAAAGCCTCGTAGAAGGCCAGGTTCGGTTTATAGGCAATGCAATAAGGGGCCGTAGCCTCGATGATGGCTTTGTTGAAAGCAAAGATGGGATTCTCTTCCTTCAACAGGAACTCGGGTATTTTCTTAAGGTCGGTGTCCAACCCCACGCAGAGAAAACTCTGCTTGCTTACAATGTTCTGGTATAATTGTTCTCGTGTCATAAGTCTTTTATAATTCACTTTCTTTTAATCGTTCTGCGTTTTCTGCCACAATCAGGTGGTCGATACAATCCTGGATCTGCCCGTCCATGAAGGCCGACAGGTTGTAGATGGTGTAGCCGATACGGTGGTCCGTGATTCGGCCCTGGGGGTAGTTGTAAGTGCGGATCTTGGCACTTCTATCACCTGTGCTGACCATGGTCTTCCTCTTGGAAGCGATGTCGTCGAGGTATTTCTGGTGCTCCTTGTCGTAGATGAAGGTGCGCAGTCGGGCCAAAGCGCGTTCCTTGTTCTTGGGCTGGTCTCTGGTTTCGGTACATTCCACCAGTATTTCCTCATCCTGTCCGGTGTTCGGGTTGCGCCAAATGTAGCGAGCTCGTACACCGGATTCCACCTTGTTGACATTCTGCCCGCCGGCGCCGCTGCTTCGGAACGTATCCCATTTGATGGCGCCCTCGTTGATCTCCACGTCGAATTCCTGTGCTTCGGGGAGTACGGCCACCGTGGCAGCGCTCGTGTGTACACGTCCTTGCGTCTCGGTAGCCGGAACGCGTTGCACCCGATGGACTCCACTCTCGTATTTCAGAATGCCATATACTCCCTCGCCGGTTACGCTGAAAATGATTTCCTTGTATCCGCCGACGGCTCCTTCGCTGAAACTACTGACGGCCATCTTCCAACCCTTTAGCTCGATGTATTTGGCATACATACGGAATAGGTCGCCGGCGAACAAGGCTGCTTCGTCACCACCCGTTCCGCCACGGATTTCCATGATGACGTTCTTGTCATCCTCCGGGTCGGCAGGCACAAGCAGCAGTTTTATCTCTTCCTCCAGTTCAGGGATACGCTTTTCGCTCTCGGCCAGTTCTTCCCGAAGCATCTCCTTCATGTCGGGATCGTCTTCCAGCGCCATCATCTCCTTGGCATCTTCGGCGTTTTTCAGACAGCCGATGTATTCCTTGCGTGCCGTCACGATCTTGCCCAGGTCTTTGTATTCCTTGGTCAGCTTGACGTATCTTCTTTGGTCTGCTATCACACTTGGGTCGGTAATCAGCGTCGAGACCTCCTCGTAGCGGGAGACCAGTCCTTCAAGTTTGTCTAATAATTCCATGTCTTGATGTTCAGTCCTGAGGGTTTTTCTTCTTGAATTCCTTCATCTTTTCTCGATAAAACAGAAACCATCCTATACAACCGACGAAAAATAACGCGGCAACAAGGTATCTGCCTTCAATAAGCTTGCGTAGGGATGCTTGAAGTAAACCGGTAAATGCAAACAAGCAAAGCAACTGCAACAACCAGTCTCTGGCCGTGTAATTCGTGATTTTGATGTCCTTCATTCGATGGTGTTCTTGTTGTGGGGCGGTGAGGCCGTAAAGGCTAATACTCAAACTCTCCAAATTCGCTCTTAATGGTCAGGGATTTCTTGCCTTCTTCGATGTGTCCGATGACTTGTGCGTCGATGTTGAAAGACTGGCTGATGGCTATTACCTGCTCGGCCAGTTCTGGACGGACATAGACTTCCAGACGGTGCCCCATGTTGAAGACCTTGTACATCTCGCTCCAGTCCGTTTCGCTCTCTTGCTGGATAGCCTTGAAGAGGGGCGGCACGGGGAACATGTTGTCCTTGATGACACGACAGTTGTCGCTCACGAAATGGAGTACCTTGGTCTGAGCGCCACCTGTGCAATGCACCATGCCGTGAATCTGAGGACGGAGCTCGTCCAGCAGTTTCTTTACGACGGGAGCGTATGTCCTGGTGGGAGACAATACCAGCAGACCTGCGTTGATGGGACTTCCCTCCACGGAATCGGTCAGCTTGTAGCCACCGCTGTACACCAGTTCGTCGGGAACGGCATGGTCGTAGCTTTCGGGGTATTTCTCTGCCAGATATTTGTTGAAGACGTCATGGCGCGCGCTCGTCAGTCCGTTGCTTCCCATGCCGCCGTTGTATTGCTTTTCGTATGTGGCCTGTCCGCAACTGCTCAATCCCACGATGACGTCTCCCGGACGGATGTTGGCGTTGTTGATGACATCGCTCCGCTTCATGCGGCAGGTGACGGTGCTGTCCACGATGATGGTGCGCACCAAGTCGCCCACGTCTGCCGTCTCGCCTCCGGTCGCATAGATACCAACACCCATCTGTCGCATCTCCTGCAAGAGTTCGTCCGTCCCATTAATGATGGCGGAGATTACCTCTCCGGGAATCAGCATTTTATTGCGTCCGATGGTACTGCTGACCAAGATGTTGTCCACGGCTCCCACGCAAAGCAGGTCGTCAGTGTTCATGATAAGGGCGTCCTGGGCAATACCTTTCCATACGCTCAGGTCACCGGTTTCCTTCCAGTACATGTAGGCCAGGCTCGACTTCGTGCCGGCTCCGTCGGCGTGCATGATGTTGCAATACTCTGGGTCTCCTCCCAGTATATCCGGAATTATCTTGCAGAAAGCCTGTGGGAAAATTCCTTTGTCTATGTTCTTGATGGCATTGTGGACATCTTCCTTGGCCGCACTGACGCCACGCATCATATAACGTTGATTGTTCATAATTGGTGTTTTTTCCTTTTATATCGAGGGCACAAAGTTAATACAATAATGTGGGACTACCAAATGTATGCATGTTTTTCGCTCGCTTTGCGGAATTTCGGAACAAAAGTCAAGCTTATTTGAGGAACAAATTCTATCTTTGTGGTTAAATCGCCATATTTGGGACGATGTGTGAATGGGTGGCTTGCCAACCATTGAAAATATAGTCGGATGGAGAATGTGAAAAATGCGGACAAAATGAAAGATGCCGAGCTGGCCGTTCTGGATGCCAATACGTTGAGCTGTATCGGGCTGAAAACTATCTTCGACGATCTGCTCCCACAGGTATCCGTGCGCTGCTTCTCCTCTTTTTCCGAATTGATGCGAGACACCCCTTTTGCCTTCGTTCATTATTTCGTGTCGTTCTCCATCTATTTCCAGCACGTGGAATTTTTCCAGGAATTGGGAAACCGTGTCGTACTGCTGGTGCAGAATGCCGAGCAGGGCAATCGTTTTCACTTGCCGTCTCTGGACGTTTCTTTGCCGGAGCAGCGACTCCTCCAACAGATTATGCACCTGAGGCAGTTGGGGGGTAGGCACGATGGTCAACGTGTATCGGAAACCTTTCATGGACCAGACTATGGCACACGCCGTCTGACGCGTGACCCACAGCAGCAGCCGGAACTTACGGCGCGCGAGACGGAAGTCCTCGCACTTATGGTGCAAGGCCTTATCAACAAGGAAATTGCCGACCGGCTGAACATCGGGTTGACGACCGTCGTTACCCATCGGCGCAATATCCAGGAAAAGACCGGGATACGTTCTCTTTCTGGCCTGACGGTCTATGCCATCCTGAATGGCTACGTGCGTTTGGAAGATGTATAATTTAGCTATCACTATGTATCGTGTATTCAAATCTATCAGTGACGTGTTGAGTGGCAAGGCCAGCCTTTTTGTTATCCTTACAGCCGTAGTGACTTTCTTCTGCCCGGAGCTTTTCGGCTGGGTGAAGGGTTGGACACAAACTGTCATTCTGGGTGTTATAATGCTTACGATGGGACTGACGCTTACCCCTGGCGATTTCAGACTTCTGGCCCGCAGGCCGTTCGACATATTCATCGGAGCATGTGCACAGTTTACAATCATGCCGTTGGTTGCGTTCTCGTTGGCGTGGCTTTTCTCCCAGGTGCCGTCTTTTGCTCCCTATGCCACGGCCATGAGTATCGGCCTGTTGCTGGTCGGATGCTGTCCGGGCGGTGTGTCAAGCAACCTCATGTCCTTCCTGTGCCGGGGGGATGTGGCTTATTCCGTAGGCATGACCTGCGTGTCCACTTTGTTGGCTCCCATTATGACGCCCCTGCTCATGTTGTGGTTGGCTGGCGAAAAGGTTGATGTGGATGCCGTGGGAATGTTCCGTCAGATCTTGATTGTCACGATACTGCCGATTGTTATTGGTTTCGTTCTGAATATGTGGCTGGGCCATCGTCCTGTTTTCTGCCGTGTACAGTCTTGTATGCCAGGTGTTTCTGTCGTGTGTCTGGCTTGTATCGTAGGTGGGGTGGTGACAACCGTTCACGATCCGCTGGTGCAGAATGGTCTGACGCTGTTCCTGCTGACTTTCGCCTTGGTCTTCTCCCATAATACGCTGGGCTATGTCCTTGGCTATACCGTTGGACGGATATTCCGTTTCGGTCGGGCGAAAAAGCGTACCCTTAGCATAGAGGTAGGCATGCAGAACGCTGGGCTGGGCACTAACCTGGCCATGACGTTCTTCGTTGCCACGAATCCTATGGCCGTTGTGCCTTGTGCTATCTCGTGTGCTTGGCATAGTATCTCCGGTACCATACTGGCTAATCTCTTTTCGTGGTACGACAGGAGACATGCCGAAGAATAGGAAAATATCCTCATTTATTAGGATTGCACGAAAGTCGGAATGTGCGTATCTTTGCAGCCGAAATCAAAAAAAGACGAACATGAAGCGTACATCCATAGTTTTTTTGTGCCTATTGTCCCCATTTCTCCTATATGCCGAAGATATAGAGTCGGCAGATACGTTGCAGATGAGAGAGGTGACCGTCGTTGCCTCTCCCAAGGAGAATACCTCTTTTAGACAGCAACCCGTATCGGTCAGCACGATAACCCGTAACACGCTGGTACAGCAGCAGGTGGCAACCCTGAAGGGACTGAACCATCTGGTGCCGAATTTCTATATGCCAGAGTATGGGTCGAGGTTGACGAGTGCCCTGTATATCCGTGGCATAGGTAGTCGTATCAATACCCCGGCTGTGGGGCTGTACGTGGATGACCTGCCCTGCATAGACAAGTCTGCCTTCGACTTCAGTCTGGCCGACGTGGAACGGGTGGATGTACTGCGGGGCCCCCAGAGTACCCTGTACGGACGAAACACGATGGGTGGATTGGTGAAGGTCTATACCCGCAACCCGTTCGAATACCAGGGAACGGATGTCCATCTGGGATATGCTACCCGCGACAATCACCGTGCGTCCTCCCTTACCCATTACCATCACCTGACGGATAAGCTGGCCTTTTCCGGCGGTGGATATTACGAGGGTAGCGATGGATTTTTTCGTAATGCATTGACGCAGAAAAAAACGGACAATATGGAGTCCGTAGGAGGTAAGATGAGGGCTATATGGAAACCCTCTGAACAATGGACGCTGGATGCCAACTTGCATTATGATTTCAACCACGAGGATGCTTATCCCTATTTCTATGAGGGAAGTATCGATCTTGATGATGAACAGTACGGCGAGTGGATAGGACAGATTGCAAACAACAGGCAAGGCTCTTATAAACGAGGTATGCTGAATGCCGGTCTGAACACACAATATGAGGCACGGAACTTCACGCTGCACAGTGTCACCGGTTATCAGAATCTGCACGATAGGATGTTTATGGATCAGGATTTCCTGCCCGACGACATCTATACGCTGGAACAGAAGCAGCGCCAGAATACCCTGAACGAAGAACTTGTCATGAAGAGCAAGCCAGGTCGCAGGTGGCAGTGGGTATCTGGCGTCAGCGGACTATACCAATGGCTGGAGACGAAAGCTCCTGTCACGTTCCGCCAGGACGGTATCCGTTGGCTTGGCGAAACGATCAACGGTTTTTTCCCCGATCTGAGTGCCAAGGGCATGAAGATGAACCTGGCCATCAATAATGGAACGCTTGACATGGGAGGCACCTTCGACACGCCCCTTCTGAACCTGGCCATGTTCCATCAGTCCACGTTGAAGCTCGCCGAACGGTTCTACGCCACGGCAGGGCTTCGTCTGGATTACGAACATCAGCAGATGGACTACGATGCACCTGGATCTATTGACTATGATTTCGAGATGTCGAGTCCCATGATGCCTATCCGACTGTCTGGCAGAAGTGTACGTCCTGTCTTGTCGGGTTTGGTAAAAAACGACTATGTACAGTTGTTGCCCAAGGTGGCATTGAAATACGAACTCGGAAACCATGGCAATGTCTATGCTACCGTGTCCAGGGGATCACGCAGCGGTGGTTACAATATCCAGATGTTCAGTGATTTGCTGCAGGCCGATGTGCGCAGGCTGATGATGACCGATGTCAAGGGCGGCACGATGGATTATCTGAACGGTATGGTGCAGAAAGGGATGCCTCCGATGGTCGTGAATATGATATCGGGGTACCTGGACCAGATGCCGATCGACGAAGCCCTGGATGCCAGTCGTACTACAGCCTATAGGCCCGAATACAGCTGGAACTACGAGGTGGGTACCCACTTGGCTTCCTCCAATGGGCGATGGACGGCAGATGCCGCCGTCTTCCTGATAGACACGCGCGACCAGCAGATTGCACGCTTCTCTGAGCATGGTTTTGGCCGTATGATGGTCAATGCCGGAAAAAGCCGCAGCTGTGGTGCTGAAGCCTCTGTTCGTGGCCAGGTAAACAGACACGTTGCTCTGTCTGCCAATTACGGATATACCCACTCCGTATTCAGGGTGTACGACGATGGCAGCGGCACCGATTACACTCACAACTATGTGCCCTTCGTACCCCGGCATACCTGTAGCCTGGACGGTAGCTATACGTTTTTCTTCTCGGAAGACAGCTGGGCCAGGAACCTGCTTTTGGGCATGACGTATAGTGGCGCCGGGAAAGTGTATTGGACAGAAAGCAATGCCGTGAGCGAAGACTATTACAACCTGCTTTCTGCCAGGGCCGTACTGAGGACGCACCTTCTGGAATTGGAACTATGGGGAAAGAACCTGACGGATTCCCGCTACAATACGTTCTATTTCGAATCCATGGGCCGAGGATTCAGTCAGCATGCCCGCCCCATGCAGGTCGGCATAGACCTGCGCTTCCATTTTGATTAGGTGGAGGCGGGCTTGTCCTAATTCCGTCGCAAACCTCCTCGCACAACAGTTGGAAATCCAACGTTCCTGCTGATACACTTTTGACAGCCACGTAGTGGACTCCCGTTGCTGATACTACACCATCCTGGACGGTATAGCGAATGATGTTTTTTATACTTTCATCCTGTTGTAAAAATTTTTATAGTTTTCAATCAATCTCTTGTTCCTCGGCTGATGGCCCCCAAAAGGCCTAAAAAGGGGCTTTTTTACGGAGTGCACTCTGTTACATATCCAGAGTGCACTCTGTTACACATCCAGAGTGCACTCCGTCTATAAGGTCTTGTGCACTCTGTGGAAAAGGCGTCCTGAAGACCCTAAAATTGCCTCCTTGCAAGAGTACGAACTTTCTTTACATTCTATGTAGCCTTTCCGGCTGCCATATTTTTGCCTGACGGGGTAGCACAGATTGCAGCAACTGCCGTTGAACTGGCTACTGGTGGCACGCAGATAGCATCATCTTCAGGCGATGGCGGTGGCAACGTGAACGTCAGAAAGCAATATGACAAACAAGAAGAGTAAGTCCAGAAAGGATTCAATGAATGCGCTGCAAAATGATGCAAAATGTGTGTCTGGCAATGAAAAACCGCAAATATTTGTTAAATGATTGTTGATAATTGGGGAAATTGCACAAAATTCTTTGTATTTTTGCAGAAATAACATGCTTACACGAATGTACCAGCCCGACACCGAACCCATGGCATTGCGAGCCTTGCAGTGTCTTTCGATAAAGCCGACATGGAGAACCTCAATGCCCCGTGTTCATCAATGATGGTATGACGCAAGCAGATTGATTCGTCAAACTCAACCGAACAGCAAAACCGCAGATGAGAGTGCTTGAGGAGTCGGAGAATAGAAGATTGTTGAAATGATTTTATAAATATTGATTGAAAATGAAAAGATTATTTCCTAAACTATTATTGCTGTCCATAGCACTTTCTTCTTGTGATAGCAGCACTATGAATATAGACACAGAGAAAGACTTACCAGCCGAAATCGAGATGAATTTCTATCATCGTTATCCAGATGCTTCTATAAGTCACTTCGAGAATTTCAATTATGACAACACCACAAGAATATCATTCGAGGAAAATGATGGATTACAAGGCACAGCTATCTATCAGAATGGTAGTTGGATGATGACTCAGAAGGAATATGATTATGAGAACTTTCTTTTCGAAATTCCAAGGAAAGTCATCAGAACATACCTTGGAACTGGGGTTCCTGAGGAGGAGTTCCTCTCTGATTGGGATTACATAGTTGAGATTTCGAGGATTGGTTTTGACCAAAAACAGTATGAGTTCCACTTCACAACGCCTTTCACTGACGAGACAGGTACCGCTTCTCACCTTGTGAACAGTATTATCATAAGCGAGGACGGTTCTCTTCTCACGTTTGATCATTCATACTATAACCGTTCAATATGGTGGTATGACATGCGTGAATCCCATAGGTGTGTGAGAGAAAGATACCCATCTGCATCGATGCTAGGTGCGGTGAACAAAGGCGGTGATAACATCTTATTTATAAAAGACGATGGTATTTTGAAAACCGTGACCACCAAAGAGAACGGATCTGGATTCGAATGGAAAAAAACTCAATATCAACTTGATATCAATACTCGTCTTCCCGAGTATGTGGAGTCAAACAAAAAGACATACGAAACCCAGCACCCAGACAAGCCTTTCTTCCGATTGCTTTTTATAGAAACCACTAGTGGCAGTTATTACAGACTTGGCTTTGGCTCGGAAATGGACGGTCATTACGTTGATGTCGAAACAGAATAATTTTTTTGTTATTTCTCTCACTTAATCGTACCTTTGAGCTTCGCTCTTAGATACTCTCGCTCGGAAATAATCAAGATAATTCTTGTTATTTCTCTCACTTAATCGTATCTTTGTGTCGAATTTGTAAAAAACTATAAAAACGTAAGGATGAAAAGAATCTTTTTTATTACATGTTGCATCTTGTGCTGCTTGCTGTCGGCCACACAAATGGAGGCTAAAAAGAAGCACATGACCATTACGGCCCATACGGGGGCTTACGAGACACCTGACAATACGATGGAGTTCCTGGATGTGGCTTTGCCCAAGAAACCCGATATCGTGGAAATAGATATCCGTAGCCGTCCGGATGGTACTATCATCATGAGCCATGATGATGTCCATTCCAACAATGAGGGTGTGGAGGTGTATAAGGCTCTCGAGAAAATAAAAAAGACGAAGATACGTATCAACCTGGATATCAAACAAGATAGGGTAATAAAGGGCTTGTATGCCTTGATCCGCCAATACAAGATGGAGAAGCAGGTCTTCATGACCGGTGTGGATGAAGACCGTACTGCCGTAGCCAGACGCGATGCGCCGGGGATTAAATATTACCTGAATTGCAGTCCTGATACCGAGAAAATAGAAGATGCCGATTACCAGAAGGAGTTGCTGGCTACTCTGAAAAGAACGGGGAGCATAGGCGTGAACTGCAGCTATGAGCATGCCACAAAGACGCTGTCGGACCTTCTTCATAAAAATGGCTATTTCCTGTCCGTATGGACGGTGAACCATGCCGAGGATGTAATTCGTATGCTTCAGTTCGACGTGGATAACATCACGTCGCGCAAGCCGGATGTCGTCCTAAAAGCCGTGGATACTTTTAGAAAAACAAAGAAGTAAGAGCTCTCCTTGAGCCGTTTCTATGCTGCTTCCACATGTTTTTCCTCCTTCTCCCGACTCTTTCGGGAGTGTAGTAGGGCGCTTTTGTCCGGTATGCGTGCTAAGTTCGTTGGTCAGTTCCTTTCCCGGAGTTTATTCCACAGAAAAATAGCAGGAATTAGGATGAATAGATAGATGCATTCGATTAGAAGGAATGTATGAATAGGGGAAAGGGTCGAATAGTGAAGAACTGGCATATAGACGAAAGCATGCGATACCAGGAGCTGGATGGAGTGGCGGCCAATGAAACTGACGGGGCGGATATGTGGTTTTCCGATTTTCCCTAAAATATGAGATGCCCACTTACATAAGTTGTTGAATGCCACTATACCACAGATACTGAATAGGGGCCAAAGATAGTAGTTCCCATCAAGATGAACGTTCCGGTGTAAGCCAACGACTGGGGTTGCCAGAATAAGAAATAGCAAATACCCAGCCATACATGGAAAGTAAAAACAACGTTTTTCCTCGTATTTGTGCAGTAGATAGCCAAGCATGAAGAAGCCAAGTCCCATGGGAATATTGGAGAGATAGACGGGAATACGAGGATTGGATATGATGTGAAGGGAAAAAGCTATGCCAAAACCAATCATGGTAATGAGAATAGGCTGAATCTTCTGTTTGAACAGAAAATGTGCCAGCGCTTTTGTGATGAATAAAGAAAGGACGAACCATGTAGGAACGTCCAATGGGATATATCCGTATATCCAGAAAGTGTCCAGAGGCTTCGTCACACACTCTTCCATGCATAACGTCCCGTCAATCGCCATCATAATCAGATAAGTCAGAAAGCCAAGGACCGACCATTTGAGATACGGAACGAGTAATCTTCGGACGTCCCTTATTAAGCCCTTTCTCCCTCTGTCTCTTTGGAAGAATGTACCTGATTTATAGAAAAACCAAGGCATGGAAAAGGTAAGGTATGGAATGGCAACCCTTGCGTCAACACAACCGAATACTTTGGAGCCGTTTACCGCATGAAATGTAATGATCCACAGCATCAGGACGCCTGCGGCCAAATCAAGATGTCCAACTCTGGAAGTGAGTGAAGAATTTGTCATATTGCCATTACTGTTAAAAAACGAAAGGAAATTCGGAGGGAATGATTTTAAATAAGTGCCCGGATACTACCTGTACCATAAATTCCAACTGGCAATGGCTTGCCGATACAACATCTCCAGGCCGTTTTTTGTTGCCGAACCCTGTTCCGCTCCTTTTTGCAGGAACTGTGTGTTTTCGGGATTGTAAACGAGGTCGAAAAGCAGATTGCGACTGTCGAGGGCCTGGTAGGGGAGGGCGGGACATTCATCGGTATGAGGGAACATACCCACGGGAGTGCAGTTGACAAGGAGGGGATATTCGTGCAGGGTGGCCGGCCGGATGTCGGCATAGCCGATGCTTCCGTCGTGGGGAGTGCGGCTTACATACAGCCATTCGATGCCCATCTGTTCCAGTCCCACACGCACGGCCTTGCTTGCCCC
Organism: Bacteroidaceae bacterium; assembly: GCA_045617645.1. Taxonomy (GTDB): domain Bacteria; phylum Bacteroidota; class Bacteroidia; order Bacteroidales; family Bacteroidaceae; genus Physcousia. The sequence continues at coordinate 8,841 of JAZLIY010000071.1, read as the reverse complement.
TCCGGTTCCCAGGATGAGGGCTTTCCGGTGGTGAGGTCTTAACAAGGGTCGAAGGCTTTCGCAGAAGCCGATGATGTCGCTGTTGAACCCCTTGAGCCAATAGATGCCGTCTTCCTTCTTCCTGACCTGTATGACGTTGACTGCTCCAATGGCCTGTGCTTCAGGGCTAATCTCGTCCAGATAGGGAATGATGGCCTGTTTGTATGGAATGGTGACGTTCAGCCCTCTCGTTTCGGGATGCTGTTCCAGTATCTGAGGAAACCGGTCTATTGACGGTAATTCGAAATTGAGGTATTGTGCATCAATGCCTTCTTCGGCGAATTTTTCAGTAAAGAACTTTCGACTGAAACTATGCCCTAGGGGAAAACCTATGAGTCCGTATGTATCCAAGTTGAATGTAAATGAATGGGTGTGAGGTGGTGTGCTATTTCGTAGCCAGGAACATGGTGCAGATACCACAGGTAAAACGGTGCCAGTACACCTGAGAGTAGCCGGCATGGCGAAGGATGTCCTCCATGACCTCTCCCTGAGGGAAGGCTTCCATTGTGGCGGGCAGGTAAGTGTATGCTGATGTGTCCCGGCTGACGATTCGGCCGATGACGGGCATTATGACATGCGAATAAAGCCAGAACAGTTGACGTATAGGGAAGTGGGGTGGGGAGGCCAGTTCCAGGATGAGCAGATGACCATCCGGCACAAGCACCCGATGCATTTCCCGTAATCCTCGGTCCAGGTCTTGAAAGTTGCGTACACCGTATGCCACGGTGACGGCATCGAAGGTGGCATCGGGAAAAGACAGCTGCATGCAGTCCTGCCGCTGAAAGGAAATGATGCTGTCGAGTCCCTCTTTCTCCACTTTTTCACGGGCCACTTGCATCATACCCTCGGAGATGTCTGCTCCGATGAGGCTTGTCGGTTTCAGCCGCTGTGCGGTGAGGATGGCAAAATCACCCGTGCCGGTGGCGATGTCCAATACATGCTGAGGTAAGTGTTTGCCCAACGTGTCGATGGCCTTGCGTCGCCAGGATCTGTCGATGCCCCAAGAGAGCAGGTGGTTCAGGAAGTCGTAAGTAGGAGCTATGTTGTCGAACATGGCTCCTACCTGCTCGCCTTTTTCCTTATCCTGTAAGTATGGCTTTATCTTTTCCTGCCGATACATTACCTGCTTTTCAACCAATCGGTTACGTTCTTCTCGATTCTTTTCGCAATGTCTTCGTCCGATGTCTCGGGTACGAATTTCTGTCCAACGATATGCTCGTAGAGTTCGATGTAGCGGTCGGCAACACTTTGGGCATATTCATCGGTAATCTCGGGCATTACTTGGCCTGGCTGGTTCATGAAGTTGTGCTCGATAAGCCATTGACGTACAAATTCCTTGGACAGTTGCTTCTGGGGCTCACCCTTGGCGAATTTCTCCTCGTAGCCTTCGGCATAGAAATAACGGCTGCTGTCGGGTGTGTGGATTTCATCGATCAGGACGACTTTCCCGTCGCGCTTGCCGAATTCATATTTCGTGTCCACCAGGATCAGACCCTTCTGTGCTGCAATCTCCGTACCGCGCTGGAAAAGTGCACGGGTATATTTTTCCATTACTTCATAGTCTTCTTTGTTTACAAGGCCCTGGGCAATGATTTCTTCCTTGGAAATGTTCTCATCGTGACCTTCATCGGCCTTGGTAGTAGGTGTGATGATGGGTTCTGGGAATTTCTGATTTTCCTTCATCCCTTCGGGCAGTTTCACACCACACAATTCCCGGCATCCGTTCTTGTATTCACGCCATGCAGAACCTGTCAGGTAACCACGGATAATCATTTCCACGCGGAATCCTTCTGCTTTCAATCCCACTGTAACCATAGGGTCTGGGGTGGCCAGTTTCCAGTTGGGTACGATGTCGGAAGTGGCATCCAGGAAGTTGGCTGCAATCTGATTCAGCACCTGTCCTTTGAATGGAATACCTTTGGGCAGAATGACGTCGAATGCCGAAATCCTGTCTGTTGCCACCATGACCATAAGGTCGTCGTTGATATTGTACACGTCACGTACTTTGCCGTGATAGACACTTACCTGACCGGGCAGGTTGAACTCTGTTTTTGTTAATGCTTTCATATTTATTTGTTTATGTCTGTTTTTCCTATTGTTCCGTCTCTACTCTCTTTCTCTTTTTCGTAGGCTTCCACAATGCGGGTGACTAACCGGTGGCGCACAATGTCTTTCTTGTTCAGCTCCACGAAACCGATTCCTGGGATGCCCTTCAGTATTCGTATGGCTTCTGTCAGGCCGGAACGTACATTCATGGGCAGGTCTATCTGCGTCATGTCTCCCGTAACGATTATCTTTGTGTTCATTCCCATTCGGGTCAGGAACATCTTTATCTGTGCAGAGGTCGTGTTCTGGGCTTCGTCCAGTATGACGACGGCATCGTTCAGCGTTCGTCCTCGCATGAAAGCGAGGGGAGCAATCTGGATAATGCCCTGTTCCATCATCTCGCGTAGTTTCTGGCCGGGGATCATATCCTCCAATGCATCGTAAAGCGGTTGCAGGTAGGGGTCAATCTTTTCCTTCATGTCACCGGGCAGAAATCCTAATTTCTCGCCAGCCTCTACGGCAGGTCGTGATAGGATAATTTTCCGTACTTCCTTGTTTTTCAGTGCCCTGACGGCTAATGCAATGCTGGTGTATGTCTTGCCGCTGCCAGCTGGTCCCACGGCAAAGATCATGTCGTTATCCTGATATGCACGTACCAGTTGTTGCTGATTTACGCTTCTTGCCGTAATCGGTTTTCCGGTAACACTATATACGATGACACCCTCGATGCCTTCTTTGTTGATCTTTCCGCTTTTCATGATTTCAAGGATGTCTTCTTCCGACAGGCTGTTGAATTTAAGTACGTGCTGCTGTAACTTTTCCATCTGCTCTTCGAAAGCGCACATCTCCAGCTCGTCGCCCATAACGTGAATGACGTTCCCGCGTGCTACGATACGTAGTTTGGGGTACAACGCCTTAACCATCTGCAAGTTTACGTTGTTCACCCCATATAGCATGACAGGGTCGATATCTTCCAGTACTATGTGTTTTTCTATCATCCGTATTTTTGTTTGAAATCAAATATGGTGCAAATTTACTCATTCTATTTTGAAAAAGCCACTTTTTTTCGTAACTTTGTTCTCGATTTTATGAGAAGACTGAAGAAAAGCGTGTTTTTGGGTCTTTGCGGAGGTGCTTTGACTATACTCGCCACGGTACGCAGGTGTTGTCCTGAGGTCGTGACGAATGATTCCTCTGTCCCATCGGAATGTGTTGCAACTACTCAACCGGACACGAAAACAGATGTTCTGCCAGATGTTGCAAAAAAGACGGACAAAGACGGGGGGGGCGAATCCGTGGATACGGTTCGCTCTTATCACCCAATTCGCAGTGTGGCATCATACCATACAAGTTTTCCGGATGTTCAGGATGTACAGATAACGGCAGCCAGAAAATGGGGTGTTACACCTGTCGCAGACCGCCAGGAAGCAGAGACGCGGAAGGGTGACCTGGTATTCCTTTCTTCTCCCTATTTTGATGTTGATCCGCGCATGACGACCAGCATACCGTACCTTGTACCCAGGGCAAATGAATTGCTTCAGCATGTGGGACGGACTTTCCTAGACAGCTTGAATGTAAAAGGTGTTCCTCTGCACAAGATTATTGTCTCCAGCGTGCTACGTACTGAAGATGATGTTCGGAAACTTCGTGCCCGGAACGGAAACGCGAGCGAACAAAGTTGCCATCGTTATGGAACGACGTTCGATATTGCTTATAATCGCTACACAACGGTGTCGCATCCAGACGGACCGAAGCAACGTGTCGTGCAGAATGATACCTTGAAATGGGTGCTTAGCGAAGTGCTTCGTGATGCACGTCAGGAGGGGCTTTGCTATATTAAATATGAAGTTAGGCAAGGTTGCTTCCATGTGACCGTCCGCTAATCGCATACCGTTAAAGAAACTTAAATTCCTTGCATGGCATTAAACTTGTCTTTCCTTTTATAGTCAATCGTTTTGTGTATGTCTAATTAATTAAAAATCTTTTTATGGAAAATCTTGTTATGAAAAAACGAATGATTCTTGTTGCGGCCTTAACCTTATGTCTTACGGGGGTCGCTATGGCGCAAAACGAAAAAGCAGATGCCGATGTACGCCCGAAGATGCGTGCAGAGATGGCACAGAAAAGGGCAGAACGCTTTGCTGATGAGTTTAAACTGGACGGCACTACGAAGACTGAGTTCATTTCTTTATATAAAAGGTATATGGATGAAATCTCGGGTACGATGTCGTTGCCAGATTCCGAACAAAAGGCAGAAGTGGACGAAAAGAAAAAAGAATTGACCGATGAAGAAGCGACGGCCAAGATTCAGGCAAATTTCGAACGACAGGAAGAGCAGATTACAAAAATGCATGCCCGTCTGCAATCGCAGAAGAAATACTATGCTGAATTTTCCAGGTTCCTTACCCCTCAGCAGCTGCTGAAAATCTTTTCCCAACCTCGCCGTATGGGAATGCCGCACAACGGGAATATGCGTCAGGGTGGCCGTCCAGGTGGTTTCGGTCCACGTCAAAATGGTTTTGGCGGCGGTCCTGATAACTTTGGCGAATTTTAGTTCCTTTATATAAAAATAAGCCGTTCCGTAAAAAAGTCCAAAGACGTTTGTCGTTTTGGACTTTTTTTTGTATGTTTGCAATCGAATTATGAATACAGGCACACTGAAAGAAAAAATCATATTGGTGGATGCAGATGGCGTGGATGGAGTTGCCATGCATCTGCGAGACACTTTTCGTGAAATGTTGAAACGAGAGGTTCCCTTGGTCGATACAGCCGAGTGGATTGTGTGTTGTGCATTGGATGGCGGACTTGGCGTGGGTGAACACGAGGTTCAGGTCATTTTCGTACGTTCGATAAATAAAACGACCTTGGAGCAATTTGCTCCAGGCCACCTGGTTCAGGAACTGGACGGACAAGCGTTTCGTGACCCACATCTTGGCGAGTTCCTAGTGAGCTCTGTGGTAGAGGAATCCGTCAATGTAGGGCAACCCCTTTTTGTACAGTGTGTCGAGGCTATTTTGGAGGAAAAGGATGTCAGCACTCTGATACTTGTACCCGATATGGCACGTTATGGACAGGCATTGAAGGACAGTCTGAAAAAACAATCGGACAAGGATGTCACCCTTCTTAGTATGCGGCCGGAATCGTGCGAAGGATGCCGGCAAGACATTTTGGGATACAGCCTTATGCATGCAATGGGGATAGAACCAAAAGAACTGGAACAATAAGCAGCGAATAATAGAAAGATAAATCACAAAAAACAAAATAACAATGGCAAAGAAAGACGCAGAAAACACGGTTATGGACGAACGGAGTGCAAAGTTGAAGGCTTTGCAGGATGCCATGAACAAGATTGAGAAGGATTATGGTAAGGGCTCCATCATGATGATGGGTGAAAGCAAAGTGGAACAGGTGGATGTGATCCCAACTGGATCTATCACGCTGGATTATGCCTTGGGTGTCGGTGGGTACCCAAAGGGACGTATCATAGAAATCTATGGTCCGGAATCTTCTGGTAAGACGACACTGGCCATTCACGCCATAGCAGAAGCACAGAAGGCGGGTGGCATTGCTGCCTTTATTGATGCCGAACATGCTTTTGACCGTTTCTATGCAGAGAAATTGGGCGTGGATGTAAATAATCTCCTTGTCAGTCAGCCGGACAATGGTGAGCAGGCATTGGAGATAGCCGATCAGCTTATCCGCAGTTCTGCTGTTGATATTGTTGTGGTGGATTCCGTGGCAGCCCTTACGCCAAAGGCGGAAATAGAAGGCGAAATGGGAGACAACAAAGTGGGTTTGCAGGCGCGTCTGATGAGTCAGGCACTCCGTAAGTTGACTGCAACGGTCAACAAGACAAATACAACTTGTATCTTCATCAATCAGCTTCGCGAGAAGATTGGTGTCATGTTCGGTAACCCCGAGACGACGACAGGTGGTAATGCCCTGAAATTCTACGCCAGTGTCCGTCTTGATATCCGTCGTGTCAGCAGTATTAAGGACGGAGAAGAAGTCCTCGGTAATCTGGTTCGCGTCAAGGTTGTCAAGAACAAGGTGGCACCTCCATTCCGCAAGGCTGAGTTTGAAATCATTTTCGGTGAAGGTATCAACCGGATAGGCGAAGTTCTGGATCTGGCTGTTGATAACAAAATCATAGAGAAAAGTGGTTCTTGGTTCAGTTATAATGGCAGCAAATTGGCACAGGGGCGTGATGCCGTAAAGAACGTGTTGCAGGACAATCCCGAGCTTACCGAAGAAATAACAGCCAAGGTAATGGAAAAATTGTCGTCAGGCGAAGGGGCTCATGCCTTGTAAAAAATGACAGGATAGTAGTAAGAACAAAAAAGAAATTTAGTCTAATGTCGACTTAATTATAGTACGAAAAAGAGGAAATGCTGACAAAGTGGCAGATTTTTTGCCATTTTTGTCGGCATTTTTTTTTGGCACGCGCTTTGTAGGATATGGGTTGAGAGTTAACAAACGAAAATAAGAACAAAATAAATATTTAAGATTATGGGAAAGATTATTGGAATTGACTTAGGTACAACAAACTCATGTGTATCTGTTTTTGAGGGCAACGAGCCCGTAGTTATTGCCAACAGCGAAGGCAAACGTACAACTCCTTCTATCGTAGCATTTGTAGATGGTGGCGAACGCAAGGTCGGTGACCCAGCCAAGCGTCAGGCAATCACGAATCCTAAGAAGACGATTTTCTCCATCAAACGATTTATGGGTGAAACGTATGATCAGGTTCAAAAGGAAATCTCTCGTATGCCCTATTCCGTACAACGTGGCGACAACAATACTCCCCGTGTTGATATCGACGGACGTATGTACACTCCTCAGGAAATCAGCGCAATGATCCTGCAGAAGATGAAGAAGACGGCAGAGGATTATCTGGGTCAAGAAGTAACGGAGGCCGTCATTACCGTTCCAGCTTACTTCTCCGATTCACAGCGTCAGGCTACCAAGGAAGCAGGTCAGATAGCTGGTCTCGATGTTAAGCGTATTGTCAACGAGCCTACCGCTGCAGCTCTCGCTTATGGTGTCGATAAGGCTAATAAGGACATGAAGATTGCTGTCTTTGACCTAGGTGGAGGTACATTCGATATTTCCATTCTGGAATTTGGCAGTGGCGTATTTGAGGTGTTGTCCACAAATGGTGATACTCATCTGGGTGGTGATGATTTTGACCAGGTAATTATTGACTGGTTGGCTAATGAATTCAAGGCAGAGGAAGGTATCGACCTGAAACAGGATCCTATGGCTCTCCAACGTCTGAAGGAAGCTGCAGAGAAGGCAAAGATTGAACTTTCCAGCTCTACGACAACAGAGATTAATCTCCCTTATATTACCGCTGTCAATGGCATGCCAAAACACTTGGTCAAGTCACTTACTCGTGCTAAGTTTGAACAGTTGGCCGACAGCCTCATCCAGGCTTGCAAGATTCCATGCCAGAATGCCATGCGTGATGCAGGTCTCAGCAACAGCGATATTGATGAGGTTATTCTGGTCGGTGGCAGTAGCCGTATTCCTGCTGTACAGAAATTGGTGGCCGATTTCTTCGGAAAAGAGCCCAGCAAGGGCGTTAATCCCGATGAAGTGGTAGCCGTAGGTGCCAGCATCCAGGGAGCTGTCCTCACTGGTGATAAGAGCGATATCGTTTTGCTCGACGTTACTCCTCTGTCTATGGGTATCGAAACGCTCGGAGGTGTCATGACAAAGCTCATTGATGCAAACACAACCATTCCATGCCACAAGAGCGAAACATTCTCAACGGCAGCCGACAACCAGACGGCCGTTACCATCCACGTACTGCAAGGTGAACGCCCTATGGCAAGCCAGAACAAGAGCGTTGGCCAGTTCAACCTCGAAGGCATAGCACCTGCCCGTCGCGGTATTCCTCAGATCGAAGTTAGCTTCGACATCGATGCTAACGGTATCCTTAAGGTAAGTGCCAAGGATAAGGCTACGGGTAAGGAACAGGCCATTCGCATTGAGGCATCAAGTGGCTTGTCCAAGGAGGAAATCGAGCGTATGAAGGCAGAGGCAGAAGCTAATGCCGATGCAGACAAGAAAGAACGTGAGAAGATTGACAAACTGAATCAGGCTGATAGCATGATATTCCAGACGGAGAACATGTTGAAGGAAAGTGGTGACAAGTTGCCCGCAGATGTCAAAGGTGAAGTTGAGACGGCTCTCAACAAGCTGAAAGATGCTCACAAGGCACAGGATTTAGCTGCAATCGATGCGGCCACGGCTGAACTCAATAATGCTGCTCAGAAAATGTATCAGGCTGCTCAAGCCGCTGGCACTCAACCGGGTGCGGGTCCAGATATGGGAGGCGCCGGATTCAATGGTGGTCAGCAGGCAGGTCCTCAGGGCGATCAGCAGGGTCCCGATATTCAGGATGCCGACTTCGAGGAGGTAAAATGATACCGATAAGTAAAGGTATAACAAAACACTATCAAATAGCGTGTAGCTCAATGAGTTACACGCTATTTATATTTTATAGGCTCATGTTTATTATGTGCTTATTAATCCTTTTATTTACGTTTTTTTTGCTACAGAGAAAAAAGAGGCAATATTTGCTGCATAGGCTCAAACTGTTCCAGACATTGCTGAAAACGGAGTATATCCACCCACCCAAAACGGGGATATCCGTTCACTTTTCTGACTCTTTATCCTAATGGCGATGCAAAATTAATCATTTTTCTCGGTTTCTGTACATTTTTGATTGCCTTTTTGACGTAGAGAGGC